>CAZIWR010000027.1:0-19849 GCA_964542805.1 uncultured Acidobacteriaceae bacterium
ATCGCCATCCCGCACGAGAAATGGATGGAGCGGCCGCTGGCGTGCGTCGTGCTGAAAAAAGACGCGAAGGCCACCGGCGAAGAATTGCGCGAATTCCTCGGCACGAAGTTTGCGAAGTGGCAGGTCCCTGACGCAGTGGTGTTTGTCGACAGCATTCCGCGAACGTCGGTGGGAAAATTCCTCAAGTCAAAACTGCGCGAGCAGTTCCACACATGGAAGTGGGAATCGTAGTGGTGCTCATGTGCGGTAGCTGGCGTTGATGCGGACGTATTCAGCGGTGAAGTCGCAGGTGTAGATACGAGCAGCGTGGCCTTTGAGCGTTTGCCCACCTAAATCCAAAACAATCGAAATGTGTTTCGCCAGCATGGCCTGATGGGCTGTGGCCTCGTCGAAAT
The DNA here is from genome assembly GCA_964542805.1 of uncultured Acidobacteriaceae bacterium. GTDB lineage: Bacteria > Acidobacteriota > Terriglobia > Acidiferrales > UBA7541 > JACQDE01. The sequence goes on from CAZIWR010000027.1 coordinate 396, forward strand.
CGAGCGGGCGGCCGCGGCGGAAAACGGGAATGCCGGCGAGGGTGATGCGCGTGCGGTCGGGTTCGAAGCGCACGCCGGCGCGTCCGGCGGCGGCGAGGATGCGTCCCCAATTCGGATCGGCGCCGGCGAGAGCGGTCTTCACCAGCGGGGAATGCGCGATGGTGAGGGCGACGCGGCGGGCGTCGCGGTCGGAGCGAGCGCCGCGGACTTCGATCTCCACGACGCGCTGCGCGCCTTCGCCGTCGGCGACGATAGCTAACGCGAGCGAGTGGCAAACCTTTTCAAGGGCGGAGACAAAGGAGTGGCGAGTGACGAGTGACGAGTGTCGAGTAATGCGAGGAGCGCCGGAAGTGCCGTTGGCGAGGATGGCGAGCGTGTCGTTGGTGGAGGTGTCGCCGTCCACGGTGATGGAGTTGAAGGTACGCGCGGCAACTTCGCGCAGGGCGCGGCGCAACAAGGCAGGCGCAATCGCCGCGTCGGTGACCACGAACGCGAGCATGGTGGCCATGTTGGGATGAATCATGCCCGCGCCTTTGGCGCAGCCCAGCACGCGCACAGTTTTTCCGCCGATGCGGCACGCCGCTGCCGCCCACTTGGGGCGTGTGTCCGTGGTCATGATGGCGTGGGTGACCGCGTCAAAGAGCTCTCCGCGCGCGGCGCGCGAGCCTGCCAGCGCCGGCAAGGCGCTCAGAATTTTTTCCACTTTCATAGGCACGCCAATCACGCCGGTGGAACACACGACAACTTCATCGGGCTCGCAGCCAATTTCGCGTGCGGTGCGAGCGGCGGTGTCCCGCGAGGCGCGCATGCCTACTTTCCCTGTACAGCAATTGGCGTTGCCGGAATTGACGATGATGGCGCGCATGCGCCGCGCGGCCGCGCGCACGTGCTCGCGCGAAAGAACTACGGGTGCAGCCTGCACGAGATTGGTGGTGAAGAAGGCCGCGGCGGAAGCAGGCGTGTCGCTCGTAATCATCGCGAGGTCGAGCCCGCCGGTTTTCTTGAGTCCGCAGGAAGTGGCGGCGAAACGGAAGCCGCGGGGAATCTGCGAGGGTCGGGGCGTGCTCATGCGGTGGCAGAGGAGGCCAGCACCGGCAGCGCCACGCGCTCCGGGTGAACGACGGCGACAACGGCGGCGAGATGGCAGGAGCGCTGTTTCGGGCAGCCGTTGCAATCGCGCTCGATTTTTTCCGGCAGCGCGCGCCGATGGGAAAGCGCAAAGCCCTGCCGCTGGAAGAATTCCGGCGCGTGGGTGACGGCGAAGACGCGCGCGAAGCCGCGGCGCTTGGCCTCGGCAAGCGCAAACTGCACGAGCTTGGCCCCGAGGCCGCGGCCGCGCGTGGAGTCGTCCACGGCCACGGAGCGGATTTCGGCCAACTCCGAGCCGTAGGGTTCCAGCGCCACGCAGCCGGCAATGTGTTCTTGTTCCGCGAGGACGAGGAAGTGCCCGATTTGCGCGCGGATTTCGTCTTCGGTGCGCGGCAGCAGCAGGCCCTGCGCGGCGTACTTGGCCACGAGCGCGTGGATGGCGACTACGTCTGCGCGTTTTGCGCGGCGCGCCCTCACCTGACCTCCTCGAGTTTGCGCAAACGCTCGCGGCAATCCTTCAGCGCCGCGCGCACCGTCTCCGGCGCGGTGCCGCCGGGAGCGCTGCGCCGGGCCAGCGCGGATTCCACGGTCAGCCAGGCGTGCAGGTCGTCTTCGAACGCGGGAGAAAATGACTTCAATCTGGCGAGCGAAAAGGCAGGCCACGCTTCTCCGCGGTTTTCCGCCTCACGCACGATGGCGCCGACGATTTCGTGAGCCTGGCGGAAGGGCACGCCGCGCGCGACGAGGTAGTCCGCCACTTCCGTGGCCAGCAGCGCGGGGTCGGAGGCCGCTTCGCGCAGCCGCTCTTCGCGGATTTCGGTGGCGGCGATGGCGCCAGCGGCCACGCGGGTCATGGCCAGCGATTGGTCGTGCGCGTCGAAGAGGCCTTCCTTGTCTTCCTGCAGGTCGCGCTGGTAGCCGGAGGGCAAGCCCTTCAGCGTACTGAACAATGCAAAGAGCGCCGAAGAAATTCTCCCTGCTTTACCGCGAATCAATTCCCAACAATCGGGATTTTTCTTCTGCGGCATGATGCTGGAGCCGGTGGAGTATTCGTCGGGCAGCACGATGAAGCCGAACTCCGGCGTGGCGAAGAGGGTCATGTCCGCGGCAAGGCGCGAGAGATGCGTCGCCAGCACGGAGAGCGCATAAAGGTAATCGAGCGCGAAGTCTCGCTGGCTGGTGGCACTCAGGCTGTTGAGCGTGATTCCGGAAAAGCCCAGTTCGCGGGCAATGGCGGCGCGGTCGATGGGGAACGCCGTGCCGGCCAGCGCGCCCGCGCCCATCGGACATTCGTTGGCAGACTGAATCGCCGAGGCCAGGCGCGCCGCGTCGCACAGAAAGGACTCCGCGTGCGAATGAAGAAAGTGCGACCACAGGATGGGCTGCGCGTGTTGGAGGTGCGTGCTGCCGGGCATGGGCACGCCGAGGTGACGCTCCGCGCGGCCGAGCAGCGCGCCAACGAGCGCGGCCACGGCGCCGCGCATCTCCCTCGCCGCGTCCTTGACGAACAAGCGGAAATCGGTGGCGACAAGATCGTTGCGGCTGCGGCCGGTGTGGAGCTTCGCGCCGATCGTGCCGAGCCGCTCGATGAGCTGCAACTCGACGAAGTGGTGCACGTCCTCGGCCGGCGAAGCTGCGAGCCAGGCCGGATCGGCTTTGGCCTGCTGCTCGATTTGATCGAGCGCGGCAAGTATTTTGGCGAGTTCGTCCGTCGTGAGGATTTTTGCGGCGGTCAGGGCGCGCGCCCAGGCGCGGTCCACGGCCAGTTCGTAGGGCAGCAGGCGTTGGTCGAAGGGAAACGAGCGCTGGAACTCGTCGAAGAGCGCGTCAGGCCCGCGCTCGAAGCGCCCACCCCACATTCTGTTTCTTGTGCCTTCGGTCACTTGCGGCCGCCTGCGTCGCGCATCTCGGGCACCAGCACGGGGAGCGCGAAGAGGTTGATGAAGCCCTCGGCGTCGCGCGGGTTGTAGCGGCCCATGGTGAAGCTGGCCAGGTCCGTGCAGTAAAGCGAGAAGGACGAAGAGCGCTTAGTGACGCTGACGTTGCCCTTGTAGAGCTTCAGGCCGATGGTGCCGGTGACGCGCTTCTGCGCCTGCGTGAAAAACGCGTCGAGGGATTCGCGCAGCGGAGTAAACCACAGGCCGTAATAAACCATTTCGGCGTAGCGCAGCGAAAGCATCTGCTGGTAATGCGAGGTTTCGCGGTCGAGGCACAGCGCTTCCAGCTCGCGGTGCGCGGTGACCAGCAGCGTGCCGCCGGGCGTTTCGTAGCAACCGCGCGACTTGATGCCCACCAGGCGGTTTTCCACGAGATCAGTGCGGCCTACGGCGTGCGCCGCGGCGATTTCATTCAACTGGTTGATGAGCGCCACCGGCCCGAGCATTTTGCCGTTGACGGCCACCGGGGTGCCGGCTTCGAAACTGATCTCGACTTCGCCGGGAACGCCCGGTGCGTGGTCGGGCGAAACGATCCATTGCCACATGGCATCGTCGGGCGCGTTGTTGGGATCCTCGAGCACGCCGCCTTCGTGCGAGAGATGCCAGATGTTGCGATCGCGGCTGTAAATATTGGCCTCGGTCTGCTCGATGGGAATTTTGTGCGTATGCGCGTAGGCGATGGCCTCTTCGCGCGAGTTGATGGACCACTCGCGCCACGGCGCGATAATCTTCAGGTCCGGCGCGAGGGCCTTCACGGTGACGTCGAAACGCACCTGGTCGTTGCCTTTGCCGGTGCAGCCGTGGGCGACGGCGTCGGCGCCCGTCTGGCGCGCGATTTTCACTTGCGCTTTGGCGATCACCGGACGCGCGAACGATGTGCCGAGCAAATATTTGTGCTCGTACACTGCGCCGGCGCGCAGCGTGGGCCAAATGTAGCCAGTAATAAATTCCTCACGCAAGTCTTCGATGAATGCTTCGCTTGCGCCGGTGGCCAGCGCTTTGCGCTTGGCCGCAGCGAGATCCTCCTGCTGTCCGACGTCGCCAATCATGGCCACGACTTCGCAGGCGTACTTTTCCTTGAGCCACGGAATGATGATGGAGGTATCGAGACCGCCGGAGTAAGCCAGAACCGCTTTCTTGGGCACCGTTTCTCCTTCTGATCCATTTGTCATGTTGAGTCCGCCGCAGGCGGAGGAAGCATCTCGGAGAGATCCTTCGCTTCGCTCAGGATGACAAGCGTTTTTATCCCAACAACGTCAGCAAAATTGCTTTCTGCACGTGCAGGCGGTTTTCCGCCTGGTCGTACACGATCGAGCTCGGCGCGTCCATCACCGCGTCGGTGACTTCCAGCCCGCGGTGCGCGGGCAGGCAGTGCAGGAAAACGGCATCCGGCGCGGCCTGGGCCAACAGCGCTTCGTTCACCTGGTACGGCGCAAACAATTTTTCGCGTTCGGCGGCTTCCTGCTCCTGGCCCATGCTGGCCCAGACGTCGGTGTACACGGCCTGCGCGCCGGCCACGGCTTCTTCCGGCGCGCGCAGGATTTCGATTTTCGCGCGGGTCTCGCGCGCGGCGCGCAACGCTTCGGCAACGACGGCGGCGTCCGGCGCGTAGCCCGCGGGGGTGGCCACGCGGACGTTGGCGCCCACGCACGCGCCTGCCAGCAGCAGTGAGTGGCAGACGTTGTTGCCGTCGCCGACGTAGGCGAGCGTCAGCCCCTGCAATTTGCCGAAGTGCTCTTCGAGCGTGAAGAAATCCGCGAGCGCCTGGCAAGGATGGTACAGCTCGCTGAGCGCGTTGATCACCGGGATGGAAGCGTGCGCGGCGAGCGCTTCGAGCGCCTTCTGCTCAAAGACGCGGGCCACGATGGCCTGCACCCAACGCTCAAGGTTCTTGGCGACGTCCTTGATGGATTCGCGCTGGCCGAGGCGCGTGCCGGTGTGGTCGAGGAAAATGGCGCCGCCGCCGAGACTCTGCATGCCGACTTCAAAGGTGACACGCGTGCGCAGCGAGGGCTTCTCGAAAATCATGGCGAGATGGCGGCCGGCGAGCGACGTGCGATAGCGCTCCGGGCGAGCCTTCACGTCCGCGGCGAGTTGAAAAAGCTCGCGCATGCGCGCGGCATTGAATTCGGTGCCGGTCAGCAGGTCGGCAGGCGTCACCAGATTTTCAGGCAAAGTGCCCATGCTCACCTCGCGCTTCCCGCCACAGCCGTCGCCGGCCGGGCCGATGCCGTTTTGCTTTTCCGAGCGGCACTGGCCAGCACGCTTTCGAGCACGGCCAGGAATTCTTTCACCTGCTTTGACGTAACAATGAACGGCGGGAGGAACCGCAGGATGCGCTCGTGGGTGCAGTTGATGATCAAGCCGCGCTTCAGCGCTTCCTGGGCGATGGCCGCGCCTTCGACGGCCAGCTCCATGCCGAGAATGAGTCCTTCGCCTCGGACTTCCTTCACAAAATCGAATTTTGGCTTCAGTGTTTCGAGTCCGGCGCGAAGCTCCTCGCCGCGGGCGCGGACATTTGCCAGCAGCTTCTCGCGCTCGACGGTGTTTAGAAATTCGAGCGCAGCGGCGCAAATCATCGGGCCGCCGCCGAAGGTGGTGCCGTGCAGCCCCGGTGAAAACGCCGAGGCGAATTTTTCGCTGGCCAGAATCGCACCGAGCGGCAGGCCGCCGGCCAGCGGCTTGGCCACCACCGCGATGTCCGGCAGCGCGCGGAATTTCTGATAGGCGAAGTAGCGGCCGGTGCGGCCGAGTCCACACTGGATTTCATCGACGATGAGCGCGGCGTCGTGCTGCGTGCAGAGCGCCCTTGCGCGGTTGTAGAACGCTTCGCTCACAGGGAAGACACCGCCTTCGCCCTGAATGGGCTCGAAGATGATGGCGCAGACGGTGGCGTCGAATTTGGCTTCGAGGTCGGCGACGTCGTTGAAGCGCACAAACACGGCGCCGGGCATGAGCGGCTCGTACGGTTCGCGGTATTTGGCGGAGGAGGTGATGGCTAGCGCGCCAAAGGTCCGCCCGTGGAAGGAATGCTCGAGCGCAAGAATTTTTGTTTTGACCGGTGGGGCTGCAGCGCCGGTTTTTTTTCGCGCGTAGATGCGCGCCAGCTTGAGCGCGCCTTCGATGGCCTCGGAGCCGCTGTTGGTGAAGAAGATGCGGTCGAGCTTCGACCATTGGGCGAGTTTTTCGGCGAGCGGGCCCTGGTACTGGTTATGGAAAAGGTTGGAGAGATGAATGGCGCGCGCGGCTTCGCGGCGCACGACGCGAACCAGCCGCGGATGCGCGTGGCCCAGCGCGTTGACGGCGATGCCGCCGAGAAAATCGAGGTAGCGACGGCCGCGGTCGTCCCACAGGTAGCAGCCCTTGCCGCGGGTGAAGACAAGCGGCGGCCGCTTGTAGGTGTTCATCAGGAAGCGTTCGGCGGCGCGGCGGGCGCCGGCGGTGCTCATCGGCTCATCACCTCGCGCTCAGCCACCTGCGGCTCCTCGCGGCGGCGCAAAGCCCTCGCGCGCCGGGCCGGAAAGAGCGGCGTGACCCTGGTGCCGGGAAACTTCGTGCCGTTGGCTGCGCGGAGCAGCCCGTCGGGCACCCCGCCGCCAACAATGCGCACTTGGCGCACGCCGCCGGATAGCGCGCGCTTGCACGCTTCCAGCTTCAACACCATTCCGCCGGAGACTTTGTTCTGGCGGATCATGGCTTCCAACTCCTCGCAGGAAAGCGCAAGCAAAACTTTTTCGCCGTCGAGCACGCCGGCCACGTCGGTCAAGAAAATCAGGCGGTCGGCGCGGACAAATTCGGCGGACGCGGCAGCCATGTGGTCGGCATTGATGTTGTAGAGCTCGCCATCCTCGCCCATGCCGAGGCACGACGCCACAGGCACCACACCCGCGCGCCACAACGATTCGAGGAAGCCGACGTTGGCGCCGGTGAGATAGCCGACGAAGCCGAGTCGCCCGGTGACTTCGCCCACCTGCATGGGTTCAGCGGTGAAACATTTGCCGTCCGCGGCGGATACACCGACTGCCGGCACGCCCTGGCGGGAGATGGCGGCGGCGAGGCGCGTGCTGAGAAGCCCGGCGAAGACCATCACGCCGACGTCGCGCGTTTCGCGATCGGTGACGCGCAGCCCGTTGACGAAGTTGCTTTCAATACCCATGCGCGCGAGCGTGGCGGTAAAGATTTTTCCGCCACCGTGGACCACCAGCAGCTCGTGGCCCTCACGGGCGAGCTGCGCGATCTGCTGCGCGATGTCTTCAACGGCGGCTGGATCATCCAGCAGCGCGCCGGCCAGCTTGATGACAAGTCTCATATGAGCGCGGCTTCCTCCGGAGCCCCCAACATCCCGTTCAAGTTCTGCACCGCTTGACCGGCGGCGCCTTTCCCCAGATTGTCCAGGCACGAGACGACAATCAGCCGCTCGCCCGCGGCATCCAGCGCGAAACCGATGTCGCAGAAATTGGTGTGCGCCACGTGCTGCAGCTCGGGCAGCTTGCCGACGGGCCAGATGCGCACCAGCGGCCGCCCCGCATAAAACTGGCGATAAAGCGATTCAATTTCCTCGGCGGCGCGCGGCGCAGCGAGCCACAGAGACATCGTGGAAAGAATGCCGCGGGCGACGGGCAACAGGTGCGTGGAGAAAATGACGTCGCGGGGCGCCAGGCCGAGATGCTCGGTGACCTCCGGCGTATGGCGATGCGCAAAGAGTCCGTAAGCGCGGAAGTTTTCGTTTACTTCGACAAAATGCGTTTCGCGCGTGGGTTCTTTGCCGGCGCCGGTGGTGCCGGACTTGCAGTCGCAGACCACGCCGCGCTCCCGGGCGATCCAATCGGCTTCGATCAGCGGGCGCAGGCCGAGGATCACGGACGTGGGATAGCAACCGGGGTTGGCGACGAGGCGCGCGCCGGGCAGGGAAGCGCCGTACATTTCCGGCAAGCCGTACACGGCGCCGTCGAGCAGCGACTGCGCGGGCGCGGGCAGCTTGTACCAGGAAGAAAACGTGTCGGGATCGCGGAAGCGGAATGCGCCGCTCAGGTCCACCACACGCAGGCCGGCGTCGAGCAGCTCGGGCACAAGCTCGAGCGAAGCTTCATGCGGCGTGGAAAGAAACACGAAGTCCGCGCCGCTCTCCTTTACGGCCTGGGCCGAATACGGGCGGCAGGGCGCTTCGCCCCAGCCGCGCAATTCGGGGAAGAGTTCGGTGAGGCAGCGGACTTTCGCCGCACCGTTGCGCAGGAAGAACGTCGGTTTTTCAATGTGGGGATGGCGGAGGAGCAACTTCGCGAGCTGGAAGCCCGCGTAGCCAGTCACGCCGACGACCCCGACCCTGCCGGGGCGAGCGGTCATCGAATCATGTCCTCCATCCTCTTCTGAACGATGAGACGAGTGCGGGATGAAGGAGTAATGATGAGGACGGTATCGTCGCCGGCGATGGTGCCCACGATTTCTTTCCAACGCTCGACGTCGAACGCGCGGGCGATGGGCTGCGCGCCGCCAGGCGGCGTCTTCAGCACGAGCAGATTTTGCGCCGGGCGCAGATCGGTAAGAAATTCGCGGAGCGCACGCTCCAGCGCAGCGAGCGGCGGCGCGTCTTCCGCGAGCGTCTTGTATCCGGACGCGGTCTTCACCAGGCGAAGGTCTTGGAGATCGCGAGACAGCGTGGCCTGGGTGACGCGCATGCCCAGGTGGTGCAGGCGGCGCCGCAGTTCATCCTGTCTCGAGATAGATTCGCTACCAATCAATTTCAGAATCTGCCCTTGCCTGAACTTTTTTTGTGCACCCATGTTCCCGCGCGATCCAAAATATACAAGCGACTGCATATTTATACGGACAGTGAGATGCAATGTCAAATGAAATCTGCGGAAAATTTCAACAAGCGAGGAACCGTCCACGAGGCGCGTGGATGAGAACTGCGAAGTGCACGGCGTTGCGGCGGCGGGTCAGTACGGCGCGCCGGTGACAATAGTGCGGAAGGTGAACGCGGCGGCCAGCGTGGATTTCACGGGCTGCCCGTCCAGGCGTACGGGCTTGAATTTCCATTTCCGCACGGCCCGCTCTGCTTCCGGCGTGAGCGATTTGATGTCTTTCAGAACTTTGACCGCTTCGATCTCGCCCCATTTGTCCAGCGAGACCTGCAAGATGACCGTGCCGGTGGCGATGCTGTTGGGCGGATAGCCCGGTTCGACTGTGGAGACGACTTCAGCCGCTTCGAAACGCGGCGCGCCTTCCTCCGGCCGCTGTGCCAACGAGAGCGTCGCACAGAGCACCAGCAGGGCCAAGGTTCCCGTGAGGCGTTGCATGGGTGCACCTCCTCTACTCTTAGAACGATTGGACGTGGCCGGCTTGCGCGGGGTGACATGCCGAAATTGAAGGCCTGGGCGAAAACCAGGCGAACACTTTCTGCATCTAATGAAGCAGGAGGAAGCTGTGGCGGTTCAACTGGTGCTGCCTGTGCCGATATCTCGCGCGCAACTCCGGCGCTTGCAAGCGCTGTGGCGGCGGTGGACCGGCGGATTGATGCTCGCGCGGGCCGCGGACCGCGAACTGCGGCACTACTACGTGGAACGGTTCACGCAAGGACGCGCGAAAACGACCACCGACCTGACCAGCCTCGACGCGGCGCGGGTGATCGCGCGGCTGGAGCGGCTGGCAGGGCTTTCGTCCGCGGAGTACGACGCAGCAGCGGGCACCGCCGGCCGGCACGGATTTCCCGAGCGGCGCGGCGTGCCGCCGACGGGAGCGGCGTGGCGCGCGCTGTGGGCCTGCGTCCGGGAACTGAACATGGACCGCGCGCAACTCGATTTTTTCATCCGCCAGCACTACGCGAGCAAAAACCTGCGAGGTTTCACAGACATTCGAACCATGGCCGACCTCAACCGCGTGCTGTGGGGCTTGAAAGCCGTATTGCGACGCGGGCCAGGGCCGCGGCGAGCCGCTCAGCCGAATACCACCAAAGCAGCCTGAACTCTCCCTTTGGCCCGCAACAGGGAGGGGGTGACGCATACGCGTCGAAGCAACAAGGAGAAGCTTCCAATCCGCTCCTTCCGGGATTCTAATGCAGCCGAATCCGTCAGACGCCCAGGAACGTTCGCGGGAGACAAGGGGCAAGGTCCGTCTTCCCGTTCGAAATCGTCAGACGGAGGACGTTATGAGAGGGGAATTTGAAGTGCTGGTGGCTGCAGCCAGCCCCGAGAATCGCAGCGCGCTCACGAAAGTGCTCCTGGGCATGGGCCTGAAGACGGCGATCTCCTCGTCGGTGCAGGAAGCGCAAGCCATCCTTTCCGCCAAGTCAGTCTCGCTGGTGTTCTGCGAAGAGAAATTCACGGACGGCAACTATCAGGACGTATTGCGCGCGGTGAAACGGACGGCGGAGAAAGCACCGGTGGTGGTGTCGTCGCGCTCGCACGATTGGTACGAGTATCTGGAAGCGCTGCGGCTGGGCGCGTTTGATTTCTTTGACGCTCCGGTGCGCGCGGCGGACGTGGAAATGATTGTGCGCTACGCCGTGCGCCTGGCCGAAGCCGCCGAGCGCAGCGAACGCATGCGGCCCATGCGCAACGCCCGCGTCGCTTAGCTGCTTCCCGCGGGTTGCAGGCCGGACGTCCGGCCTCCGTGCGGCGAATAGGCGCTGTAGAGAAGCGGGCGCTGCGTGAATGGCAGGTATGCCAGTCCGACAAAAAACAGCAGCGCAAGCGCCTCCACCTTTAAGTACATCAGAAACGCAACCAGAGACCACGCCAAATCCAGCGCCAGCACTGGGGGGAACAGGCGGCGGTATTTCCGCCCGAGATCCGCATAATCCAAGCCGATTGCGGTGAGCAGATAAAGCCGCACGCACGTGCCGCTGAGGGCCACCAGCAACAAAACCGGAAGGGCGATGAGGGCGACGATGCGCACGCCGCTGCCACCATTTTGCGTGAGCATGTCCAATGCAAAGTTAATGTCGCTAATTTTCAGTAGTGCCGCGACGTACATGGCCAGATAGCCCACTTGAATCGCTCCCACCAGTCCGCGAGCAATGTTGCGCGGGATCTCCAGCGGTCTTTCCATTTCCTTGAGGTTCGTCGCCGAGGCAGGCGGCGGAGCCTGTGTTTTCGAATCGCTGCGCAGGTTCTTCAGGTCCACGAGCAACTCGCGCGACGACTGGTAACGTTCGTCGGCGCGCTTGCGGAGACATTTGCGCAGGATGCGGTCGAGCTCCGGCGGCGCGACCGGATTGCGCTGGGTCACCGGCGGCGGGTCCACCTTGATTATGTTGGCGATGGTAGAGGTGGGGGACTGGCCGACGAACGGGTTCACGCCGGCAGCCAGCTCATAGAGAACCAAGCCGAGGGAAAAAATGTCACTGCGCGCGTCGGTGGGCTGCATGGCGGCCTGCTCCGGCGACATGTAGTTCACCGTGCCTACCAGCAACCCGGCGGCAGTGGAGATGGCGGCGGTTTCCGCGGAAGCGATGCCGGCCGAAGCCGTGTGCGAAATCGGCCGCAGGAGTTTCGCCAGACCGAAGTCGAGAATCTTCGTCCGGCCGCGACTGCCGCTACCCGGCGTGAGCATGATGTTTTCGGGCTTGAGGTCGCGGTGCACCACGCCGTGCTCGTGCGCGAAGGCAAGGGCATCCGCGAGTTGGATGCCAACGTTGAGAATTTCTTCGGTCCCGAAGCGATGGCTGGACATCTCCGTGCGTAGAGTGGAGCCCTCGACAAATTCAAACACGATAAAGCTCGAGCCGGCGTGTTCGTCGAAGTCAAACACGGTGGCGATGCCGGGATGATTCAGCGCCGAAGCCGCACGGGCTTCCTGTTCGAGCCGGCGGCGCAACTCGGCATCATGCATGGCCTCGTTCACAATCCTCTTGAGAGCAACGTCACGAGAGAGCTTGGTGTCGCGCGCAAGATAGACCTGCCCCATTCCGCCGCCCCCGAGCAGGCGCAGGATGAGGTATCGCCCGGCGAGGAGCTCGCCGTCGTCAGGTCCGGATGCTGCGCCTGCTTTCATAAACGCTCCGCGGGAGGAGCCAGCATTGCTTTGAGATTGAGAATGGGATCCTGCCCAAAGTATACAACAAGCTGAAAAATGTGGATGCGGGATGCGGAAACTGAACTGGTGGCAGGTCCAAAGGGCAGTTCAAAAAGCCTGTGCTACTGCACCTGGCTGGCGCGGATTTCCTGCCAGCGGCGGGGGCGCTTCTTGGGGTCGAGGACTTTCTTGCGCAAGCGGATGGACTTGGGCGTGATTTCCACCCATTCGTCATCGGCGATGAAGTCGAGCGCCTGTTCCAGATTCAGCGCGCGGTGGGGAATCAGGCGGATGGCTTCGTCGGCGCCGGAGGCGCGCATGTTGGTCTGCTTTTTTTCCTTGGTGATATTCACGTCCATGTCGTCTTCGCGGGCGTTTTCGCCGACGATCATGCCTTCGTACACGGGGATGACCGGCCCGACAAACATCTCCCCGCGCTCCTGCAAATTCCACAGCGCGTAAGCGGTGGATTCGCCGCCGCGGTCGGCGACCAGCACGCCGGTGGGCCGCAGAGCCATTTCGCCGCCGTATTCGGTCCAACCCTCAAAGAGCGAATGCACCAGCGCGGTGCCGCGGGAATCCGTGAGCAGCACGCTGCGCAGGCCAATCAGGCCGCGCGAGGGGATGCGGAATTCCATGCGCACGCGCCCGGTGCCGTGGTTCACCATTTTGGTCATTTCCGCGCGGCGGCTGCCGACCAACTCAATCACAATGCCGGTGAAGGATTCAGGGATGTCGATGACGAGCATCTCGAGCGGCTCCATGCGGCGGCCGTTGACCTCGCGGGTTACGATGGTGGGCTTGCCGGCCATCAGCTCGTAGCCTTCGCGGCGCATGGTTTCGATGAGGATGGCGAGCTGCAATTCGCCGCGACCCAGCACGCGAAAGGCGTCGGTGGTGTCGGAGTCCTCCACGCGGATGGATACGTTGGTGAGCAACTCTTTCTGTAGGCGGTCGCGGAGGTCGCGCGAAGTGACGAACTGCCCTTCGCGGCCGGCGAAGGGAGAAGTGTTCACGGTGAAGACCATGGCGATGGTGGGCTCGTCAATGGTGAGCGGTTCGAGCGGCGCCGGATTCTCCGGATCCGTCAGGCTTTCGCCAATCTGAATGCCCTCAACGCCGGCAATGGCGGCAATGTCTCCGGCGACGACGGCTTCGGTCTCGTCGCGGGTCAAGCCGCGAAAGGTGTAGAGCTTGGTGATTTTCGTGCGCACGAGGCTGCCGTCGAGCTTGGCGATGGCCACTTCGGAGCCGTTGCGGATGGTGCCGTTGAACACGCGGGCAATGGCGATGCGGCCGAGGAAGTCGCTGTAATCGAGGTTGGTCACCTGCGCTTGCAGGACGCCTTCGGGATCGCCGGCCGGCGGCGGGATGAATTTGACGATGGCATCAAAGAGCGGAGACAGATCCGTAGAGCTGTCACCGATGGCTTGATGAGCCACGCCGAGCCTGGCGTTGGTGTAGATGACCGGGAATTCAATCTGTTCCGGGGTGGCGTCGAGGTCGATGAAAAGGTCGTAGACTTCATTGAGCACGGCCTGGCAGCGGGCGTCGCTGCGGTCAATCTTGTTCAGCACGACGACGGGCGGGAGCTTGGCCTGCAGCGCCTTTTGCAGGACGTAACGCGTCTGCGGGAGCGGGCCTTCGCTGGCGTCCACCAGCAGGAGCACGCCGTCCACCATGCGCAGGGCGCGCTCGACTTCGCCGCCGAAGTCGCTGTGGCCGGGGGTGTCCACAATGTTGATTTTCGTGTCGTGGTAAGTGAGCGCGGTGCTCTTGGCCAGAATGGTGATGCCGCGCTCGCGTTCGAGCTCGTTGGAATCCATGACGCGATCAATGAGGGTCTGGTTGGCGCGGAAGGTGCCGCTCTGGCGGAGCATGGTATCCACGAGCGTCGTCTTGCCGTGGTCCACGTGCGCGATGATGGCGATATTGCGAATGTGTTTATTCAAGGAAATAACCGCTTTCGGATAAGCGCTGTTAAGCCTCTATTCTAGCATGTATTCCGCGATTGTGCCGGGCGGGGCGATCTTGGCCGGAAAAGGCTTCTGGCGTTTGCGACGATTACCCGAGGATGGCGATCGTCTCCAGCATTTTGCCGGCGAGCCGCGGGTCGCCTGCCAGCACGGCGCGCGCCCGCGCCTCTTCCGTGCGCAGTCCTTTGGTGAAGAGCCGCCAGGCGTCGTCGCCGTCGAGCGTCACACGGGCCGCGGGGTGCGGCGCGCCTTGCACGTAGAGGCTCCATGAGGAGCCTTCGCGCACCAGAAACCATTCGCCGCCGGCCTGGCCGGTGATGGCGAGCTGTACAGTGGTGCCGTCCGCGGCGGGGACGTCGCGATAGGTGCGCGGCAGAGCGCGAACAAACGCTTCCAGCACGGGCGCGAAAAAGCGCCGCTGCTTGAGTCCCGGCCGGCCCACGGCATCGCGGATCTGCTGCTGATGATGCCAGCGCTCGGTGTATTCGCGCGCGAGGTCGAGCCAATTGGGCGCCGGCTCCGCGCCGGCCCAGTTCACCGGCACGCCGATGGCGAGCGGGTCGAGCGTCCCGAAGTACTCTTCGACTTGCGGCCCGGCCCATGCGAGTAAATCGCAGAGCACGCGCGGGCTTAAGCGCCGCGTGGCCGCCGTCCAGGCTTCGTTCAAGCGGTTGATGAGCGCTACCAGGTCGCTCCAACTCTCGATCGGCGGGCCGGCGGGAGTGAAGGCGTCGCGGCGACGCGAAAGAATTCCGATGTCGCCGGAGAGCAGATGCAGCGCGATGTCCTTCACAGACCAGCCCGGGCAGACAGTGGGCCGCGCCCATTCCTCCGCGGTGAGACTGGAAAGCAGCGCGAGCAACTCCGCGCGGACTTCAGGGAACAGCTCAAGGACCATCACCGGCGCCAGGGGCTTCATTTGCTCGCTTCCTTTCGCAAAAAACTCCGAGGATTGTACCGGAAGATGAGACCCCGCAGCGGCGGTGATTTTTGCGAACGGAATTTCGCGCGATGGGAGAATCTGCTATTCTGGGCTTTCGGAAAAGGAGAATCGCCGATGAGCTGGATGAGCCGCCGATGGTTTGCCGGGATGTTGCTTGCAGCTTTTTTCTGCGCGGCGCCGTTTGTGGTGTGCGCGCAGCAGGCCGCGGCACCGCAGGAAAAAAGCGTCAAGCCGGGGATCAACGACCGCTGGCGCAGTACGGACATCAAGCCGCTGGTCGAGACACTCGAAACGGAAAGCCGCGAAATTTATCACGAGCGCGAGGCGCTGGCGCGGCTGGTGGACGCGAAGCCGGGCATGGCCGTGGCGGACATCGGCTCCGGTTCCGGATTCATGACGGAGCTGTTCGCGAAGATGGTGGGCGCGTCCGGCCGTGTGTACGCGGTGGACATCAATCAGAAACTGCTCGAGCACATCGCGCGGCGCGCGTCGCTGGACGGGCTGAAAAATATTCAGACCGTGCTGGACAACGACACCTCCACGGAGCTGCCGGCGAATTCCGTGGACCTTATTTTTCTCTGTGACACCTACCACCACTTCGAATACCCGAAAGCCGTACTGGCATCGATGTACAAGGCGCTGCGGCCGGGGGGGCAGGTGGTGCTGGTGGAATTCCATCGCGTGCCTGGAAAATCACCGGACTGGATTCTGGAGCACACCCGCGCCGGGCAGGAAGTTTTTACCAAAGAATTTGTGGACGCGGGCTTCGAGTTCGTCACCGAGCACGAGTCGCCATTTTTCAAGGAAAACTACATCCTCCGCTTCCGCAAGGCGGAGGCGCGACGCTAGCCGGGCTTCGGCTAGCGCAGTAAGGATTTCGAACTTTCAGACGGCATCCCAACCACCGCGGCGCTTAGCCTGTTAGAATTTAACCAGGCGCAGGGCGCATCTGCGCTTGCTTTTGCTATGAACCGGACAGAACGACAACGCGAACTGCTGGCTGCGCTGGAATCGCGCATCCTGGTGCTCGATGGAGCCATGGGCACCATGCTGCAACAGGTGCGCCTGACCGCGGCGGATTTCGGGGGGCCGCAACTGGAAGGCTGCAACGAAAACCTGGTGAAGACGAGGCCGGACGTGGTGACGCATATCCACGAAGCCTACCTCGCCGCCGGCGCGGACATCATCGAGACGGACACCTTCGGCGGAACGAAACTCGTGCTTGCCGAATACGGCCTGCAGGATTCCGGCCACGAGCTGAACTTTGCCGCGGCGCAACTCGCACGCCACGCAGCGGACAAACTTTCCACCCCTGCCAAGCCGCGCTTCGTTGCCGGGTCGATGGGGCCCACGACGAAAGCCATCAGCGTGACCGGCGGCGTGACGTTTGCGGAGCTGCGGCAGAATTTCTACGAGCAGGGGAAGGCGCTGGTCGAAGGCGGCGCGGACATCTTGTTACTGGAAACTTCGCAGGACACGCGCAACGTCAAAGCCGGACTGCTCGGCATCCAGCAACTCCAGCGGGAACGCGGCGAGCGCATTCCGGTGATGGTGTCAGCCACCATCGAGCCGACGGGCACGATGCTCGGCGGGCAGGCCGTGGACGCCTTCTGGGTCAGCGTCGCGCACATGGACCTGCTTTCCGTGGGCCTGAACTGCGCCACTGGCCCGGAGTTCATGACCGACCACATCCGCACGCTCAGCGCGATGGCGGCCACGCGCATTTCCTGTTACCCGAACGCGGGGCTGCCCAATGAAGATGGCGCGTACGCGGAAACGCCGCAGACACTCGCGGAGCAACTCGAGCGTTTCGCGAAGCATGGCTGGTTGAACATTGTCGGCGGCTGCTGCGGCACCACTGACGAGCACATCCGCACCATTGCGCAGATGGCCGAAGGCAAGCGTCCGCGCGCGGTGCCAGGGGCGTCGCGGCGCACGTGGTTTGCCGGCATCGACGCGGTCGAAGCGGAGCCGAGCAACCGGCCGCTGCTGATCGGCGAGCGCACCAACGTGATTGGTTCACGCGCCTTCAAAAACCTCATCGCGCAAGAGCAATGGGAGGAGGCGTCGGAAATCGCGCGCGCGCAGGTGAAAAACGGCGCGCAGGTGGTGGACGTCTGCCTGCAGAGCACGGACCGCGACGAACTGGGCGACATCCCGCCGTTCTACGAAAAACTGATCCGCAAAGTGATGGCTCCGGTGATGATCGACACCACCGACCCGCGCGCGGTCGAGCTGGCGCTGACCTATTGCCAGGGAAAAAGTTTGATCAACTCAATCAACCTCGAAGACGGCGAGGAGAAATTCGAAAAAATCTGCCCGTTCGCGCGGGCCTACGGCGCGGCAGTCGTCGTCGGCTGCATTGACGAGGACAAACAACAGGCCCAGGCCTTCACCCGGGAGCGCAAACTGGGCATCGCTGAGCGGTCGTACAAGCTGCTCACCGAAAAGTACGGCGTCCCGCCGGAGGACATCGTTTTCGACCCGCTTGTCTTTCCGTGCGCCACGGGTGACGCGAACTACATCGGCGGCGCGGTGGAAACCATCGAGGGCGTGCGGCTGATCAAGGAAAAGGTGCCGCACGTCAAAACGCTGCTGGGGATTTCCAATGTGTCGTTCGGGCTGCCGCCGGCCGCGCGCGAAGTGATCAATTCGGTCTTCCTCTATTACTGCACAAAGGCGGGACTCGACCTGGCCATCGTGAATGCGGAGAAGCTGGAGCGCTTCGCGTCCATTCCCGAAGAGCACCGGCGCTTGGCAGAAAATCTTTTGTTCAACACGCCTCCGACAGAAAGCGAGGAAGGGTTGCGCACCGCGCCGGAGGACTGGCGTAAACAATCCGCCGCGCAGAAAGCGGCTATCAATCAGTTTCATATCGCGGCGATCACCGAGCAGTTCCGCGGCGCAACCACGCGCACGAAGAAAAAGGCGGCGGATTTGCCGCTCGACCAGCGCCTGGGCAACTACATCATCGAAGGCACGCGCGAGGGCCTGATCGCCGACCTCGAGCTGAAGCGCAAGGAAGCGGCGCCGCTGGATATCATCAACGGGCCGCTGATGGCGGGCATGGCGGAGGTCGGGCGCCTCTTCAATAACAACGAGCTGATTGTGGCGGAGGTACTGCAGTCCGCGGAAGCGATGAAAGCGGCTGTGAACCATCTCGAAAAATTCATGGAGAAGGCGGACACGGCGTCGCGCGGGAAAATTCTGCTGGCAACAGTGAAGGGCGACGTCCACGACATCGGGAAAAACCTGGTGGAGATCATTTTGTCCAACAACGGTTTCACGGTGATCAACCTGGGCATCAAGGTGCCGCCGGAAACGCTGATTCAGGAATTTCAGAAACACCGGCCGGACGCCATCGGCCTTTCCGGCCTGCTGGTGAAGAGCGCGCAGCAAATGGTGACGACGGCCGAGGATTTGAAGACCGCGGGCATCCGCGTGCCGCTGCTGGTGGGCGGGGCGGCGCTCTCAGACAAATTCACGCGCGGACGGATTGCGCCGGCGTACAGCACCGCCGTGTGCTACGCGAAGGACGCCATGACCGGCCTGCGCTTGATGAACCAGCTCATGGACCCCGCCGAGCGCGACGCGGTGCTCGCGGCGCACGCTCCCGCACCGAGCACAGCCGCCGTAGAACCCACGCGCGAGGCGGCGCCTGCGCCAGCCGCGGCGCGCAGCAGCAAGATCCGCGCGGACCTACCCATCCCCGCTGCGCCGTATCTCGATAGAAAAGTGCGCGACGTGCCGCACCTCGCCGAAGTGTGGAGCTACATCAATCCGCACATGCTCTACGGGCGGCATCTGGGCTACAAAGGGAATTTCGAAAAAGACCTCGCCGCGCGCCACGAAAAGGCGCTGGCGCTGTTTCACCAGATGGAAGAAGTGAAGCAGGACGCCGCGCATTTCATGAAGGTGCGCGCGGTGTGGCAGTTTTTTGAAGCAGAGCGGGAAGGGAACTCGATCAACTTATTTTCGCCCGGTGCGAGCGCGCTGCTGCACGCCTTCCACTTCGGGCGACAGCGCAAGCCGGACGGACTCTGCTTGAGCGATTACGTTTTGGAGGCGGAAGAAAATGCGCGCGACCACGTGGCGTTTTTTGTGGTGACAGCGGGCGCGGGCATCCGCGAAAAATCAGAGGCGTGGAAACAGGCGGGAGAATTTTTCAAGTCGCACGCGCTGCAGGCGCTGGCCATCGAAACCGCGGAAGCCTGTGCGGAATGGCTCCACCGGCGCATCCGCGAGGACTGGGGATTTCCCGATGCGCCCACGCTGACCATGCACGACCGGTTTACCTCGCGCTACCGGGGGAAGCGCTACAGCTTCGGCTATCCTGCGTGTCCCAACCTCGACGACCAAGCCCCGCTTTGGAAGCTGCTGCGCCCGGAGGAAATCGAGGTGCGGCTGACGGATGGCATGATGATGGACCCCGAGGCCAGCGTCAGCGCGATGGTGTTCCACCACCCCGATTGCGCGTACTTCGGCGTGGAAGAGACG
>CAZIWR010000028.1:0-1312 GCA_964542805.1 uncultured Acidobacteriaceae bacterium
CGCAACCGCCGGATGTCCTCCTCGCTCACGGATCCGCGGAGGTCGTACGTCTCCATCAACCGCACGGTGCCCAGTGGCAGCCCCACGCTGTGTTCCACTTCGCCCTGCTGAAGCAGGTCCAGGTCCAGGCTTCCTCCACCCAGATCGAGGATCATCCGCGGCGAAAGATCTGTGCCCAGTACTTTGTGCACGGCGCTGCGCACCAGCCGCGCCTCTTCCGCGCTGCCGATCACATCCAATGTGATGCGCGCCTCGCGGCGGATGCGCTCCAAAAACTCTCTGCGGTTGCGCGCTTCGCGCGTGGCGCTGGTGGCCACCGCGCGGTAGCGCGTCACGCCGTAGCGGTCCAGCAGGCGGCGGAAATGCAGGAACGCTTCCACGCCACGCTTGATGGTTTTCGGCTCGAAGCGATGCTTCACAAATACGCTGCGCCCCAGCCGCAGCGGGTAGCGCTCGGTTTTCAGGATTTCGATTCGCGAAGCAGAGGAAGCGCGTGCAATCACCAACCGGATGGCATTGGACCCGGCGTCAATCGCAGCGATATGGAGCGGAGCGGCCAATGTTCACGGCTGCGTTTTTTGCAGCCAATGTTTACGACTGCGTTCTATGCAGTCAAAGCTCATCGCCACAGGTGGGCCAGGGCGTGCGACGGCTGGTAGCGCGTGCTGCGAATACGCAGTTGCGCGGCGATGGCTTTGCGCAAGTCGCGGTTGATTTCCTGTACGCTGCGCTCTCCGTCCAGGCGCTTCAGCCCATAGTGCTTGGCGAGAACATCAAACTCCTTGCGGATCATCGTCTGATAGCGAATAAATGATTGATGGAGGTCCGAAGAGAGGAACATGTCCCGCCCGGCTTCCCAGTAGCTGATGGCCTGCGATTTCTTGAACAGCCGCTCGAAAGCCATCTCCGGCCGCACGTCCAGCCAGATGGTCAGGTCGGGCCGCAGCGCCTTTTCGTAAATTCCGTGGAGATACTGGCGGTGCAACCCGCGCACCACGCTGCGCGCGATTAGCGTATAGATGTACCGGTCGGCAAGCACGATCAGCCCCGAACGCAGCGCCGGCAGGATGCGGTTCTCCAGTTGGTCGTAAAAATCCGTGGCGTACATCAGCGCAAGGGTCAGCCGCGTGACGGTGTTTTCCCCCAACAGCACGTCAATGTCTTTCGCCAGCAGCGAAGACCGTCGCAGGCCCATCGTCTGCACCGCGAAGCCTTGCGATTCCAGCCACTCCGTCAGCAGCGCAATCTGCGTGGACCGCCCGGAGCCGTCCGTGCCCTCCAGCACAAACAGCGCTCCGCCCATGTCTTCCGC
>CAZIWR010000028.1:1412-19359 GCA_964542805.1 uncultured Acidobacteriaceae bacterium
GCCCGGAGCCGTCCGTGCCCTCCAGCACAAACAGCGCTCCGCCCATGTCTTCCGCGGTTTCCGGCTCGCGCTGCAGCCGGGGTTTTGGCGGAGCGGCGACCGGCGCGGCCGCCGTGGGAAGTTGTTGGCCGTTGGGCGACGTACCCGCATTCGACTTCTTGCTGTTGCGTTTCATTTCCGGGTGAGAAACCGTTTCAGGTCCACTCGTGATTGCAGCATCTCGCGCATCTGTTTTTGCAGCTTGTTCACCGGCTGCGTCCCATCCATCAACACAAATCCGTCGGTGTCCACCATGCGGTCGTAGGCGTCCAGAATCATTCCCTGGAAAATCCGGAAACTCTCCGCGCGTTCGTAGGCCAGACTCAAGTCCATGCCCGCCTCGTAGTATTTCAACTTGGGACGCCCGCTCAGGATGCGCTGCACGGCCACTTCCAGGGGCGCGCGGAAGTAGAAGGTAATGTCCGGTACCGGCGCGAACGCGTACAGGTTGCGCAGCCACTCCGGCGAGCAGCCCCGCGCCGAATCGCGCGCGAATGCCGTATAGACGTAGCGGTC
This sequence comes from uncultured Acidobacteriaceae bacterium, assembly GCA_964542805.1. Taxonomy (GTDB): domain Bacteria; phylum Acidobacteriota; class Terriglobia; order Acidiferrales; family UBA7541; genus JACQDE01. Next base: position 1,968 of record CAZIWR010000028.1, read on the forward strand.
GGCCAGCACCAGGTAGCCGCCTTGCAGCAGCGGGAAAATCTGCCGCTCGTACCGGTCGGCAAAGTCCGCCGCGTGGATCAGCGAATACGTCGTCGGCGTCAGCATGCGCCGTTGCTTGCCGCGCTTGGTCGCCGACTTCACCAGCGGCGACGAGTTCCACTCCGTGAAGTGCAGCCGGTAGCCGTTGATTTCCAGCCAGCGCTTCAGCAGGTAGAGCTGCGTGCTCTTCCCCGAGCCGTCTACTCCCTCCACCACGACGAGCGCGCCGGTATAGCGCCGCTTGGGAAAGTGTCGCGCAGAGTCCGGCCGCTCGGCAGTCTGGTCGAGGACGGCGGTATCTGTTTTGTTGGTCATCAGATCTATTTTCGATGAAGCAGTCTGCACAGCAGGCCGTGACCCCTGTGTAACACCTGGATGACAAACTCGTGATGCGTGGCGCGACGTCAACTCCGCGGCGGATTATACCGCGATCGATGTTAAAAAATGGAGAACTTCACGTGCAGGAACTTTTTCGGGTTTTGCCGGAATTCACCGATCAGCAGCCGCATGTCTCCCGCCAGTCCAGTCACGTTGTCGTAGAACTGCGGGTCGCTGAACAATTTGCCGGCGGTGCCCGTAGTGGCGTTCAGCTTGGCGGTGGCTTGTTCCAGGTTTTCGCCGGTGTTACGCCATTTCGTGTACAGCGCATCGTCAGTCACCAGCTTGCCCGCGGTGCCCTTTCCGGCCTTCACATCGGCGAGTAGCGCATTGCCCCTTTCGAAAAATTGTTTGGCTTGCTCGTACCCCTGCGGGTCATACACAAATTTTCCCAACGTGCCTTTCTGCGCCTGCACATCGGCCAGCACCGTGTCGAGCCTCCCGGCGGCGGAGTTGACCTTGTCATACATTTCGTCCGAAGTGAGCAACTTGCCCAGGCTGCCGCGCCCGGCTTCCGCGTCGGCCACCATCCGCTGCCCACGCGACAGGATATCGTTCAGCTTGTTGTAGGCGGATTCATCCACCAGCATCTTTCCCAGGTTGCCCTTCCCTTCCTCCACGCCGGCGATCAGGTTCTTCACCGTTTTGGACAGCTCGTTCAAGTTCTGCACCAGGTCCGCGCCGCGTTCTACGATAGCCTTCATGGCTTTTTCCTCGCGCCCGGGCACTTCGCCTTCCGCCGGAATCGGCGCCCCCGTGATGCCGCGCTGGATACTCACATAGCGGTTGCCCAGCAATCCTTCCGTAATCAGGCTGGCCGTGGAATCGGTGCGCACTTCGTCCTTGTATTTCGTATCGATGCGCAGGGTTAATTCAATGTTGCGGCTGCGGTCGCCGCGCGTGGGGTTCATGCGCACGCGCTCGACGTTGCCGATCTCCACGCCATCCAGGCGCACCGGCGCGCCGATGGTGAGCCCTTCCACTTCCGGCAAATACGTACGCACGCGGTACTTCGCGGCCAGAATCCCCGCGCCCGTCACGTAGAAAATTCCCACCGCGATCAGGAACAGCCCCACCAGCACCAGTAATCCCACGCGAAGTTCCGACCAGGTCAGTTGTTTGCTCTGCGGCATGGCACAGCCTCCTCAGTTTTTCGAACCGGTTTCCGCGTCACCCGCAGCCTTGTGCCCGGGCGCCACGCGGCTTACAGCAAAAACTTTTGCACGTACGCGTCCGCGGAATCGCTGATCGCGCGGAAGTCTCCCTCAAAATAAACAGCGCCCTCGCGCAGCACGACAAAACTCGTGGCCGGGCCGGCACTGGTCCCGTTCTGCCCCGCGGGTACCACGCGCCCGCTCTCTGCATCGAAGCGGTAGTGCACCATGGCAAATGCGTCTTGCAACCGGTGCGTGGCCAGCAACGCGGTCACTCCCTGCGTGTCGCGCAGCCGGAGAATCAGAGTAATGATGGTCTGCGCGGTCACCGGATCGAGTCCCGCCGTCGGCGAATCGTACAGTACGATGGGCGGCGCGCTGATCAGCGCCCGCGCAATCGACACGCGTCGCCTCATGCCGCCGGACAGTTCCCCGGGCAGCTTGTCAATGGCCTCTTCCAGTTCCACAAAGCGCAGCGCCTCGCGCACGCGGTGCTCGATCTCGTCCTCGTCCACGCCTTCCTCGCGCAGCCGGTAGGCCACATTTTCTTCCACGCTCATGGAGTCAAACAGCGCGCCTTCCTGAAACACAAAGCCCACTTGGCGGCGGAAATCCAGCAGCTCTTTTTCGCGCAGAGCGGAGATTTCCTGCCCCAGCACCGTCACGCGCCCCGCGTCGGGGCGCAGGAGTCCCGCGGCCAGTTTGAGAAGCAAAGTTTTTCCGGAACCGGTTTCGCCGACGAGGATTTTCGTTTCGCGTGAGCTCACCCGCAAGCTGACGCCGTGCAGCACTTCGCCTTCATCGAAACCGATACGTACACCCTCGAAGGCGATCACCGGCTCAAGCGTGGCGTTGGGGCTCATTCGCGAATCAACACGCCCGGGGTGGGGACGGGAAGACTCATAATCAGACAGTGATTATAGATGCAAACGGCCGCGCGGAGGAAACTAATGGAAGATCCACAGCAGGAGACGCGTCACAAAGAAATTGACCACCAGGATCAGCACCGAGGCCACCACCACCGCCTGCGTCGTGGCGCGGCCCACGCCCTGCGTGCCACCGCGCACGCGCAATCCCTGGTAGCACCCCACGGTGGAAAGAATGAATCCGAAAATAAGCGGCTTGGCCAGGCCCTGAATCAAATCGCCAAACGCCAGCGCGTCCACCGCGCGCGTCCAGTACTGCACCGGATTCAATCTCAACTCAAAATTGGAGACGATGAAGCCACCCACCAGCCCGACGAAGTCCGCTACCGCCGTCAACAGCGGGAGCATGAGGACCGAAGCCACCACGCGCGGCGTCACCAGCTTGCGGATGGGGTCCGTGCCCATGGCGCGCATCGCGTCCACCTGCTCGGTCACCACCATCGAGCCGATCTCTGAGGCGATACCCGACGAATTACGTCCCGCCACCAGCAGCGCGGAAATGCTAGGTCCCAGCTCGCGTACCAGTGCAATGGCCACCACGTCGCCGGTCAGAGCGGTCTGCCCGAATCGTTCGAATTGCGAAGACGTCTGCAGCACCATCACTGCGCCGATAAAAAATCCAGTGAGCATGACGATGGGCAGCGAGCCTACGCCGATCACGTCCATCTGATACAAGGTTTCGGGAATGTAGCGAGGCGTGCTGAAGATGTTGCCCATCGCCCGGAAACAGAGCAATGAATAGTCCTGCACCGCGAAGATGCGGCGCTTGACCTGCTCGGCAATCGCGGAAAGCGGAGACACCTCAGCCGCTTCATGCATGACGGGACAGCGTAGCGTTGCCATGCGGGGCCGTCAAGCGCGCTGTTTGCGTCCCGCTCGCTTTTGCGGGGCAGGGAGATGCGCCGCCCCGCGTGACGTCATTGTTGGAGCACGCCGCTGGACGCGCCCCAAACGCTTCTGTAGAATGCGATGTTTTGTCCCGCAGCACGGGACCGGAAGGACGGACGAGTGCTCCGATTTGTCACCGCGGGAGAATCGCACGGGCAAGCCCTGGTAGCCTGGATCTCCGGGTTGCCCGCCGGCCTGCCCGTGGATTTCGAATTTGTGAATCGCGAGATGCATCGCCGCCAGCTCGGCTACGGGCGCGGCGGCCGCCAGAAAATCGAAAAGGACAAAGTGGTTGCGCTGGCCGGCGTGCGCCATGGCCAGACCATTGGCGCTCCCATCGCCTTGCAAATTGAAAATCGTGATTGGGCCAACTGGGAGAAAGCCCTGCCCGTTGAAGACACCGAGGGCGCCGAGGACGCACAGCGGAAGCTGACAGCGCCGCGGCCCGGCCACGCTGACCTTGCCGCCGCGCTCAAGTTCAACTGGCACGACGCGCGCTACGCGCTCGAGCGCGCCTCCGCGCGCGAAACCGCCGCCCGCGTCGCCGCTGGCGCATTTGCCAAGCTGCTCCTGCGCGAGTTTGGCATCGACGTCCTTTCCCATGTTGTTGCCGTGGGCAAAGTGAAGCTGGATCGCGCCGCGTCGTGGGAAGAAATCACCGCCATCTGCTCGAATCTCGATTCGCCGTTGCGCTGCGTGGATGCTGCGGTCGAAGCGAAGATGAAAGTGGAAGTGGATGCGGTGCTACGCGCGGGGGATTCCGCTGGCGGCATCTTCGAAGTTGTCGCGCACAACGTTCCACCTGGATTGGGATCCCACGCACAGTGGGACGAAAAACTGGACGGACGTCTGGCACAGGCTGTCCTGTCCATTCAGGCGGTGAAGGCCGTGGAAATTGGCGGCGGCGTGGCCGGCGCTACGTCGTACGGCTCCGAGGTGCAGGACGAAATCCGCTACGATGCCGCGAAGAAACGCTTCGTCCGCCCCACCAATCGTGCCGGCGGGCTGGAAGGCGGCATCACCAATGGCGAAGACGTCGTCCTGCGCGGCTATTTGAAGCCCATCTCCACGCTGCGCCGCCCGCTGGAAACCGCCGACCTGGTTACAAAGGAATCCGTGAAGGCGGCGTATGAGCGCTCGGACGTCTGCGTAGTGCCCGCGGCGGGAGTCATCGGCGAAGCGATGGTGGCGCTGACGCTCGCTGCCGCCTTCCTCGAAAAATTCAGTGGCGATTCGCTCGCCGAGACGCGCTGGAATTTTGAGGGTTATCAAAAGCAATTGGACGCGTTTTGAACACCTGAGCAAAGAGAAGAGACACAGACCAATGATCCATAAGATAGTGAAGTACGGCGCGCCGGTGCTGGAGAAAGTCTCCAAGCGGGTCACTGAATTCGACGCCGAGTTGAAAAAGCTGACCGAGGATATGTTCGAGTCCATGTATGCGGTGCAAGGCGTTGGCTTGGCCGCCCCGCAGATCGGCAAGGCTCTGCACCTCGCGGTGATTGACGTCTCTCTGGGTAAGAATCCGGAAGCAAAACTTGTTCTCGCCAACCCGGAAATCATTTATGTCGAAGGCGAGCAGCGCGAAGAGGAGGGCTGCCTCTCCGTGCCCGGCTTCCGCGGCAACGTTCTTCGGCCGCGGTTCGTCACCGTGCGCGCACAGGACGTCGCCGGTAAATCCTTCGAGATGCGCGGCGAAGGCATGCTGGCTCGCGCGTTCTGCCACGAGACCGATCATTTGAACGGCGTGCTGTTCCTCCAGCACCTCGGAATCCTGAAACGCGACCTCATCAAACGCAAGATTCGCAAGCTGGCGAAGGCCGGAGATTGGTAGGCCGCTCACGAAACCGCCCCTGCGCATCGTCTTCTGCGGCACGCCGGAATTCGCGCTGCCCACGCTGCAGCGTCTGATAGCGGAGCCGGACTTCTCCGTCGAGACCGTCATTACCCAGCCCGACCGTCCGCGCGGCCGCGGGCAGGAAGTCGCCGCCTCGCCGGTGAAGGGCGTAGCGCTGGCCGCCGGCATCCACGTGTTTCAGCCCGAGAAAATCAAATCCGATTCGGCGTTTGAGTTTTTCACGCGGGTCGCGCCCGACGCCGTAGTAATTATCGCCTACGGACAGATTGTTCCCGCGCGGTTGCTGGAAATCCCGCGCCTCGGCTGGATCAACCTGCACGCTTCCCTGCTGCCGAAGTATCGCGGCGCCGCGCCCATCAACTGGGCCATCGTCAACGGCGAAACGCGGACCGGCCTCACCACCATGCGCATCGACCCGGGAATGGATACCGGCCCCGCGCTGTTGCGCTGGGAGACTGAAATTCTGCCAGACGAAACCGCGCCCGCGCTCGCTCGCCGCATGGCCGCCGCGGGTCCCGACCTCATGGTCGAAACGCTGCGCAAGTATGACCGCGGCGAAATCGCCCCCGTGCCGCAGGACCACACGCAGGCTACGCTCGCCCCAATTCTGAAGCGCGAAAACGGCCGCATCGACTGGTCGCAGCCGGCGGTGCAAATCTACAACCGCATTCGCGGCCTTGACCCCTGGCCCGGCGCATTTACCACTTTCCGTGGCCACGTTTGCCACATTTGGGGCCGCCCCGATTCGAGCCGGCAAGCCGCTGCGCCGGGAACCATCGCCACGAGCGGCGGAAACATTCTTGTGTCCTGCGGCGCCGGCACTACGCTGCGTCTCGATTACGTGCAGCTGGAAGGCAAGAAACGCATCCCCGCGCGCGATTGGGCCAACGGCGCTCGACTAAAGCTGGGTGACAGTTTTGGCGATTGATTGTATCTGTGCCGCGGTACGCTACCCTTCACTCCTCTGCATGCATCGGCGTTCATCTGCGGTTAAACTCTTCGTTCGATGGTGACCCTAGCTCGACGCATCGCGTTTGAAATTCTCCGGCGGGTAGAGGCCGAAGGCGCCTACTCAGGCGAGCTCCTGCATGCTCGCTTGAGCGACCCACGCACGCGCATCAAGCGCGAAGATGCGGCGCTTGTCACGGAGCTCACGCTGGGCGTCCTTCGCTGGCAGCGCCTGCTCGATTTCCTCATCGAGCGTCTAATCGGCAAGCCCGTTGCCGCGCTCGATCTTGAAGTCCTGCTCGCCTTACGCCTCGGGCTTTACCAGCTTCGCTTCCTATCGCGCGTTCCTGCCTCGGCCGCAGTCAATGAATCCGTCGAGCTGGTGAAAGCGGCGCGCAAACGTTCGGCTGCTGCGCTGGTGAATGCCGTCCTGCGCAAATCGTCACGTGAAGCAATCCAACGACTTCTGCCCGAAGCACTCCCGCCAGAAACACGACTGGGAATTCTGCATTCGCACCCCGATTGGCTGGTGGCTCGTTGGCTCGTCTGCTTCGGTGAAACCCGCACGGTGGCCCTGCTGGAAGCCGATAACCGTGCGCCGCGCCTGGCGTGCGCAGTCCATCATCCGGCCCAGCGCGACGCGATCGAACAGGAACTCCGGCACAGCGGCTTGGACGTGGAACCCGGCGCGTGGCGGCGCAACGCTCTGCTGGTTCGCGGCGGAAATCCAGCGGCAACTGAATCGTTTCGCCGCGGCGCGCTCTCCATTCAGGATGAAGCCTCGCAAATGGTGGCGCATCTCCTCGACGTCCGCGCCGGCGATTCCGTGCTCGACCTCTGCGCGGCCCCCGGCGGGAAGACTGCTGTTCTCGCGCGCGCCGCGGGTCCACATTCCCTGGTGGTCGCTTCGGACGTGCATATCCATCGATTGCAGGCCATGAGCGCCACGCTTTCGCGTTTGGGTATCGCTTCAGTTCAGCAGGTGGCACTTGACGCCACCACGCCGCTCCCCTTCGGTAGGCCGTTTACAAGAATCCTCGTGGATGCGCCGTGTTCCGGCACGGGCACGCTCGCGCGCAATCCGGAGATTCGCTGGCGTTTGCAACCTCCAGACCTCGCGGATCTGCACCGGCGTCAAGTGGCGTTGCTTACGAACGCAATTGGTCAACTCGCGTCAGGTGGGCGTTTGGTGTATTCCACTTGCTCACTCGAACCCGAAGAAAACGAGCACGTCGTAGAGGAAGCATTGCAGAATGTTCCAGGCTTGCGTCGCGTAAGTGTGATTTCTGCACTCCGATCTCATTTGTGCGAGGGCGCAGACGCCGCGCGACTCTTCAGTCCGGACGGAGTGTTCCACACGTTCCCGCCGGAGCACGGCACCGACGGGTTCTTCGCAGCGGCCATCGAGCGCGAGTAATTCCCCGCGCTCACGGCTAGGTCGCGGTAAGCTACAATGTACCGGATGCCGCTGAGCCAAAAACTCGAGACCTATGCGCGCCTGGGACTTGGCATTTTCATTTTCCTGGCTGTAGCCTTCCTCAGCGCAATCACTGCCATCCGCCTCGCCGTGCAGGGCCGCGAAGTGGAAGTCCCCAAGCTGGTCGGCATGAAAGCGGGCGACGCGCAGACCATGCTCGATTCGCGCCGTTTGGGAATGAAAATCGCCGACCGCGTGTACAGCGCCCTCCCGCCAGACTTCGTTGTGCGGCAAAGCCCGCCTGCAGGGACGCGCGTGAAAGTGCAGCAGCGCGCGCACGTCGTGCTCAGCCTCGGCCCGCAAAAAGTGTCCGTGCCCTCGCTCGTCGGACAAAGCGCCCGGACAGCGCGCATCGAACTGCTGCGCGCCGGATTGCAGATGGGAGAGATTACCTCGTTCTACCTTCCGGATCGTTTGCTCGACGAAGTTGTGCAGCAGAATCCGCCGCCGCAGGCTTCCAATACCGGCAGCCCGCGCGTCAATTTACTCGTGTCACAGGGCGAGCGCCCGGCGGAGTACGTGATGCCCGATCTTGCCGGAATGTCTCTGGCGGACGCGCAGCACCGCGTGAGCGCCGCCGGCCTGCACTTGACCAGGATTTCTTTTGCGGCCTCGCCGGCGCAACCCAAGGGCGCAGTATTCGCGCAGGTGCCTGCACGGGGCGCCAAAATCGTTGCTGGAACGAACATCGAATTGCAAGTTGTTGAGTAAGAGATGTCCCGCGCTGTGTTAAAATTTCGATTGGGATCATGATGCTGCCTGCGATTGAAATTGCTCCGTCCATTCTCGCCGCCGATTTTTCTCATCTCGGCGAGGACATTGCCGCCGTGGAGCGCGGCGGCGCCCGCATTCTCCATGTGGACGTGATGGACGGCCACTTTGTGCCCAACATTTCCATCGGCGTGCCCGTAGTTTCTTCTTTGCGCAAGGCAACCACCCTGATACTGGATGTGCATCTGATGATCGAGGAACCCGGCCGCTATGTGATGGCTTTCGCGGATGCCGGGGCGGACATGATTTCCGTACACCAGGAAGCGACGCCGCATCTCGACCGCGTCCTTGCGGCCATTCAGGAGCGCGATATCGAGGCCGGCGTGGTGCTCAACCCGGCGACTCCTGTGGCCACGCTCAGCGAAGTGCTTCCTGTGGTCGATTTCGTTCTGGTCATGAGCGTGAATCCGGGCTTTGGCGGGCAAAAATTTATTCCCGGCTCGCTCGAGAAACTTCGTCAACTCAAGGAACTTCGTTCGCGCTATAATTATACCTATCGCATCGAAGTGGATGGCGGTTTGGATTTGGACAACGTGGCCGACGCCGTCCGCGCGGGCGCGGAGATTATCGTGGCCGGGACATCTGTGTTTCGCACACCGGATCCGGCGGAAGCAGTCCGCAAAATGCGGCAAGTAGCCAGCGAAGCGCTGGCGCAGAAAGTGTAATGAAAGCCAAATTCCTCCTCCAATCCAGGCCTCTCGCTGTTCTCCTGCTGGCGTCTCTGCTTTTGAGTGGCTGCGGCAAGGGCAAGGCAAAATCGACTCTGCCCGACCTCAGCCAGTCGGCGGAGCCCGACAAGATTCTGTATGAGAAGGCGATATCCGACTTGCAGCGAGGCCGCCACGAAATTGGCCGCCTCACGCTGCAGACTCTTATCAATACCTACCAGGACAGCGAATACCTGGCCAAAGCCAAGCTGGCGATCGCGGATTCTTTTTATGATGAAGGCACAACGAGCAGCTTGACCCAAGCCGTCGCTGAATATAAGGATTTCAAGACGTTCTTCGAATTTCTCGATGAGGCGGCCTACGCCCAGTACCGCATCGGCATGGCTCATTTCCGCCGCATGGAAAAGCCCGATCGCGATCGCACCCAGGCCAAGCTGGCGGAGCAGGAGTTTCAGGATTTCGTGCTCAAGTACCCCGAGAACAAGCTGCTGACTGATGCCGAGCAGCGCCTGCGCGAAGTGCAGGAAGTCCTCGCGGAGGGCGATTTCCGCATCGCGCGCTTTTATTTCCTGAAGGACACGGATAACGCCCGCCGCGCCGCCATCCTGCGACTTTCCGAGATTGTGGACCGCTATCCGCTCTACAGCCAGGCCGACCGTGCGCTTTGGATGCTGGCCGACTCCCTGGTGAAGAACGAAAAGACCCAGCACCTGGCTCCGCGCTACTTCGCTCGGATAGTGCAGGACTACCCGCAGTCTTCCTATGTCGATGACGCCCAGGCACAACTCGTCAGAATGAACGTGCCGGTGCCCCAGCCCAGCCCGGATGCGCTGGCCCGTCTCCAGCGGGAAAAGGAAATGAACCGTGAGAAGGCCGGGCTGGTGCGTCGTGCGCTGGGCATGTTCAAATCCGGTCCGGACGTCACCACGTCGGCGCGAACCGGTAAACCGAACTTGAACCCGCCCAGCGAGGGCATTGGCGGCGAGTCCCTCATTTCCGGCAACCTGAGCGTCTCTGGGACGACCACGGGCGGTGCGCCGGTAACCACCGTTCCCACAGCCCCCGGGACCACGAGCGTGCCCACTTCCTCGCAACCTGCAGGAGCGGACGCAAAACCCCCCGCAACCGACCCTGCCAAGCCAGTGGATATCACGCAAAAGAGCAAGGCCGACCTCGAGAAAGAAAAGAAAGAAAAAGAGAAAAAGGAATCCTCCAGCAAGAAGAAGAAAGGCCTTCGCAAGCTCATCCCCTGGTAGCTCCCTGCATCCCCTTCCCATTTGCTCTGCGTCTGATTCTTCGCGGCTTTCGGTTGACTCCCGCCGCGGTCAGTGTTACCAATAGCCTCATACTCTGCGGACGCCAGCCCGCGTCGCGCATGATCTGGGGGGCGCCGGGTGAAGATCCTGGTCGCAGACGATAATCGAAGCATTCCAAAGAAAGTGGCCGAAGCCCTGAAAGAGCAGGGCTTTGAAGTCGTGGGAGTAGGCCACGGCGAGGCGGCCGTCAAGAAATTGCCGGAATTCATGCCTGACCTCGTGCTCGCGGACGTGTTCATGCCCGTGCGCAACGGCTACGAAGTCTGTGAATACGTGAAGAACGACAACCGCTTCGCTCACATTCCCGTAGTGCTCCTCGTCGGTGCCTTCGATCCCATCGATCAACACGAGGTGAAGCGCGTCCGCGCCGACGGCCTCCTGAAAAAACCCTTCGACCCGCCTGGCGAACTGCTGGAGATGGTTCGAACAATGCTCGAGAAATCGACGCAGGCGCGCGCGGTTGCCGGCAAGGTCGACGAGACGCTCGAACTCTCGGTCAAGGAAATGAAAGATCTGGTGGGCGGAGGTGGCGCAGCGCCCGCGGATACACAGCCTGAAGCGCAGGAATTCTCCACCCGTCCGGCACGCGTCGAATTCGGCGCTGGCTCGGAGGCCCTGTCCTTCGGCGAACTGATGGAAACTCCTGCGGAGGCGGAAAAACCAAAACCCGGGGAAGAAGAAGGACTGCTCCCAGAGGCCGACGGCTTTCGTGCTTCCAGCGTTCCGGAGATTCAGTTTGCCGGCGAGCAAGAGGAGGACGAGGAAGTCAGCGAGGAGGCCGCTCCGTCCATGGCAGCGCAAGCGCCATCGTGGGGTGCCATGGATTCCGCTTCACAGGAAGCGGCAGTGGCCCCGGCTTCTGCCGAAACTTCTGCTGCGCAGGAAACGCCGCAGTGGGGCGGCATCGAAGTTCCCGCCAAGGAGCCGTCTCCTGACGAGCCTCCCATCAAAGTAGAATTTGATTCGTCTGAACCGATGGAGCTCATCACCGAAGAAACGACTGAGCCTGCCGCGTCAATTGTTGACCCTGGGCCGCTTCCTGAACTGACTTCTTCGCCGGACGAATTCATATCCGCGGCGCCTGCACCCGCTGCCCCGATGGAAGTGGCTCCGGCATCAAAAACACCTCTGGCGGCGCCCCGCGCGGAAGTTTCCGAGATGGAAGTTCAGCCCTTCACGATTCCCGCCATGCAAGAGGTGGCCGCTCCGCCCGTTGTGGAAAAACCAGCGCCTCCTCCGGCGCCTCAGCCTCCATCTATTCCCGTTGTCGCGCCTTCGCACAAGCCGGCGCAGATCGTCCCGCCATCGTTGGAGATTCCTCGCATTGCGCGTCCTCTCGAAGTGGATGCGCCAGCAGCTGCGGCGGCGGTCCCGGGCTTCACCGGTAACACCGATGCCTTTGGCCGCCCGGCCCACATCAATTCCGCCGACATGGACGCCATCGTCGAAAAAGTCATTGTCCGCCTGCAAAAAAATGTGCTCGATCAGATCACTCGCGACATTCTGCGCCCCATCGTCGAGGCGCTCGTCGCTCGCGAAGTGGAGAGCAAGAAGTAGTTTCTTCAGGTATTTCAAACGCTTTCCATTGCCCTGCTCGCATTCTCCCAGCAAGCCTCCGATTCGCCGCAATAACCGCCGCCGTGCCGATTGACGCTTGCGAGCGTTGCCCCCTATAGTTAGTAGTTTGTTTGTTGCGCATTTCCACGGCAGTGTGTTGCGCGCAAGCGTCGCATCGGAATCCAGAGGACTTACTTAACCACCATGGCGCAGGAAATTCCCAAGGCGTACGAGCCCAACGAAATTGAGAAGCGCTGGGCGCAAAAATGGGTCGAGGACGAACTGTTCCGTGCTGACGCTGGCGCGCCGGGTCCCGTTTTCTCCATCGTCATTCCCCCTCCCAATGTGACCGGCTCGATTCACATCGGTCACATGCTCGAGCACACGCAGATTGACATGCTGGTGCGCTGGCATCGCATGCGCGGGCACAACACGCTCTGGCTGCCCGGCATGGACCACGCCGGTATCGCCACGCAGGTGGTCGTCGAGCGCCTTCTCGCTGCGGAGGGACTTTCCCGAAAACAACTGGGCCGCGAGGAATTCGAGCGTCGCGTATGGGAATGGAAGGCGCAAAGCGGCGGCACCATCAAGAAACAAATGATCCGCCTCGGCGCGTCGTGCGACTGGTCGCGCGAGCGCTTCACGCTGGACCCGCCGCTCTACCGTGCCGTGCTCGAAGCATTCTTGCGGCTTTATCGCGAAGGGCTCATCTACCGCGGGCGCTACATGGTGAACTGGTGCCCGCGCTGCATGACTGCGCTCAGCGATCTGGAAACCGTGCACCAGGAACGCCAGGGACATCTCTGGTTCATCCGCTACCCCCTTGTTGGGTCGACTGAGTTCATCACCGTTGCTACTACACGCCCCGAAACCATGCTGGGCGATACGGCAGTCGCCGTGCATCCCGACGACGAGCGCTACCGCCACCTCATCGGGAAGAAAGTTCGTCTGCCGCTGATGGAGCGCGAAATCCCCGTCGTCGCGGACGCCATGGTGGACCGCGAGTTCGGCACCGGCGCGGTGAAAGTCACTCCGGCGCACGACCCCAACGACTTCGAGCTGGGTAAGCGTCACCACCTGCCCGAAGTGGACATCATGAACGACGACGGTACGCTCACCGCAGCAGCCGGCGCGTTCGCGGGCATGGAACGCTTTGCGGCGCGCAAAGAAATTGTCGCCACGCTCACCGCACAGGGGCTGCTCGACAAAATTGTGAACCACACGCACTCCGTCGGCGTGTGCGACCGCTGCAAGACGGTCGTCGAGCCTCGCGTTTCCACGCAGTGGTTCTGCAAAATGAAGCCGCTGGCCGAAGAGGCCATCCAAGTAGTTCGCGAAGGCTTGATTCCCGTCGTCCCGGAAAATCAGCGAACGATTTATCTCAACTGGATGGAAAATATTCGCGACTGGTGCATTTCACGCCAGCTCTGGTGGGGCCACCGCATTCCCATCTGGCACTGCGCCGATTGCAAAGGCATGACCCCGGCCGCGAATAGTGCGGTAGAAATTGTCAACGGCCGCGCGCAGGCCGCCGGCGTGCCCCAAAAATGTTCTGCTTGCGGCAGCGCAAACATTGCGCAAGACCCCGACGTCCTCGACACCTGGTTTAGCTCAGGCCTGTGGCCGTTCTCCACGCTGGGCTGGCCCGACGAAACGCCGGACTTGCGCGCCTTTTATCCCACCTCCCTGCTCATCAGCGGTTACGACATCCTTTTTTTCTGGGACGCGCGCATGATTATGATGGCGCTGCATCTGATGAAGGATCGGCGTCCCGATCTGAAGGATCGCATTCCTTTTCGCGCGCTTTACCTTCACGCCCTCGTTCGCGATCCCGAAGGCTTGAAGATGTCCAAGACGCGCGGCAACGTCGTGGACCCGCTCGAAATCATCGAAAAACACGGCACCGACGCGCTGCGCTTTGCCCTCGCGGTGATGGCCGCGCCGGGCACGGACATTGCTCTCAGCGAAGAGCGCATCCTCAGTTACCGCGCCTTCGCCAATAAGATTTGGAACGCCGCGCGCTTCCTCTTTTTCAACCTGGAAAAAATCGCTGCGCGCGGAATCACTCTCGAAGAAGTGGCCTCGCCGGACGCGCGCGCTGCGGCTCCGAATGCCGTGGCGGGTCAAAAGGCGCTGGTGGACCGCTGGATTTTCTCGCGCCTCGCGGCCGTTACGACGCAGGTTAATGAGGCGCTGGAAAACTTCCGCTTCCACGAAGCCGCTCACGTCGTCTATCACTTCTTTTGGGGCGACTTCTGCGATTGGTACATCGAGTGGGTCAAGCCGAGTCTAACCACAGAAGACCGTGGCGAGGCCGTCGCCGCATGGAAAAACATTTTCGCCGTGTTCGAATCGGCTCTGCGCCTGCTTCATCCCTTCATGCCTTTTCTTACGGAAGAGCTTTGGCAGCGGCTGCCGCAACGCCCCGGCGCAAAGTCCATCGCCATCGCACGCTTCCCCGCGTCTCCCGCCGGATGGGTTGACGCGGAAGCAGAGCGCGAGATGGAATTACTCCAGGGCATCATCATCGCCGCGCGCAACGCCAAGGCCGAACTGAAAATGGACGTGAAGAAATCTACTCGCGCGGCTTTTCACGCCGCCTCGTCGCGCGAAAAGGTGCTCGTCCAGCAAAGTCTTTCGACCATCTGTCGTCTCGCGGCGCTGTCCGAGCTTTCTGCCGGAGTACCGCCGTTCGACCTCAACCTCGGTGCCATTCGCTCTGCCGCGGGGGTCGAAATCTACGTAATGAAGGATGAAGCTCTCGATCTGCAAGCGGAGATTGCACGCCTTCACCGCGAAATCGCCGCGCTGACCAAGGACATGGAATCGAAACAGCGCCAGCTGACCGACGAAACCTTTCGCAGCCGTGCGCCGGCGAAGGTTGTAAAGTCCATGGAAGAAAAACTGGCCGAGCGCACCGCCGAACATCAAAAGCTCTGCGATCGGCTAGCCCAATTGGAAAAGTCACAATGACGGCATCGCTCCCAAAAACCGAAATGAACTGGGATTCGGAAGAATTTACCGCGCTTGTGCGCAACGCCCTCGCCGAAGACCTTGTGGAGGGCGAGGGTTTGGCCGCGGTGGACCTCACTGCGCACTCCATCGTTGCGCCGCACGCTACCGCGAGCGCAAGAATCGTGGCCAAACAAAATCTGGTTCTTGCCGGCCTGCCGCTTGCCGAGCGCGTTTTCCGTCAGCTCGACGCCGCCATCCGTGTGGAAAAGAAATTCGAGGAAGGCGCGCAAGTTTTCGCCGGCCGCGATGTCGCTCACATTCATGGCCCGGCCCGCACCATACTCACCGGCGAGCGCACCGCGCTCAATTTTCTTGCGCACCTTTCCGGCGTGGCCACTTACACGCGCCAGTTTGTGGACGCCATTGCCGACACCAAAGCCCGCATTCGCGACACTCGTAAGACCACTCCCCTGCTGCGCGCTGCCGAGAAGTACGCGGTCCGCCTGGGCGGCGGAGTGAATCACCGCTTCGGCCTCTACGACGCCATGCTCATCAAGGAAAATCACATTGCGTTGGCCGGAAGCGTGGCCGAAGCCATTCGCCGCGCACACGAGCATCAGCTCGCTCACCGCGAGACGACGGCCTATGAATCATTCCGCCCAGGTGCGGCGCGCGACATGCTCCCCATTCAAGTCGAGGTGCGCAACGAATCTGAGCTTCGCGAGGCCCTCGCCGCCGGCGCCGATTCTCTGCTCCTCGATAATATGCTCCCGGCGCAGGCCGCGGAGTTCGTCGCCATCGTTCGCCGCGAACGCCCCGCATGCCTTGTGGAAGTTTCCGGCGGAGTAAAGCTCTCGAATGTCCGTGCCTACGCTGAATCCGGCGCCGACTTCATCGCCATCGGCGCGCTCACCCAATCCGCACCTGCCGCGGATTTCTCCCTGCTCGTCGAATCGCCGCTTTTGTAGCGCCGGGCTTTAGCCCGGCATTGGCTTCTTGTAGTAAGCTCTTCTCCGCCTCGGAGGAGTTCTCTTGCTCCGCACCGTCCAAGGAACCACCGACCGCCGCATTGACGCGCTGCTGGCGCTGCTCGCCGAAAACTCGCTCATGGTGATTAGTGGAGCGAAGATGGCGCGGGAAATCGGCGTCACCCGCTCGACCGTCTGGCGCTGGGTGGAAAAGCTTCGCTCGCTCGGCGTAAAGGTGAAGGGGCACCCACGCAGCGGCTATCAGGTGGAGCGCCTCCCGGACGTGCTCGTGCCGCAAATTTTGCGCTGCGATCTCCACGGGACCATGTTTGGCAAGCGCATTCACCATTTCTTTAAGACCGATTCCACGAACACCGTCGCTGTTCGCCTGGGACAGGACGACGAGCCGCACGGCGCTCTGGTCATCGCCGAAGAACAGACTGCCGGCCGCGGCCGCGCCGGCCGCTCCTGGCTCTCGGAAAAAACCAGCGGCATCTACGCGAGCGTTCTACTCCGTCCAACTCTTTCGCCCATGCACGCGCCGCTGCTCACGCTGATGGCCGGGCTCGCCGTCCGCGACGCCGTGGCCGAGCAGACCGGCCTCGCGCCGGACATCCGCTGGCCCAACGATTTGCTGCTGAACGGCAAAAAATTCTGCGGCATCCTCACGGAAATGCACGCCGAGCCGGACCGCGTCCGCTACGTTGTCATCGGCATCGGCCTGAACGTGAACCAAACGCGCCTGCCCGCCGAAATCGAAAAGCTGGCCACGTCCCTGCATCTGGAAACGGGACGCGCGCATTCGCGGCTCGAGCTGCTCATCCGGTTGCTGCGCCTGCTCGACCGCTACTACAATCAGTTTGTGCGCGAAGGCGCCGCGCCGATCCTCGCGCGGTTCGCGCAGGTGTCCAGCTACGCGCAGGGCAAGCGCGTGCGCATCACCACGGCGACGGAGACGTTTACGGGCACCACTGCCGGGCTCGAACCCAGCGGCCTGCTGCGCGTGGCGCGCGACGATGGCCGCATTGAACCGGTAATTGCCGGCGATGTGGCGGAGGCTGACTGATGCTGCTGACCGTTGATGTGGGCAACACCAACACGGTGCTCGGCGTGTTCCGCGACGCCAGCCTGCTGGCCCACTGGCGCCTCACCACCGCTCGCGGTCAGACCGTGGACGAATACGGCATCCTCACCCGCAACCTTTTCACTCTCGCCGGATTGGAGCCCAAGCAAATCAACGGCATCATTGTCAGCTCCGTCGTTCCGCCGCTGAACGCCACGCTCGCGGAAATGGCGGAGCGCTACTTCGAATTGAAGGCGCTGTTCGTCGAGCCGGGCGTGAAAACGGGCATGCCCGTTCTGTACGAAAACCCCCAGGAGGTGGGCGCCGACCGCGTGGTCAACGGCGTCGCCGCGTTCGAAAAATACGGCGGCCCCTGCATCGTCGTGGACTTCGGCACCGCCATCACCTTCGACGCCATTTCGCCGA
>CAZIWR010000029.1:0-19171 GCA_964542805.1 uncultured Acidobacteriaceae bacterium
GTTTGGGGTGAGCGATGGGATTTGAACCCACGACCCTCGGTTCCACAGACCGATGCTCTACCAGCTGAGCTACGCTCACCACCTGCATCCATGATAACACGCGGCGTAAAACGCAGGGAATAGCGTGCACGAAAGTGGAAACTACTTGTTGCCTGGCGGGGTTTCGCTGTGGCTGGACGCCGCCGCCGCGGCGCGTGCCCGCGTTTCAGGGAAGGGAATCGGCGTCAGTTTCGTGCCGGGAGGACGGTTGGCCGTGCGCAGCCGTGTGCGCGCGTACTCTGCCCACGGCCCGCGCGGCTGAAGTCGCAAATACGTCGCCCAGTGCTCGCGCGCTTTTCCGGTTTTGCCGCGTTTTTCCAGCACCAGCGCCAAGTTGAAATGCGTGTCCGCGTGCTGCGGCGCAATGTTCGCGGCGCGCCGCAGGTGGAGAATGGCTTTGTCGTATTCCTCGAGGTCGTCGAGCACGCAGCCCAGATTGAAGTGCGCCGTCGCGCTGCCCTCATCCGCTTCGATCGCCGATTCAAACGCGCGCCGCGCCTGCTCCAACTCGCTCATCTGATAGTGCGCTGTGCCCAGGTTGATCCGCGCATCCACCCAGCCGGGCGAAAGCTCGATGGCTCGCCGATACGCCTCGACAGCCTGTGGCAGCGTTTCACGCCGCGCGTCGGTGGCCATGCCCATCTCAAACCATTCTTCCGCCGTGCGTGCCGCCACTGCCGCGGTCTTCGTAGTTGTCTCGCAGTTCTGAAAGGGAAGCACGAACTGCCCGGTGAGCGGCTCGAACGGCTGATGGTATGGCGCCGGCGGAATGACGATGACTTGTCCTCCGCGCTGCCACACGCGCAACGCCGAGAGCGGCGCGCGCAGGCAGCCCAGCCGGCTTTCCATGGCTTCGAGGGCCCGCCGCAACCGCGCCGCGGGAATGCGGTTTGCGCCCAGGTGCTTGATGGTTTGCAGCGCGACGAGATCGTTAAACGCGTAGAATCGCTCGCCCCAGCGCGCTCGCGAGCGCACCAGCCGCAGCCGTTCCCAATACGCCAGTTGCCGCTCCTCCAGTCCGAGGATGCGCGCCACTTCTCGCCGCGTGTAGCGTTCGTTCACTCTTCCGCGTTCCCCCGCGCGTGCTTCGCAATGATTATCCACCTGCTGTCAACCCCGTGGCTTGCTGTGAACGAAACCCGCCGCGTCCCGGCAGTTTCGCGCGCGCCCGCGGCTTGTTAGACTCTGCCTCCGGAGACTTCCACCGCACATGAAACCCCACGCCACGGAACGCCGCGATCTCCAGCGTCAGGTCACTCTGGCGCGCCTCATTTTCCTCTTTTTGGCGTGGACGGACTTGCTGGAAGGCGGCCTCGCGCAAGACGAGCGCATGGCCGTCGTTTTCGTCGCCGCTTATTTTGCGGTGGCGGGCGTCACTGCCATTCTCGAGTCCGTCGAGCGCTGGCACATTCCGCCGCTGCCATTGTGGGTGGACTTGCTGGCCCTGACCGTTTTTCTGTTTCTGGCGCCTTCCGTGGTCAGTTTCTGGTTCCTCTATTTGCTGGTAGCGTTTGGTGCGGGCATTCAATGGGACATGCGTCGCGTGGTGCTCCTCGCCGGCGTGGTGACGTTTGCTCTCCTCGTGCGCACCGTCCTCCGCCAGCCGCTGCGCTGGCCGGAAATGGTTTCCTGGTTCGGTCTGGTCGCCGGCACGTTTGCCGCCGGCACGGGCATCGGCTTCCTCGGTGCTACGCAGCGCCGCCACGCTTCCGAGCACGACTTTCTTGCGCGGCTCTCCGACATGCTCAAGGTCGAGCAGGGCATGGCCGAATCCATGCGCCAGGTGCTGGTGGCGCTGGCCGGCGCGTTTGCCTGCGAGGAAGCCATCCTCGCCTACGGTGACACCGACCTCGAGCGCATTTTCATTTGGCGCGCGCGTCACGACAAAATCAGCCGCATCACACCGGAAAGTGTCCCCATCGAAAAGGGCGACGCTTACTTGCTCGACAGTCTCGACTCCACGGTCTGCTGGAACGCGATGGACGGTCCCGGCGAAGGCTTCGGCTGGGACCGCCGCGACGGCCGCCCTCTCCTCGAACTGCCCCGCATGCCCGGGCTCTCCCGCGCCGAGATGAATGTTCGCTCGCTGATGGCGGTCACTTTTGAAAGCCACGGTGACCCCGCCGGCCGCCTGCTGCTCCTCAACGGCCGAAAGAAATTCTCCCGCGGCGACCTCCGCTGGCTCGAACGCATCGCGCGCCAGCTGGGCCCGGGCATCGAAAACCTTTTTCTGCTTCGGCACATACGCGTCCGCGCCATCGAATTCGAGCGCGGCCGAATCTCCCACGATCTTCACGACGGCATCTTGCAGACCCTGTTAAGTTTTCTCATCCAGCTCGACGTCCTCCGCCGCAAGCTGCCCGACTCGCCCGACCGCGTCGCCACGGAGCTGGCCGGCCTGCAGCAGACCCTCCGCCACGAAAGCGAGGAGTTGCGCCGCCTGGTCACCGACCTGCGCCCGTTGCGCGTGCAGAGCGCCGACCTGGTGGACCTCATGAGTGGCTTTGCCGAGCGTTTCCGCCGCGAGTCCGGCGTCGCTCTTGACCTGCTGGCGGACAACCTGGGCATGCAGGCGCCCGACCCGGTTTGCCGCGAGCTCTTCCAGATTTACCGCGAAGCACTCCACAACATAAAAAAGCATGCTAATGCCACGCATGTCGTGGTAAAACTATGGCAGCAAGAGGATAAGGTCATTCTCGTTGTGGACGATAATGGCCAGGGGTTTAGCTTCGCCGGGCGCTTCTCCAGCGACGAATTGGATCGCCTTCGCTTGGGCCCGATTTCCATCAAGGAACGTACCAGAACTATCGGTGGTGTGTTGACTGTGGATTCGAATCCCGGCCACGGCGCGCGCGTCACGGTCGAGGTTCCACTGAACTAAGTAGCGCAGCCACTCTTGGCTGCGCAGTTGGAAATCGAAATGGGATGAGTACTACCCGCGTCCTTATCTGCTGGCGGTTGCAGTACTACTGAACGGACATGGCCAAATCGAAAAAACCGATTCGCATCCTGATGGCCGACGACCACGCCATCTTCCGCGACGGCCTGCGCAAACTCCTCGACGCCGAGGACGACATCTCCATTGTCGGCGAAGCCTCCACCGGCACGCAGTGCATCCAGCTCCTCAGCAAGCTCCGCCCGGATATTCTGCTCCTCGACCTGCGCATGCCCGACAAAGACGGCCTGGCCGTGCTCGAAGAGGTCAACTTCGATTCGCTGCCCACGCGCGTCATCGTGCTCACTGCCACCGAAGACGACCGCGAAGTGGTCCGTGCCGTGCGCTTGGGCGCCCGCGGCATCGTGCTTAAGGATTCCGCCACCGACCTGCTCATCAAGTCCATCCGCACCGTGTACTCCGGCGAAATCTGGCTCGACAAGAAGAAAACCTCCGACGTCATCGAAGCCTTCAAAAAGTCCGCCGAGGGCGGCCCGCGCCGCGATAAGCCTCTGCTCAGCGACCGCGAAAAGGAAATCACCGGCCTCGTCGCCCAGGGCTTCCGCAACCGCGAAATCGGCGAAAAACTCTTCATCTCCGAGCAAACCGTCAAGAACCACCTGCACAATATCTTCGATAAACTCGGCGTCTCCGACCGCCTCGAACTCGCGCTGTATTCCCTCCACCACAAAGTCATTGATTAGCCTTTTCTCGTCGTAGGGGCGCTGCTTGCTGCGCCCGTGTATTGTGCGTTGCTTGCCGCGCCCCTGAATTTGCCATTGCCGCGCCGTCGTAGGGGCGCTGCTTGCTGCGCCCCTGTATCCGCCATTGCCACGCCCGCCTTTGATGGTGTAAAACGTGTCCCGACAATCACAATCTCTTGTACTGTTTCCTGCTGTATGAAATTCGATCCCGCCAAACACCATCGTCGTTCCATCCGCCTTCGCGGATTCGACTACTCGATGCGCGGCGTCTATTTCGTGACGATTTGCACCCACGAAAAGGAATGCATCCTCGGAGAAATCAGGAGTGGCCAAGTTGTTCTGACCGATGCAGGCCGGGCGGCGCGAAAATCGTGGCTGAGCCTGCCGGAACGGTTTCCGGGGGCTGTGCTCGACCAATTTGTCGTAATGCCGAATCATTTGCACGGGGTGATCGCCATCGTTCGTCAATCCCCGCGCGGGGATAAACAGGGCGCAGCAAGCAGCGCCCCTACGACCGTTCCTCCTACGTTGGGGGGAATGATCCGGGCGTTCAAGTCAGTGTCCGCGATCGAAATCAATCGCATCTTGGGGCGCGGCGGGCGCCCGGTTTGGCAGCGCAACTTTTACGAGCATATCGTCCGCGACGGACGAGACTTGGAGAAGATTTACAAATACATGGCCGACAACCCACTGCAATGGGAATTCGACAGAGAAAACCCCGCTGCGAAAGATAATTCCATTCCGCCGTAGGGGCGCTGCTTGCTGCGCCCTCCTGCAGCGGTGACGTTACGTCGCCGCCCTTGCTGCGCCCGCTTGGTGTGCGGCGGCTAGACGCCGCTTTGCCTCTGGACGGCGCGCCGTGCTTTCCGAATGCTTCCCTGTGGCTTCGTTTCAACCTGCCGGCCGTGCTCTCTCGGCGTGCCCTACGCAGGTTCACCTTGCTGGCCCTGGCTCTCATAGCCGAGCCTCAAGATCCGGTCGCAGACATCAATTAAAGATGAAGACTTCTTATTTTTGCCCCAAAGGTGAGCAAGACAAAGGCCGATAAAAAGGCTGTTCTTGCCAACTCCTCTGGTCGAGATGCATTGTTGTCTTCGGACTTCCTCAGCAGCTCTATTCCATTCATCTTCACCAACCTCCGATCTGAAAACTTTTTCAATTTTGGTGTCCCACATTACAACATTGTCGGCAGTGAAGATTCGATCAGGAAATGGCTCCGGATTGCTAACACCACAAAGTCTCAGAATGGCTTCGTTAAGCCTTTTGTGATTTGCGCGCTTTGCCGTGTCGCTCTCATCGCCATCCGCATCTAGCACAACAAAGCAAGGAATCCCCAATCGTTTCGCGATTGCAATTGGCCGCGGCAATTCAGACTTTCCCCCAACAGGCACGATGTGACAACCGTAACGCCGATACTCCTCTTCTCGAGAACTAAGTAAGAAATAGGAATTTAAGAAGGCAAAATCCTCGAGACCCTCGACTAAGACGATCGTTGAACAAAAGAATATCTCATTAAGTTCAGGCTGAAGTGCTTGTTCAAGTCTAATTGCGATATCAGCAGGCTTCTCAATTTTCTCCTGGAAAGCATCGCTCAATTCATATGCGAGGTCTTCAAAAGTGACACTTCGAATCGTTTTTGCAGGTGGCGAAGAGACTTTAAAAATCCGGGTATCTTCGAAACCCCAACCGGAGACAAAATACGGGCTGTGAGTCGTCACGATTACCTGTGAGTTCTTCTTCCCTAATTCTTGCAAAACAGAGGACAGGTGCCTCGCTTGTGGCGGGTGCTGATAGAGCTCAGGTTCTTCGCAAGCAAGGATAAGCCTAGGTCCTGCAACAGAGCCACTCTCTGATAACTCTTGCAGTAAAGCCAAGAGGAATGATCGCTGAAACCCGTGACCAAACTTCTCAAGGCCACCCTTGAAACTACGTTCTCCCGCCACGACACAAGCAGCTGGCTCTGCGATGCTGACATACTTGGCGCTGTTTGGGTCCCAAGAGATCCGCAAACTAACGGCGGGATGTGAAAACTGCCTCAGCCTTGTTTCCAAAGAATCCGAAAGACCATCCAAAGCAGTTTGATTCTCCTCCAAAATTCGACCGTATTTTTCCCGCATCTCCTTTGTCAGTTGTTCCAAAGGATCTTTAAATGAGATTTTTGTCCTAACAGTTCTTTCAAGAAGTTGGGCAAGCGCATTTTTCTTAGCTTCAAGTTGTTCTGTAGTCGCATCTTTGACTGCGGGCACGCAGATCCATTGGATGTATTTGCTGAGGAGGTTTTCGCCTTTTGTGAAGCCGTAGAACTGTGCTTTGCTGCGAATGGAGATACACTTATTCGGATTTGCCTCTTCGTAGGCACGGAGGGCGCCGAGCATGTCGTTCTTTCCCTGGACTTGAGGTAAATCAGAAAACTCCGCGCGAATGGACTTATAAACCTCTCTCAGATCTCCCACCAAGAGTCCTTGTTCGACTGCCTCAAAAAACTTTGCGAATTCCTTCATAACCAATCTTTCGCCATACTGAATGACAGGGGCACTTAACGTGCCCGGATCCCATTCCGCAACAGCAGACACGATTAGCTTTCCTTGCCTGTAATAGTGTCCTAGTTCTTTTTGGGCTTCTTGCTCTAGGTCTACAAAAGTGACTGTTATGGAGATTTCTTGTGAGGTAACTTTGTTGTAGAAATCTTCTACACCAAGCTGTAATACGTCCCCCGTTGAACTCATTGTGTCTCTAAAGAAAATCCGCAGTGCTGTCAATACGCTGGACTTTCCCGAACCATTTGGACCTACCAAGCATGTGTAGTCATTCAGATGAATCGTCTCATCGCAAAGGCTTCTGAAATTCTTAATTGCTACACTCTGAATTCGCATAAAGCTGTTCATTCCCTCCTGACTTGTCCCGTCGGTCAACCCAAAGCCATCAGATATCACTTCCTGAAGGGCACAACAAGTAATAAACAACCTCCCCTACCCAAATCTGACCGAGCCTCAGGGCTGGTGGCCCATTCTTCGGGTTTTGGAGGGTGGGGACTGCCGTTCCCCGATTCGCAAAGAAAAATAATGAAGTGAAAAGAGGCCAGGACAGCCTCAGAGGGTGGTGATTCTCCGGTCCGATCCCTGGCGCCTGTTCCTGTCTTGGCGTCTCTCAGGAAACGCCAGCGTCCAGTTTGTCGTGGTGCGACAGACAGGGCAGTGCTTCTGTATGGGCTTTCGACCCTCGGGGTCTGGGAGTTCGCCCTCGTGCATCAGGAAGGGCCTGTGCCCGTTGCAGCTCTCGCATTTTAGGACGTAAGTTGGCATCTTCTCGGTCCGACTCGCACTCAGTGTTGGGAGCATTCTACACGAAAAGGACAGGTGGCTCATCCTTCGGGTTGGGAAAGGTGGGGGATGTAGCCATTTTCCGTTTTCTACTTTCTCTTTTCCGACTCTCTCGCACCGGGCGCTAGCAACCGGTGAAAGCGAAATTGGTACGCCGTGGGGACTGGCCCCTGACCCCTGACCCCTGATTCCTTCTTCCCCCTTGACAAACCATTGTCTATAAGCTAATATATATGCGCCATGTACGCACGATGGGCTATAGTCAAAGCAGGGGCTGGGGGACGGGGATCAGGGGTTAGGGTGAGGAGATCAAAAACAACCATGCTCAACGCAGGACAAATGATCACTACACATGATCGGTTTCACAAGTCCTGCGAATTCAGCCGCATGGCCATTGGCGAGTTCATAATCGTTCCGCTAAGTCCTTTCTCTACAGTCGGTTGGACATCATGTCCATAAAACCCCCTATCCCGCAAAGGCCTGCTTGCAAATCGCGCCCGGTCCGCTTCATTTCTACACTTCTACGCTTCCACATTTCTCCGCTTCCACACTGTCACCCTGTAACTCCTTCATTGGCAACACTTGCAAAAACTCGCCTCGCAACCCCTTTGTTGGCAACACTTCCCCAAAACACCCGGGGTGGGGGGCGGGGTGTGTCATCCGTTCAACCTTTCAACCCTTTACCGTTCAACGTTGACGTTTTGTTAGTACTGCCGTACCCCCGGCAAAATGACTCTTCCGCACTATTGAAGCGCAGAGCCTCACCCGCTATTCTGGCTAGGTTATAGGGAGGACTACTTGTCGAGGACCGATCGTAGGAACGCCCGCCGCTTCGCCATGAAGCTACCGCTCAACGTTCGCTTGCAGAGCGGAGCCGGAGCGCCGGGCTCTGAACAGAGCACTCATAGCGAAGACGTCAGCTCGCGCGGGGTGTACTTCTATCTGCCCAAAGAAATGAAGAGTGGCGCCATCATCGAGATCGTCATGACGCTGCCTCACGAAGTGACCCTGGCCGGCCCCGTGCGTGTGCGTTGCGTGGGCCACATCGCGCGCACCGAAAAGCGCGGCGACTCCAAGGTCGGCATTGTGGCGGCCATCGAGCGCTACGAATTTCTGCGCGGCGAAGTCGAACCCGTCGCGTAGCCCAGCCCTTGTCCACGACTGCGGAGGTGGACGAGAAAGGCCGGGGTGGCTTGGCCCCTCAGCGGGCCGCCCCGGCCATCTTTGCTTTCTTGGGGAGTTTTGATGGGGGGGGGTATGCCGCCGTTTTATTTTGAAGGCTTGATCCCAAACGCGCGTGAGTGGAACTCCATCGACGCGCCCATGTGCTGCGACACGTAATCCCAATTGTGTCCGCCGGGATAGATGTGGAACTCATGCGCAATGCCGCGGGATTTCAGCAGTTCGTGGAACGCTTGCGTGCCAGCGTCGAAGCCGAAGCCGTCTTCGTCGCCGCAGTCGAAATAGATTTTCAGTCGTGCCAAGCCGTTCGCATTGCGCGCCAGCGTGAACGGGCTGTTGCGCTCCCACAACGCGCGGTCGAACGGCCGCCCGAAGACCTCGCCGAGAAAGCTCAGCCCGCGGCCCAATTCGCGCGCGTCGGTCAGCGCCGCAGGAATTTTTTCGATCAGCGCGGCCATGTGTGAGCTTACCGCGCTGAACATCTGCGGGTACTTCATGGCCATGTGCAGCGCGCCGTAGCCGCCCATGGAAACGCCGGTGATTCCGCGCGACGCGCGGCCCGCCCGCGCGCGGTATTTCGATTCCATGGCCGGCACGAACTCACGGATGAAGAAGTCTTCGTAGCGAACGCGAGCGTCGCGCGAATTGATATAAAAGCTGCGCTCGCCGTCCGGCGCGAAAATCAGAAACTCGCCGATCTTCCCTTTTTCGCGCAGGTTCTCGACGAGGTTCCATCCGCCCAGGTTGACAAGCGACTGTTCGTTATCGCCCAGCCCGTGCAAATAGTAAAGGACCGGATAGCGCCGCGCTTTGTCCGCGTCATAACTCGGCGGCAGCAGCGCGCAGTAGCGCACCGACTGTTGCAGCACCTTGCTGCGAATCGAGTTGCACTCTACGCGTCCCGCCGCGGCCCACGACGGAGATGGAGAAAGAAGAGCGAGAGCTATCAGTAGGAAGAATGTTCGCGGAGATCGCACCAGCGCGCGCGTTGGGGAAAGGAAGTTAGCCACGCGTCACTCGTACCTGAGCGCCTTCACTGGATCGAGTTTCGCCGCGCGCGACGCCGGGTACAGCCCCGCGGCGAGGCTGACCAGCACGGCGAACCCGATCGCGCCCGCCACCAGCCACCACGGCACTAACCAGATTTTTTCCGGTGGAAATTCCTGCCGCGCAAGATAGATGTTGGTACCGAAGTTAATGGTCTTGCCGATGGCCCAGCCCAGGGCCACGCCGAGCAAGCCGCCGAGCAAGCCCATCGAGCCGGCCTCCGTGAAAAACAGCCTGCGCACATCTTTGTCGCTGGCGCCCAGCGCTTTCATGATGCCGATTTCTCGCCGTCGTTCGAGCACGCTCATCACCAGCGTGTTGATGATGCCCAGCGACGCCACCGCCAGGGCCACGCTGCCGAAGATTCCGAGAAACAAATCCAGCACGGCAAAGAACCTCCGCAGGTTTCGCATCGCATCTAATATCGAAAATGTCGAGAAGCCCATTTTCTCGATGGCCTGCTCCGCCGCCTCGACGTGCGTGGGGCTGGACATCCGTACCATCAGCGTCTGGTAGGTTTTTGTGTCGCCGGAAGTGCGCATCAGTTCGCGAACGCTGCTGGACATCGCCACCGGGCCCAGTTTTTCCGCGACGTTGATGGGAATGAAGATGCCCCCGCGGCCAAAGCCGCGCATCCCGCTAAATGGTTCCGTCTCAATGATTCCGACGACGCGCACTTTACGTTCGCGCCGCACCACCGAGAAGCCCGCCTCATCCGCGCCAGCAGAGGCGTCCCCTCCACTGCTCGCTCCGCTCAGGGACTGCCGCTCGGCGTATCGCAGCGTCACTTCCTGACCCAGCAGCGTTTCCGGCTTATCCGCCAGCGTCTTGGCAAACTGCGTTTGCAGGATCACTTCCTCCGCATCGGGACCCGAGAAAAAGCTGCCCTGCATTTTTTCGAAAGCTTCGCTTGAACGTGAAGAAGGCGTCAGGCCGCCCACAAATGTGAATTGCGATTTCTCGCCGAAACGCACTTCGCTGGTGAAGCGGATTTCCGCAAACACCTCCACCACGTTGGGCAGCTTCTCAATTTCGCGTCGCGCCGCTTCATCCAGTGGCCGCAGGTCGCGCTTCTCGCTAGGGTTCTTGCCTTCGCGCCGGTCGTTGCCTCGGAAGCCGCGAAACTCCGGCCGCGAATAAACAGCGATCTGGTCGAACAGCCCCGAGCGCGTCAGTCGATTGCTGGCCAGTTCCTGCAACCCGACGCCCAGCGAAAGCATAGCCACCAGCGAGGCCACGCCCACGGCGATGCCCAGCGTCGTCAGCGAATTGCGCAGCTTCGATTCGCGCAGATTTCGCGCGGCCAGTTCCAGCATGTCCCGGGTCTTCATCGCGGGTCTCCGTTGCCGGCCAGCTTGCCGTCGGAAAGGAAAATCATACGACCCGCATACTGTTCCGCCAGTGCCCGCTCGTGCGTCACCATCACCACCGTCATGCTCAGCGACGCGTTGCATTCGCGGATCAAGTTCAGAATCTCCGTGCCCGTCTTGCTGTCCAGATTTCCCGTGGGCTCATCCGCAAGCAGAATTGATGGGCGGTTCACCAGCGCCCGCGCCAATGCGGCGCGTTGCTGCTCGCCGCCGGAGAGCTCGCTCGGCCGGTGCGTCGAACGCGCTGAAAGTCCCACGCGCTCGAGCGACGCGCGCACCAATTCCTTGCGCTCTGTACGATCGACTTCCGCAAAGCGCGCGGGCAGTTCGACATTTTCTTCGAGCGTCATCGTGGGAATCAGATTGAACGACTGGAAGACCATGCCCACGGTGTGGCGGCGATAGCGCGCCAATTCCTCGGCGTTCATTTGCGCCAAGTCGCGCCCCTGCACGAGGATTGCACCCGTGGTGGGCCGGTCGAGGCCGGCGATCAGGTTCAGCAGCGTGGATTTTCCGGAGCCGGAGCTGCCCAGCAGCGCGACAAACTCTCCCGCGCGCACGTCCAGCGTAATGCCGTCCACCGCCTGGATCGTGGACAGGCCCATCACGTAGTGCCGCCGCACGTCTTCGGTGCGGATGGCCGCTTCACCGTTGTGAGTCACACTCATGCCCCCGATGTTACTACGTCTGCGCACGTCTTCAGGTTGCGGATTTCTGGCGAAGAGTCTGGGCGAATGGAGGAAGTGCTGAAGTGGTCGGGGCGCCAGGATTTGAAGCGGAAGTCTCCTGAGCCCATGGATGTAGCAGGACTAAAATCTTTTTGGCCCGAGTAGTATTGTTTTGAGTCCTTTAGGGCGGCTTAGTCCGGTATTCGGCAGCTGTCGGAATTAAGACAGACCCAGATTGTTGTAAGCTCCTGCACCGGGGCCGGCATCAATCTTCTTTCTTGGCCGGTGTACTTAACTTGTAAAAGTAAAAGTCCCCATCGGAAAACACCACGCCGGCGACTCTGCCACTGGAGTCTCGCTGAAAATGCAGGTACCGGTTGCCGAACGAAGCAGGCGCCTTGAAAGTGTCGCGAAAAACCGGCACGAGCGTCGCCTGACCTGAACTCAGGAGGCTCAACACCAGCTTGTCTTCTTCCGCCCTGACGCGGAAGAGGACGTCGAATTCGTCACCTAAATAAACGCCTGCGTATTCAGCGAGCAGATCCCGCGTCAGCGCAAGCTCCTCTTTGGCCTCGAAGACCAGCCGGGGGCCTGATCCAATCTGTTGAATGAGGCGTGCGGGAGCGCCGGTCGAGGTCAATTCAAAGCGAAGTTCCACGGACGGAACCTGGACTGCCCGGAAGCGGTTCTCGCTCAGTGCCTCTAGTTCGTGGGGTCCCTGTGGCGTGTCATCAGGGCGAAACAGGAATAGTTTTCCATCCTTCAAGGAGATTCGATACCGGCGACGGCGCTCGGGACTCCAAAAAACCCCCACCTTGCTTTCCAGGAGCTCCCGCGGTAGTTGTACGACCTGCCCCACGGGCGCCGAAGGAGGCGGCGCTTGGAGGGGCGGCTTGTGGAATTCTTTTTCCAGATAAACCCCGGCTACTTCACGAGCCAACAGCCCTTCGTCCGCCGCGTCTCCCGCGTTACAGAGCAATGCAAATGAGAGGCGCTGCTCGGGGAAGCGCACGAAGCGCGTTTGATACGCGCTGGCGTCGCCTGC
This sequence comes from uncultured Acidobacteriaceae bacterium, assembly GCA_964542805.1. GTDB lineage: Bacteria > Acidobacteriota > Terriglobia > Acidiferrales > UBA7541 > JACQDE01. The sequence goes on from CAZIWR010000029.1 coordinate 12,311, forward strand.
GTGCTCGACCACCCGCAGACCTCGGTATGTGCGTACTACGAGCCCAAAGGCATAATCCAATTGCTCTCCGTTGTTCAGCCGCCCGCGTTCGAGCAGTTGTGCAACCAGCCCGGGCCGGCCGACTTTGTCCTCGTAAAAATTACGGTCCCAGCGCGCCAAATCTTCTACCGTGGAGAACAGCCTCGATGCACCGGTAAGTATCGTTGCGTCGGGAAGTGCGGGGTTACTGTCACGGCGCTGAAAGCCGCCCTCGGCTCTCGGCTCGTAGCCAGAGGCTCGGTTCTCGACAATCTCGTTAAGATTGTCGTAGAAGAAGGTGCTTTTCATACCGAGTGGCTCAAAGATTTCCATGCGTGCAAACTCGCGCAGGCTTTTGCCACTGACTCGCTCCACGACCAAAGCGAGCAACGAGTAGCCGAAATTGGAGTAGAGATGCTTCTCACCGGGCGGGAAGTTCAGTTTCTTCAGCCGGGCTGCCATGTCCAGTACGTCCTCACGACGATCGAGAGGGCTGGCCAGTCCAATTGCCCGTAGTCCGCTGGTGTGGTGAATTAGGTGGCGGAGCGTAATCGGAGCCCCGAAATCAGGCAGCTCGGGGATGTACTTACGGACATTGTCATCGAGGGAGAGCTTGTTCCGCTGCGCCAGCAGGACAACCGCGGCTGCCGTGAACTGCTTGGAGACCGAGGCCAGGTTGAAGACGGTGGATGGCGTGATGGGAATGTGGTGCTCCAGGTCGGCCATGCCGTAGCCGCGTTTGTAAATGAGCTGGCCGTCTTTAACGATTCCCAGTGCGCATCCTGGCGAGTCTGGCCTGTCCAATTTCTCAAAAATCTTGTCCACTCGGGCTGTGATGCTGCTGTCGGGCGTGGCCTCGCGCGCTTGGCCCGTCTTGGCCGACTGTCCCGCCTCTTGGGCCAGGAGCACCGGCGCGAGGACCAGCAAGCCGAGGACTAGACGCGACAAGACCACCACAAACAGAACTCGCTTCATCTTGGTCTCCTTGCGTTACCTGCTTTTTTCTGGGGGCCGAGCGCGGATGCACACTTGGTCTGCTGGCAGAATGAAATGGCAAGTTGAAGGCGCGCTGAACCCGAAGCTACGCCTGCCTGAGCGTTGCGTCAAGCAAATAGGATTTGCCGACATGGCCCGCCGGTGAAGGGGTATCGATTTCAACAAGATGCCTAAGAGATTTGATGGGAACGGATGCCGGGCCGCGCCGACGCGGAATTTCCTACTTCATGGGCCGGTAGTGGAACTCTTCGGAAACGGGCTTGCCTTTTTCGTCGCCTTCGACGCGAGCCGTCAGCGAGCCATCCGCATTCTTGCGGTAGAGGATTTTCTTCGGATTGTCGTGCGCGGGATTTTCGAAGAGCGCTTCGTTGCTGCTCAAGCGCGTCAGCTTAAAATCTGTTCCCGGCCGCGCCCTGGGGTGCGCGACGTAGTAAATTCCATCCGCGCGGGCTTCGATCCTCAAATACTCGAAGAAAACCGTTTTGCCGCCGGAAACCGTGCGGCCCATGCCGATCATGGAGTCGCCTGCGACTTTCGTCCAATGCTCCTCGATCTGGGTTTTTCCCTGCACAGTGGACCAGCTTCCGCTCATCCACGCCAGGTCGGCGATTTTCCAGTCTGGCTTTTGCTGCGCGTTTTGAGCCGTGACTGTGCCGGAGAAAGAAAGCAGAAGAAACAGACCAAATATAGCCAGGAAGCTTTCCAACATTGCGCAACGTTTCGTCATGCGTCTCTGTCTCAGCGGATGCCGCCGGCGGCGATAATTTGCTTCAGCTCTTCCGTCCAGTTAGTAACCAAGCGCATTCTGCCGCCTTGCGGCCCTCGGCGCAACATGATGAATCGGCCGTCGCGGGTCACATCGTAGTTCGCAATGGAGAGGCCCTGGCCGAAATCGTACTCGTCAGCGAAGAGGGCCGTGGGTTTTCCGAATGCGGGTTCGGCACGAGAAGCGTCGAGCGCGACCGCCATCATGCGCTGGCCTCCACGATAGTAGATCTCCCGGCTCGTGCTGCTCCACCGCGCTTGCACACCGCCACCTTCCGAGACCTGCCACGCACGGTCCATGGCTGGATAGCGGCGAACGTAGATCTCCGGCTGGCCTGACTCATTCGATTGGTAGAGCAACCAGCGTCCGTCCAGCGAGAGTTGTGGGCCGCCTTCATACGCGGGTGTCATGAGCAGAGGTTTCGGCTGAAATTTGCCGCTGATTGACAGCAGATAGATGTCCCCGGACGATCCCGGCTGAATGCGCACATCGAGAATTGAATCGGGATCGGGCCCCGGGGCTGACGGATAGTCGTTGATCAGCCCTGCCGGTACGGCGCCTGCTTTTCCGCTGCCGTCAGCCGCCGCCCAAAAAGGCACATTGAAGCGCCGGAACACGGCGCCCTCGCCATCCGCGGTCCAAGTGGAAAAGCTTGTCCCGAGCGCGGCTGCGGTGAGCTTGGCGCGTGTCCCTCGTGCCAAATCGAACGTTTCAATCACGCTCGCCTGGCTCTCGATCAGAAGCCGGCGTCCATCGGGCGAAATCCGCGGGTTCGCATAGCGATTGGGGGGCAAGTTGAGGGCCACCTCCGAGCCGTCACGCGCAACGGAGACAACGCGTTTGCTGTCAAAGTCGGCCGGAACGAATGCCAGGGTTCCATTGGATGAAAGCTGGAATCCCAAACTGCCGGTGCGCACGCTGCCTACAATGCCCGTCGGAATAACGATTAGCGCCTCGCCGCGCACCGTTGCGCTGTTCGGATCAAAGGGAACGGCCCACACCGCGCCGTCTCGTCCAAAGAGCAGGTGGCGGGTAGGCGACCAAACTGGCGTGATTGCACGCTCAATAACCACCGACCTGTGTCTGCCATCCATGGACACCGTTTCGATCCGTTCTGTACCCAGATCTGTGGTCATACTTGAGAACAACACATTGCGTTCCCCCGGCAAGACCATGGGATCGCCGTGCAGCACCTCGTGGCGCGCTGCGTCAAGCACCGTTAACTGATGGGGCGCGCCGCCCCGCACGGGCACAATCCATAGCGCGCCGCCTTTGGTATAGACAATTTCCGTTGATCCCCACGCGACGTTGGAGGCGAGATCAGCGCCAGACGCCACGATGGCCCGCTCTTGATTGGCCAGCGAAAGTCGAGTGAGCAGTGTGCTGCCCGGAACAAACACCACGCTTGCGCTGTCGGGAGAAAAGAAGGCAGAGTTCACGCCAGCGGAGTCGTTGACTTCGATTGCCTCGGGCCGGTCGAGTCGGCGAATAAAGAGTCTGCGCACGCCACCTCTGACACCGATCATCGCGACTACCCGGCCGTCTGGCGAGACCGAGAATCCACCCGTCAGCCCAGAAACAGGTTCGACGTTGGAAGGATAGGTGATGTCGAAATGCATCACGTTGCGCGAGGCCGTGTCGAGGCCAGAGCGAGGCAAAAGCGTCCACGCCGCGACGGCGATGGCGATTGCGGCAACGGCCCACGGCAGCGCGCGCCAGAGCAGGTTCGGCGCGGGCGCAACATCGGGCTTCGCGTCCTGCACATCATCGAGTTCGAGCCGCGCGTCGCCGATGTCGCGCAGGCGGCGTTTATCATCCTTCGTCAGACAGCGTTGCAGCAGCTCGCGGATGCGCCGCGGCACGCCCGGTGGAAGCATTGACCAATCCGGTTCGGCGCGAACAACAGCGGCCAGGATGTCTGTCGCCGTTTCGCCCGCAAACATCTGTCGGCCCGTGAGCATTTCGAACAGCACGACGCCGAACGACCAGATATCCGCGCGGCGGTCGACCGTCTTGCCTTTAGCCTGCTCCGGCGACATGTACGCCGCCGTACCCAGAATCACGCCCATCTTCGTCGCGGCCATGCTGATGGTCGGCGAATTGGAAGCGTCCATCTGCGCGGGACTACCCTCCAGCGCCTTGGCCAGGCCAAAGTCGAGCACTTTCACCTTGCCGTCAGGAGTGAGCTTGATGTTGGCGGGCTTCAGGTCGCGGTGGATGATGCCTTTTTCGTGCGCGTACTCGAGGGCTTCGGCAATTTGTTTCGCAATGGGCAGGGCTTCGTCGAGCGGAAGCGCGCCAGCCGCAATGCGCTCTGCCAGCGTGGGTCCTTCGACCAACTCCATCGCCAGCGCTTGGATTTTGTCCTGATGCTCGAGGCCGTAAATCGCCGCGATGTGTGCATGGTTCAGCGAGGCGAGAACTTGCGCTTCTCGCTGAAAGCGAGCCATGCGTTGGGGATCGGCGGTGAAAGCTTCGGGAAGAACTTTTAGTGCGACGTCGCGGCCCAGCTTGGTGTCTGTGGCGCGATACACTTCGCCCATGCCGCCGGCGCCGAGCTTCGCAGTGACACGATAGTGCGCAATAGTCTGTCCAATCATCTGTCGGTTGTGGGAGGCATCCTAAGTGCCACTGAACGCGGTGTCAACTGGTTACAGGTCGGATGGACAATCGTTGAAACAGAAAGAAGAGTTGGTCGGGGCGCGCGGATTCGAACCGCGGACCTCCTGCGCCCAAGGCAGGCGCGCTACCAGGCTGCGCTACGCCCCGACACGTCGAAGCGTGCTACCAGTCCCGCTCTGCGGGATACGCCCCGACGCATACATCTTACCATGCCAAATTGACGGCAAAGTAGTTACAGCGTTCGCGCAAAAAAGGCTCCACCTAGAGCTGGCTGTGACAGGAAAGCGTGCGTGTTGACATCGAAAGGATGCAGGAACACACTTCAGGCAAGGGAGGCCGCTCTGAGCGGAAGGGGCGCTTTTCCTTTCACACCCCGCGCGGCCGCGCCCTGGAACCAGCACCACCTAAGACAGTTTTTCCCTGGAGAGTTTGCATGCGTCGTTCACCGGGCCCGCCCGTCCCGCTCTCCGGCACTGCTCCGCCTCCATCTCGCGAGTCCGCGTCGATTACTTTTACTCGCTGTCGCCGCAAGAACGGCAGCCAAAAGAGACGGAACGCTGGTCCGCGCGGCGTATTCCGCGGTTTGGGTGAATGGGCCAACACCGCGGAAGGTCTCTACATCGTCAATACACATCAGCGCATCATCGTCTGGAACCAGGGAGCCGAGCGCATTCTGGGATACTCAAAGAAGGATGTGCTTGGCCGCTACTGTTATGAGGTGGTCCGTGGCAAGCATGCCAGCGGGAAGCTCCTGTGCCAGCCAGATTGCCTGGTCACGCGCTGTATTCAGCGCGGCAGACTGCCTCAGACGCTCGATGTGCTCGCGCTCACCAAAGAAGATCGTGAGATCTGGCTGAACATCACCACCGTCATTCTGCGGCGCAAGCGCGGCTCGCTGGCCGTGCATCTGATGCGCGACACGACATGCCACCACCGCGTCCGCCAAGCCACGGACCAGATTGTGCGCGCCTTGCGCACCTCGGGTGTTCTGCAGACTGTGAGCGACAAGTCAGACGTCTTCCGCTGTGCGCCGCCTACTCCTCTTGCGGCGGGCCCGCTGACCATGCTCACGCGCCGCGAGTTGGAGATCTTGCGCCTGCTGGCCGAAGGGCTTTCCAATTCAGCCGTCGCTCAACGGCTCGGCATCAGCTTGTACACCGTGCGCAACCACGTGCAGAACATCCTCAACAAGCTCGTCATCGAGAATAAAGCCCAGGCTGTTGCTTACGCCTTCCGCTCCGGACTCCTCTAGCTACGCGTGCGCTTCAATTTGCAGGCTGAGCAGTCCAACTAGTGAAAAACAACTAGAGAACTAGTGCACCCGCCTCATTGCACTTCGCTGCAATCCCGCCCACGCTTGGCCCGAAGTGCAACAGTTCTTGCGGCCACTCAACTTATCAAGGGGGACTTCATGCCTAGACACATCACCATTCACCGTGTGGGACTCTGCGCGGCGGTTGTTTTGGCAGCGCTCATGCTATTTCCAGTTGGAGTTTGGACTCAGTCGGAAGAAAGGTCACTTCAGTTCACGTCGATCGACTTCCCCGGTGCCGTGCTGACCGTAGCGCAGGGTATCAACGCCGGTGGGGAAGTGGTCGGTTGGTACCAGGATACGGCCGGCAACTTCCACGGCTTTCTGATGAACGGCGGCAGCTTCACATCGATTGACTTCCCAGGTGCGACGGCTACAGACGCCCGGGGAATTGGGCCTAGCGGCGAAATTGTCGGCATGTTTAACGACGCACTCGGCAGGTGGAATGGGTACCGGCTGCGCAACGGCGTGTTCACGGTGGCGAACTATCCCGGCCACCTGAACACCGTCGCCCAGCGAATCACTCCGCGGGGCGAAATCGTCGGCTGCTACCACGATACCAACACGACGAACACAATGTTCGGAATGATCATCGGTGCCACGGGGCTGAGCAGCATCAGCGTCCCGGCCTCGATGCACAATGGCATGACGCCCGACGGCAGAAAGCTTGTAGGACTCTACACGATCCTGGCGACCGGGAAAGGGAGAGGCTATGTAGTCGAAGACGGCGTCTTCCTACCCTTTGACGTTCCCGGCAGCATCTTCACGGCGGCCTGGGACATCAGTCCTACCGGCGAGGTCGTGGGAGTGTTCAGAGACATGGACAACAAGGCACACGGTTTTCTGTGGGACAACGCGGGCTTCACTTCGATCAACTATCCGGGAGCCACTGCCACGCGCGCTTTCGGAATCAACGCAGGTGGCGACATCGTCGGGGACTATGTCTCCGGGGGGAAGCGGCACGGCTTCCTGGCGTCTCGGACACAGTGGCACAACCGATAGCCAACCGCTTGGACGGATCGTAAGAAGCCCATCGGTCTGGATTCCTGCCGGCAGCGGCGGTGGCGGTGAGACAACGCGAATCGTGAAGGCAGTGAACTCCCCCGCCTTCAATCTCGCGCTCCATCCTTTAGTTCCCCGCGACATC
>CAZIWR010000030.1:0-19168 GCA_964542805.1 uncultured Acidobacteriaceae bacterium
GCGGCGCCGATTTCCATTTATGAAGCGCACCTGGGTTCCTGGCGGCTCGGCGGGCGCGACGGCCAGAGCTGGCTGAGCTACCGCGATCTGGCGGAGCAGATGGTGCCGTATGTGAAGAAGCTGGGTTACACGCACATCGAGTTGATGCCGGTGATGGAGCACCCCTTCGACGCCTCGTGGGGCTACCAGACGCTGGGCTACTTCGCCGCCACCAGCCGCTTCGGCACGCCCGCGGACCTGATGTACTTCATCGATCGCTGCCACGGCGAAGGCATCGGCGTCATCCTCGATTGGACGCCGGCGCATTTTCCGCGCGATGCGCACGGCCTGGCCCTGTTCGACGGCACGCATCTCTATGAGCATGCCGACCCGCGCAAGGGAGCGCATCCCGACTGGGGCACGCTGGTCTTCAATTACGGCCGCAACGAAGTGCAGAACTATCTGATTTCGAACGCTCTGTTTTGGATGGACAAGTATCACGTGGACGGTCTGCGCGTGGATGCGGTGGCGTCCATGCTGTATCTCGACTACTCGCGCAAGCCGGGCGAATGGGTGCCCAATCCATACGGCGGCAGGGAGAATCTGGAAGCGGTGGCGTTCCTGAAGCGGCTGAACGAAGTGGTGCACCTGCGCCATCCCGGCGTGCTCACCATTGCGGAAGAATCCACGGCCTGGCCGATGGTGTCGCGTCCGACCTATCTGGGCGGGCTGGGCTTCAGCTTGAAATGGAACCTCGGCTGGATGCACGACACTCTCGACTACTTTGGGCACGACGCGATTCACCGCAAATTTCACCACAACCGGATGACTTTCTCGATGCTCTACGCCTTCACCGAGAATTTTGTGCTGCCGTTCTCGCACGACGAAGTGGTGCACGGAAAGCGCTCCGTGATCGGCCGCATGCCGGGCGACACCTGGCAGCAGTTTGCCAACCTGCGCTTGCTCTACGGCTACATGTGCGGGCACCCCGGCAAAAAGCTCCACTTCATGGGAAGCGAGTTCGGCCAGTGGATTGAATGGCGCCACAACCAGAGCCTGGACTGGCACCTGCTCGATTACGAAACGCACCGAGGAGTGCAGCAACTCGTTGCCGACCTCAACCGGCTATACCAGAGCGAACCGGCGCTCCACGAAGTGGATTTCGACTGGCCCGGCTTCGAATGGCTGGACTGCAATGACGCGGACGCGAGCGTCCTCTCCTTTCTGCGAAGAGGCAAGAACCCGGACGATTGCGTGATTGTGGTGTGTAACTTCACACCGATCCCTCGCGAGAATTATCGCGTGGGGGTTCCCGAGCGCGGCTTCTATGCAGAATTGTTGAACACCGACGCCGGAATTTATGGCGGAAGCAACCTGGGAAATTGCGGCGGCGTCCATGCGGAACCCGTGCCCTGGCTCGGACATGATGATTCGCTCCGGCTTACTCTTCCTCCGTTGGCGGCTGTGTTTCTGAAGCTCCAGAACGAGTAAGGCCGCCATACCGGGGCCGGCCCCGCTCTGCGGGGCCGGCGCTACATCCCCTTGCCTCCCGCTCTACTCGATTCAATTGCCAGGGAACATTTCCAGGGGAAGGTGCGTTACTACGGTTGACGGGGCAAGCCCCAGGAGGAATCACTATGAAGCAAGGACGGATTTGGCTGATAGCCGTGGTGTTGACGCTGGCGCTGGCAACAGCCGGGTCGGTGGTGACGCCCATCACGCGCGCGCAGAGCGCTGCGCAGCCGGCCGAACGATGGCTGCACGTGAGTGTCAACTCGACAGACGCCGACGGTGAAACGGTGCGCGTCAACGTGCCGCTGGCGCTGGTCGAAAAAGTGCTGCCGGCAATCAACAAGAACATGCTGCAAAGCGGCAAGATCCGCGTGAATGAACTGCGGGTGAATGAAGTGGACTTGCGCGCGGTTTTTGAAGCGGTGCGGGACACTAAGGACGGCGAGTTCGTCACCGTGCAGAGCCGCAAAAACAATGTGCGCGTCGCCAAGGAAGCCGGATACCTGGTGGTGAGAGTCCGCGAAATGAAAGAAGCGCGGAAGACCGATAAGCCGGACGAGAAGCCGGCCGCGCTGTTCGAAGAGCGCGTCGATGTCCGCGTGCCCATGTCGGTGGTGGACGCACTTCTCTCCGGAGCGAAGGACGAATTGGACCTGGTGGCCGCAGTGCGCGCCCTCTCGGCGCACGGGGACACTATCCTGGTGACGGTGGAAGATCGAAAAAACACGGTGAAGATCTGGGTCGATTCGAAAAACACAGGACAGTAGGAGGCCGCGATGTCGGTAAAGATGGTGTTCCTGACGGGAACGCTGGTGGTGGCGGGAATCGTGGCCGACGCAGGCTTCATCGGCGTGCGCGTCCATGAGAAGAAGCCGGACGGGACAAATCTGCGGCTGTACATGCCCGCCGTTCTTGTGCCGCTGGGTGTGAGGCTTGCTCCGGAGCGTGAGCTGGCACGAGCCATGAGCCGGGCCAGGGAGTTTCTGCCCGCAATGCGCATTGCCGCGGAAGAACTCGAGCGTATCCCCGACGGCGTGCTGGTGGAAGTCGACAGCCCGCGCGAGCATGTGCTCATCGTGAAGAGTGGCGGGTCGCTGGTGGTGGATGTGGATAGCGATCGCGAAACGGTGCACGTCTCGGTGCCGCTGAAGATGGTGCGCAATTTGGCGCGCGACCTGGAAGCTCGGGCCCGGCACACGATGCCGCTGCAGGAAAGCCAACTTCGTTTCTAGAGTGGCGTTACTCTTGACACCCGCCAACCGGGAGAGGAGTATCCTGTCGAGGGGGTCGGCCCCAATAAGGAGGAATTGAATGAGATTCGCAGGGAAGATTTTCGCTTTGCTCGTCGCCGTCGTCCTGGTGTGTGCCTCCGCTTCGTGGGCAGCACAGGGGGGCCAAGGGGCGACTGCACCAGGAAAGACGAAGGAAGTGGGCAGCAAAAAGGCCGAAGGGAAAGCCACAGGCAAAGCCACGGCAGCAGGTCAGGTCAAGGCCGAGGCCAAGCACGAGGCCCACGCTGCCAAGATGGAAACCAAGGAAACGAAGAAGGAAATGAAGGCAGACGCCAAGGAAACAAAAAAGGACGTAATGAAGGATACAAAAAAGGAAATGAAGGCCGAAGCCAAGGAAACGAAGAAAGAAACCAAGACGGCTGCAAAGAAGGGCGGAGGGAAGAAGCCGTAACTTCAAAAAGAATCTATTCTTAATGCACCGGACTCAGGCGGCCGCGCAAGCGGCACCCTGAGTCCGATTTGATTTTGTAGAGTGCGCTCAGGGCCGCCGCATCATTTCCGCGGGATCAAACCTTTTCGGTGTGCCCCGGATTTTGGTTTTGGCGTTGGTGATAACGCGCAGCAAGGTCATGCTCTCGTCCTTGGAGATCATTTTGACCAGGCCGTACGGCGCGACCTTGTCGGAAATCCAGAAATCCGACGATTTGTCTTTGGAACGCCAGTGCTCGCACTCGAATGTGCCGCCGGGCACGGTAACCGATTCCACGCCCACGCGCTCCGCTTCTTCCCGGATGTCTGCATTCTGGGGTTTTGGCTGCTGTCCCATTTGTCCCATCATGCCCATCATCTCCATGGACATTTCGACCGGCTCCTCATTGCCTTGCTGGAACACCATGCGCAAGATTTGCATTTGTTTGTTATTGAGCGCCATCAGTTGGCGGACAACCATTTGGCCTTCATTGGGGCTCTTGAATGCCATCTCCAGCCAGTGTCCGGGCTTGCCCTCGGAAGTTTCCGCACCGACGATGGTCATTTCCATTTCCCGCTTGCCCTCACGCTGATTCTCCGTCTGGTAGACCGCGCCGGTTCCGACGACTGGGGCCCAAACACCCCGCACCGATGGCCCTCGCATCCTCATCCCCATTTGCGCCGCGGCAATCTGGGTTAACGCGAAAACGCAAAGCATTATTGTGCCGAAATACAAGATTCGCTTCATCGTGAGTTCCTCCCGGAAATGAATTCGGCCACGCCTAGTGAAAATCAGGGCCGGCCTTGCTGATCATTTTTTGCGGCTCAAAATTCTGACGAATGCTCACTACCTCGGTGCGGCATTCGAACTCGACGCCCTTTTCGTCCGATGCAATGAACGGCTCGCCCGTTTGGGACTTCATCGGAAAATAGAAAACGATGGCGGAAATCTGCTTGCCGTCCTGGGACTTCTTGATCTCCACCCATGAAGGAGAAATCTTCTGCTTGCTTTTCTTGAGCGTGAGAGATGTCTTTTCCATCAGACTCTTCTCGTCACTCTTGGCAAAGGGCGCCATGTCGGAGCCGTACAACACGATGTGATGTTCGGCGGCGGGCAGGTTCAACAACTCTTCGGCCTCCGTCGCGGACATGCCGCGGAGAACGGCGAGGCGGGCCAGGGCCTCGCGAGCAGTGCGGGCCGACTCCCAACGGAGAGTGAAGCGGGCCTCTGTCGAGTTTCCAGCACTTGCACCGCCAACCTCAGAGACGATCAAGTTGGTAACGTCAGTTCCAATTCCGCCCGAGCGTTCGCCGGCCGCCCCCGCGCCCCCTGTCCTCTGACCGGCCGTGTCCGGCAAGGATTTGCCTCCGCTCCGCCAGGTTGCAAGAACTGTAATCGGCCGCGCCCAGGGAGAATCCGCCAGGATTTTGTTAACGTCTTTTTCATCCCACTCTTTGTAGGTTTTTTCTTTCCACGGATCGCCCGCCCACGCGGCGAGCGCCAGCACAGAGCAAGCAAAGACAACTACCATGGGACTGCGCACAACTCCTCCATCTTCGGCGGCAGCCAGGTGCACCCCGCGCCAGACGGTTCTTCCACTTTATCGCAAATCAGGGCCGGCCTTGCTGATCATTTTTTGCGGCTCGAAACTCTGACGAATACTCACTGCATCGGTGCGGCATTCGAAATCGACGCCCTTCTCGTCCGACGCAATGACCGGCTCGCCTGCTTCGGACTTCATCGGAAAGTAGAAAACGATGCCGGAAATTTTCTTGCCGTCCTGGGCCCTCTTAATCTCCACCCGTGAAGGGGAAATCTTCTGCTTGTTTTTCTTGAATTTGATAAATGTCTTTTCCATCAGACTCTTCTCGTCGCTTTTGGCAAAGGGCGCCATGTCGGAACCGTACACCACAATCTGATGCTCGGTCGCGGGCAGGTTAATCAACTTCTCGGCGTCCGCTTCAGACATGCCGCGGAGAATAGCAAGGCGGGCCAGGGCCTCGCGCGTTGTGCGGGCCGACCCCCAGCGGACGGTGAAATGCGCCTCTGGCAAACCTCCTCCACCCGCACCGCTGGCTCCAGCACCGCCCTGGCTGACAGCTCCTCCGCCTTCGCCGGCTTCACTGCTACCCCCACTTCGCCCACCTGCGGTGGCCATGGAGCTGCCGCCGCTGCGCCAGAATGCCGGCACGGTAACCGGACGGGACCACGGCGAATCGGCCAAGATCCTGTTGACTTCCGCTTCATTCCACTCTTTGTAGGTTTTTTCTTTCCACGGATCGCCCGCCCACGCTGTGACCGCAAGCGCCAGACAGGCTAGCAACACGGCCATTCGACTACGCATAATTCCTCCACCACTATGTATGACAGCTTTGCACCATTCGGGCTGCAACACTCACTTCTCTTTATCGCAAGTCCGGGCCTTCCGCGTCAACCATTCTCGCAGGTTCAAACCGCGCCCGGAGAATGGTACCCCCGACTCGACACTGGAACTCGACAGCCTTTTCACCGGCGGCAAGGGCAGGTTGACCGCTCGCCATTCGCTTCCCAAAAAAGAAGCGAACTTCGAGAATCTGGCCGTCATCACGACGCCGCACGATGACCCGAGTGGCTGCCACTTTCCGCCCGGAGCCCGCGAACAGTAGCGCCGTGTTCGCCTTCAGCTCGGAATCCGTGGCCATCGGAAAAGGCGCCAGGGAGTCTCCCCCCAGAAGCAATTCGTACTCCAGCGGCTCGGCAGCCAGTGGCGGGACTCCCGGCGGGCTGCTCAAGGAACCCTGTCGCTGGGCTCTGATCTGCAACGCCGTGCGGACTGTTCTGGAGGACTCCCAGCGGAGCAGAAATCGCGCGAACTGATCGTAGAGCTTGTCATGGACAGGTGGCGGAAGCTTCAGGTCCGGATCTTCCATTTGAGCCGGGGCGCGAGGCGAAGGCGGTATGGAGATTTTCGTACCGACTTCCAGCCCCTGTGCACCGGTGCGCAGCCAGGTGGCTGCAACTGAAATCGTTTTAGCCCAAGGAGAGTTGTCCAAGATCCTCCGCACATCGGCATCGGTCCACGAAGCGGACGGCTTGTCTGTCCACGGCTCACCCGCCCAGGCGGCCCCGGCCAGGCACGCAACAGCCAGGCTCAAAATGAGTTTTCTGCGCATGAACTCCTCCACGAAGCTTAGATGCCGCGCAGAGCAGATTCGTATTCGGCAGGATCAAAACCCATTACGACACGTTTCCCGGCGACCAGCGTGGGTGTGGATCGGCTCCGGTGTTCCCCCACAAGCTCCCGGACGAATTCCGGGTCGCTGCGGATGTTTCTCTCTTCGAAGGGGATACCGCGAGACGAAAGAAACTCTTTCGCCACAAGGCAGGGCGGTCAACCGGGCTGGGTATAGAGAAGGACCTTGCTCACATGCACCTCAATTCATTCATACGAAAGGGCGTCAACCGGATCGAACCCGGCCGCGCGGTAGGCGGGATAGAGCGCCCCAGCCACCGCGCCGACGATGGCCAATGCAATGGTCCGCAAAATCCATTCCTGCGAGATTAGAACTGTCAGCGTTGGCGCTGTCTCCCTCAGCACAGCCACCAATGTAAACGTAGTGGCCAGTCCAAGCGCAATTCCAAATCCTGTCAGCAGAAGGGTTTCCCCAACAAACAGGCGAACAATATCCAGGCGCGAAGCGCCAAGCGACTTCAGGATGCCGATTTCCTTGGTGCGCTCGAGTACCAGCGTGTGCATGGACAGCAGTACTACCAAAAAGCTGATGATCACTCCAATTCCCACCATGGCACGGATAAATGGCCTGAACTGCGGCAGGTTGTCCGTGTTCATCAGGGTCATGTATTCGCCCACGGAGCGCACGCGGTCGGTTGGCAGCAGCTTTACGATTTCCTTTCGCGTTCGTTCCGTATCCCCCGTGCTGCGAACGTAGAAAAGCGAAACGCGGCCCTCCACCCCGGAGATCTCCTGAGCCATGTGCAGCGGAATGAAGAACCGTGCTCCTTTCCCATGCGCCACAATCCCGCAAACGGTAAATTCCCGACCCAGCAGGGTGACTTTGTCACCTACAGAAATATCTTTGGTGTGCGCTTTGATGTCGTCCACGATGACTTCGTTCGCTGCTTCGAAGGGGCGTCCCTGCAAGAAAAGAAAACCTTTACTGAGTGCGTTGAAGCGATGGTAGTCAATCCCATAGACGACGTCCATCGTGCTTGAATTCATCACTGCGAGGACGGGAGCGACCTCGTCCACTCCGGGCAATGCGCCAATCTTCTGAGCGAGGCTTTCCTGCATCACTGCCGGCGAAAAAACTAGAAAAATTGATGCGTTGGGGGGCTGCACGAGGATGTCGGCACCTACGCCTTCTACGCGCTTGCCCCATTCGGAGACGATACCCGCGGTAAGCCCAACAAAGAACAGCACCATAAAGACCTGCAAGCCAATGCCGGCAACACTCAACAGCGTGCGCACTGGCCGTGCGCAAAGATTGCTCCACAAAAGCTGAACCATCGAGAATCCGTTATTTCGATTGCGATCCATGAGTTGCCTTGCCGCGGCGCTAATCTAACACTCGCCAGGGATGCCGTCAAAGTCCGCCGCGGCGGGCGGACAGCCAATTGTGATAAATTGCGACAGAAGCTCGGCGAGGTGGCCTATCGAGCCAGCCAGTGCATCCACGAAAATTCAACGAGTCCTCGTCACTGGAATCTCCGGCAATCTGGGGCGGCGAGTAGCTCCCTTGTTGAGGGGATATGACATGGTGACGGTGGATCTATACCCCCCGCCCAAAGAAGTGCCTTGTGGAGAGTTTGTTCAGCTCGATCTCTCAGGGCGCGCTGGACAGGAGGAGCTTGCCCGGCTCTTGAAAAGCAAGAACATCGAGGCTGTCTTGCACCTCGCGTTCGTCATTGATCCGGTTCGCACCGGCATTGAGGACGTGCCGCGCATGTGGCAAGCCAATGTGGCAGCGACGCAACGCCTGCTCGAGGCCGTTGCCGACGCTAACTCCAATGGAACAGCTGTTCGCCTGTTTGTTTTTCCTTCCAGCGTCTCCGCCTATGGTCCGGATTTGCCGGAACAAGTGACCGAGGATGCGGAGTTGCATGCGCACACGTTGCCCTATGCCGTGCACAAGCGCGAGGCCGATGAAATCTGTCAGAAAATGTATCCATCACTCGGAGGATGCGCGCTTTATGTCTATCGCCCGAGCATCTTCGCCGGCAAGACGATGGACAATTTCATTCTGCGCGCGATTCGCGGCAAGCCCAGTGGACGCGGCTGGCTGGCCCGCACGTTGGAGCGCGCTGGATGGAAGCTGCCCATGGTCATGCCCGCGTCGGCAAGTGGCGAGAATTTGTTTCAGTATGTGCACGTTGACGACGTTGCGCGCGTGCTGCAGTGGACGCTCGAGCACTTCCAGGCGGGACACCTCAAGATCATCAACCTGGCCGGCCGCGGAGAAGGCGTAACCTTTGCCGAATGTGCGCGGCTCGCCGGGACGCCCGTGGTTCATCTTCCTTCCGAGAAGTGGGTGGTCGCTCTCCTGCGCATACTGTGGGCGATTGGACTTTCCGGAATGCCTCCGCAAGCCATTCCCTATTTTCTCGGCTCGTACACCATGGACACCACGCGGCTGCGCGAGGAGATTGGCGCCGACTATGAAAGTGTTGTGCGCTACACGTCGCGCGAGGCCTTGCTCGATTCCTTCTGAAGCGGAGAGGTCTCACAACTTTTCAACAACTGTGTTGAAAAGTTTGTGGAAAAGATTTTTTTTAAGCGGCTAACAGCGGGCCAGCAAGAAGCTTTTTCCTGTTTGCACAATTGTGGGGCAGTTCGCGCGGCGAGTATGGCCAGCAAATTGCCTCCGGCGAAGATAGAGCGATTTATTAGAATGGTAGCGAACGTAACCGGCGGGGAAAGATTTAATACCAGCGCGGTGGCTTTTGCAGACGAATCTTGACCGTCTGTTCATCTTGATCCAAATCGTACCATTGCCCGAACGTCTTCCAACCCTGCGCGATCACTTGAATCAATACTTTGCCGCGCTGCACATCGGGCACCTTGATGACTCCATCCTTATTCGTCTTCCAATTCTGTTCTACCTTCTTGTCTTTCCCCAACTTGCGCGCTTCGCTGAAGCGAACGTAGACGCTGGCGCCTTCCACAGGATTGGCTTCCTCCCCCGCGGTCACCTCGATGCGCAGCTTGGTAGTTCCCTCCTGCTTTTCCTTGGCAGGTTTGTCACCAGACTGCGCGCGCAAAACGGACGGCAGAAGATTTACAGACAGCGCAAGTAATAGGACACAAGCACTGGGACCCCAATGCCACGCCAAAGCCTGTTTGATTGTGTGCTTTGTGATGCCAGCGGTCATTTTGTTTCCTGTCATCAGCTAAGATGCGCGATGCTTTTCCGGCGATGCCTGCAACCCGCTGTCTCTCTGTCTCGACGCATTGACTCCGAACCAGCGGTGCGTTACTTTCGACGTCCCGCTCCCGAAACCCCGGCACGCGGGACGCCACGCCCTTCCGAAGCCTAGGTTTGGCGCTTCGTATATTTTCTCATACCTGCAGACGGATTTTGTATCTCACTTCCGCTGCCGGCGCATTCGGGCACCCGCACAAAGGGTGTCCCGCACGACCTCCAGGAGGACCAATATGGGCTTTGCAACCGACGCGATTCATGTGGGACAGGAGCCGGATCCGGCCACTGGTGCCATCGTAGCGCCAATCTATCAGACATCTACATACGTTCAGGAGGCTTTGGGCAAGAACAAAGGTTACGACTACGCCCGGACAGCCCATCCAAACCGAAAGGCCTTGGAGCGGTGCCTGACCAAACTCGAGGGAGGACTCACCTCCTATGTATTTTCATCAGGCATGGCGGCGATCGACGCCGTCTTCCGCCTGCTACGGCCGGGAGACCACGTCATCGTCTCGCAAGCGGTTTATGGCGGTGTGTTTCGGCTGACCACGCAGCTCCTAGTGCAATTTGGGATGCAGTTCGACTACGTCGACACCTCGGACCTCGGCAAGCTAGAGGCGGCTATCAAGCCCAATACAAAGATGATCTACGCGGAAACGCCCACCAACCCCACGATGATTATCACGGACATTGCGCCGGTCTCGCGGCTGGCGCGCGAGCGCAATATCACTCTGGTGGTGGATAACACCTTCATGAGCCCGTACTTGCAGCAGCCGCTGGCGCTCGGCGCGCACATTGTGGTGCACTCCATGACCAAGTTCCTGAACGGCCACAGCGACTGCACCGGCGGCGCGGTGATTTTGTCGCGTCAGGAGGATGCGGACAAAATCTTCTTTATCCAGCGCTCTGCGGGCTCGGGGCTTGCCCCCATGGACTGCTGGCTGGTGGCGCGAGGCATCAAGACGCTGGCCGTGCGCATGCAGCAGCACGACAAAAACGGCATGGCCATCGCGAAATACCTGGAGAAGCACCCCAAAGTGAAGCGCGTGCTCTATCCCGGCCTTGCGTCACACCCGCAGCACGAAGTGGCGAAAAAACAACAAAAGGGTTTTGGCGCGATGATCTCGTTTGACCTGGGGGACATGGAGGCAGCGCGGCGACTGCTGAACAAAGTACACCTCTGCTCGCTGGCGGAAAGCCTGGGCGGGGTGGAGACGCTGATCTCCTTGCCGGCGCTGATGACCCACGCGTCGGTGCCGCCGAACGTGCGCGCGGAAATTGGCATCACCGACGGTCTGGTGCGGATCTCGGTCGGAATCGAAGACGTGGAAGACTTGATCGCCGACCTCGACCAGGCGCTGGCCGCGGTTTGATCTACGGAGAAGACGATGACAGCTACGAAACGAAACCCTCTGAGCGTGGTCGCACTCCTAAGCCTGCTTCTGGCGACGGCCGTCGCACTCGTAAACATGGCAGGGCCAACAGCCGTGGTGTCGGCAGGCTCGCAGGCAAAAAGTCCGAAGGGCGCTGCTCAGGACGCCCGGCTGACAGGTGGCTACCGATTTGAATCCGGTGGCTGGATCTACGTGCACCTCCAAGGATCGCCCGCGCAAATCGGCTTCCAGCATGGAGTGCTGCTGGCCAAAGAAATCGAGGATGCGTTTCACGCCATTCGCCTGGATAGCACTCATCGCACCAAGCGCGACTGGAATTTCTTCCGCGAAACGGCGCGCAACATTCTCTGGCCTCGCATTGACGCGGAGTACCAGGAGGAGCTGAACGCAATCGTCGCGGGCGCGAATTCAAAAGGCGTCCAGATGGACATCGACGACCTAGTGGCGCTGAATGCATTCGAGGAAGTGCCCGACTACTACGTGCCGTGGCTGAACCGCCAGCTTAAGGTGGCCAACGCACCGAAGCTGGTGAGTCCGGGGAATTGCAGCGCCTTTGTGGCCACCGGCAGTTACACCAAGGACGGGAAAATCGTGATCGCCCACAACAACTGGACGAGCTACTGGTCGGGCGAGCGCTGGCGCATCATCTTTGACATTGCACCGACCAGCGGCCACCGCATGCTGATGGACGGCTACCCCGGCGTGATTACCAGCGACGACGATTTTGGAGTGAACGATGCCGGCATGGTCATGACCGAAACGACCATCACGCAGTTCGAGGGCTACGACCCCAAGGGCAAGCCGGAATTCGTGCGCTCCCGCAAGGCCATGCAGTACGCCACGTCCATCGACGAGTACGTGAAGATCATGCTCGACGGCAATAACGGCGGCTACGCCAACGACTGGCTCATCGGCGACCGCAAGACCGGCGAAATCGCACAGCTCGAACTGGGCTTGAAAAATTACAAGTTGTGGCGCTCGAAGGACGGCTACTTCGTCGGCTCCAACTTTCCGAGCGACGCGAAAGTTCTCAAAGAAGAAACCAAGTTCGATGCGACGAATCCCGGCAGTTCGCCCAATGCGCGCCGCGCTCGCTGGGAACAGTTGATGAAACAGGCCAAGGGCAAAATCGACGCCGCCTGGGCCGAAAAAGCGATGGCCGACCACTATGATGTAATTCAGAAAAAGGAAGAGGCCGACGAGCGCACGCTCTGCGGCCACGTCGATGCGACCTCGCGCGGCGTGCCGGAGTGGGAGTGGGGAGCGAATCATCCCGGCGGCGCGGTGCAGGGCAAAGTGATGGACGACGCGATGGCCGCGACCATGACGCTGCGCGCGCGCATCGGCCATCCGTGCGGAGCGGATTTTATCGCCGCGCCGTTCTTGAAGGCGCATCCGCAATATTCCTGGCAGGCGCCTATCCTGCGCGACATGAAGGCCGGCCCGTGGACAACCTTCAAGTCAGGACAGAAACCTGTGAGGTAATCGTTCCAGAAAGTTTTGGCCTAGTACCAGCCGCGGCGCTTGAAAAACCACAGGGCGCCGAGCGAACTAATCAACAAAAGCCCGTGCATCACAGGAACACCGTACACTTGGTGAATGAGCGGGAGTTCGTCGAAGTTTTGACCGAAATAACCGGTGATGAGCAAGATGGGAGCGGCGATGGTCGTGTAGATGGTGAGTACCTTCATGATTTCGTTGGTGCGGTTGGCGGTGGCGGTGAGGTGCACGTCCAGCACGCCAGTGAGGATTTCGCGGTAGGTCTCGACAAAATCCAGCGCGCGCACGATGTGGTCATACACGTTGCGCAAATAAAGCTGTTCCGTGCGCAGCCACGGCTCGGTGCGGTAAAGCAAATGATTCACGGCATCGCGCATGCCAGTGGCCACGCGGCGAAAATTGATGAGTGCGCGGCGCAGTGCAAAAATATCGCTGAGCTGCGCCGGCGAAGTCTTTCCGATGACTTCCTCTTCCATCTCTTCAATCCGCTCCTCAACCGTGTCGAGGACGGGCAGGTACAAGTCCACGATAAAGTCGAGCAGCGCGCGGAGCAGATGCCCCGGATGGGCCATCTTCACATCGGCTTTGAATTTAGGGTGCACCGCGCGAAACGTGCGGCTGGGGCCGTCGTGCACGGTGATGAGAAAATCCTTGCCGACAAAAATATTGAACTCACCGAACCAGCACTCACTTTTTTCTTTTTCGAAATGCAAAGTGTTCAGGACGAGGAAGAGGTGCGAGTCGTACTCTTCGACCTTGGCCCGCTGGCGTTTGTTGCGGCAGTCCTCGATAGCCAGGTCGTGGAGACCGAACGCAACCGCCAGTTCGTCGAGTACAGGCCCCTTCACGTCCTCGACGTGAAACCAGCGGAAGTGGTTGTGTTCGCCGACCAGACACGCGGCCGCGGCCGGGGCCAGTTCGCTCATCGGGGCCTCCTCCCGCGTGCGTCCGGTTGCAGGCAATCGTCGAGCCAATGCAGATAAGCGGGCGAGCCGGCGGCAATCGAAATAGCGATGAATTCGGGCACATTGTAACTGTGCAATCGCTCCACAGTGGCGCGCAACGCATTCAGTTTCTTGCGCGAAGTTTTCATCAGCAGCAGCACTTCGCTGGCCTGCTCCACTTTTCCTTTCCAGCGATAAACGGAATCGAGCGGCGCAGCCAGCACGTTGGTGCAAGCGGCGAGACGCTCTTCCACAGCGGCGCGGGCAATGCGTTTCGCTTCGCGCGAGTTCGCGCAGGTCACCAGCACTAGCACCTTGTCCGTCAACGCATGTCTCCCGCCGGCCGCCGCGCTTCTTTACTCTTACTGGTCACGAATCGCCAACCGCTGTCCGCTGGCCCGTGCGCCACGATACAATAGCCCGTCATGGTGGGCAATCAAATCGCGACTTCGGCCATCCAGTTCGGCACGTCAGGCTGGCGCGCCGTCATTGCCGACCAGTTTACCTTCGCCAACGTGCGACTCGTGGTAGCGGCCATCGCCGGGCATGTGCTGAGTAAAAACAAAAAGCCCACGCTCATCATCGGGCACGACCCGCGCTTTTTCTCCGAAGAATTTTCCGCCACGGCGGCCGCCATCCTGCAGGCGTGCGGCGTGCGCGTGCTGCTGTGTGACCATTCTGCGCCCACTCCGGCCATCGCCTACGAAATCTTGCGGCGCAAGACCGACGGCGCGATCAATTTCACCGCCAGCCACAATCCAGCCCAATATCATGGGTTGAAATTTTCCGGACCGGATGGCGGGCCTGCGCTGCCGGAAGTAACGAAAGACATCGAAGCGCGCGTTGCACACCTCGCCGGAAAACCGCTGCCGGCCTCTGTGCACGGCGAGCGCGAATCCAGGGACGGCGTCGAGCGCATCAGCCCGCGCGAACCGTACCTAGCGCGGCTGGTACAGCTCGTCAATTTTGGCGCGCTGCGCAACGCAAAGCTCAATTTTGTCTGCGACCCGCTGCACGGATGTGGCGCAGGCTATTTGGACCGCGCGCTGGCCGACCAAGGAATTTCCGCACGCGCCATGCGCACCAATCGCGACGTCCTCTTTGACGGCACCGGCCCGGATGTCTCCGAGAGCAACCTGGCGCCGTTGCGCGCAGCCGTGCTCGAATCCGGCGCGAGTGCGGGCCTGGCCACCGACGGAGACGCCGACCGCTTCGGCATCTTCGACGCCGACGGCACCTTCGTCCAGCCCAATCACATTCTTGCTTTGCTCTACGATTACGTTGTGGAGACGCGCGGCTGGAAGCTTGGTACGGCGCGCAGCGTGGCGACTACGCATCTGCTCGACGCGGTGGCGAAGTTCCATGGCCAGCCCGTCTATCAAACTCCGGTCGGGTTCAAGTACATCGGCGAATTAATCAAGCAGGACAAGATCGCGCTGGGCGGCGAAGAAAGCGCGGGCCTGAGCATCCGCGGGCACGTGCCGGAAAAGGACGGCATCCTGGCCTGTCTGCTGGTGGCGGAAATGATTGCCGTGCGCCGCGCTTCGCTTGCGGAGCAATTGCGCGCACTTTTCAAGAAAGTGGGCGCGGAGTATTGGCCCGTGCGCGTGAACCTGCATTTGCCGGCGGATGTGCAAGCGCGTCTGCTCGAGCGGCTGAAAAAGGATTTCAAGGAGTTCCTCAGAAGACGCGTTGCGAAAGAAGATCGCACCGACGGATTGAAATTAATCTTTACAGACGGCACGTGGGTGCTGCTACGGCTCTCCGGCACAGAGCCGCTGGTGCGCGTGTACACGGAAGCGGGCTCGCGCGACGCCGCCAACGCGTTGGCCGCAGAGGTACAAAAATGGGTGTACGCATGAAACGCGCGACACGGGCGGCGCGACCTCCCGCGCGAAAGTCCGCGCCGAAACAGACATTTCTGCAACGCTGGGGCGGCACCATCTTTGTTCTGCTGCTGATGGCGCTGGTAGCCCACGTGCTTTTCGGGGAGCACGGTTTTCTGGCCATGCGCCGCGCGCAAAAGGAAGTGGAAAAGCTGCGCCAGGAAATCGCGCAGCTCCATGCGGACAACAAACTACTGTCCGAAGAAATTCAGGCGTTGAAGACCGACCCCCAGCTCATCGAGCGCATCGCGCGCCAGGAGATGGGCCTGGCCAAGCGCGGCGAACTCATCTTCAAACTTCCGCCAAAAAAACAGTGACCTGCGGCTCGCTGTGCGAGCTTAGCCTTCTTGCGCCGGCCGGGAAAAGCGGCGAAACCACGCGAAGACTTCCGCGCCGCGCCCTTTCGTTCGCGTGCGCGCGAGCGAGAGCAGTACCATGGCAACAAAAATTGCCAGCAGGCCCAGGCTGGCCGTGTGGATGCTCGTACCGCGCTTGGCAAGAATTGAAAAACGTCCGTACACGAATTCGATATGCACCCAGTAAACCAGCAGCGACGTCCGCCCCAATTGAATGATGGGGCTGAAGCCCCACTCCCCTGCCCCCCAGCGGCACCACGCATAGCAGGCAAACAGGATCATCAGCAGGACGCCGATGCGCGCGAGGAAAAAATTCGGGCTGGTGTGCCAGTAGTCGTACACGGCGAAGAGTTGCGCGGGCATGGCATCGAGCCACTGTGCGACCAGGTACAGCGCCGCGCCGCCCGCGCCGAGCAGCGTCGCGGTGAGCGCTTCCCGCTGCTTGGCCCAATCGCTGAAGAGCAGAAAGCCCACAGCCAATCCTGCGAACGCGATGGCCGACCACGGAAAAATCGGAAAGAGCCACGGCTGCGGATCGGGGTAGATGTGTACGCCGTTGATGTAGGCCTCAAGCGGCCACGGCAGCCAGCGCGGCCGCAGTGTGGTCCACAGCGGCGGCGTGGCAAGACCAATGAGGAGCGCCACACCTATGGATGACGCAACCGTCGCGACGCGTGTGCGTGCCACGCGGCACAGCGCGCCCATGGCTATCATGGAAATGCCCATCATGTTCAGGATGTCCACGCGAAGCAGGTCGGTCCACGGCGCTCCGGGCAGGCCGAGAATGAATTCCTGCACGCGGAAGAGCATGGCGATGCCGAAGATTTCCGCGCCGCGCTTGACGGTGGTGCGGGCAATTTCTCCGTCGGCGACGCCGCGGCGGCGCATTTTGTCGGTGACCAGCGCGAACGACACGCCCGCGAGAAAAAGAAAAAGAGGCGCCGGCAGCGTTCCCACCAGCTGCGACCACATGAAAAATTTTCCAGACCGCTCCGACGGCGCCAGCCAGGAATCGTAGCAGTGCGTCTGAAACATCGCGAGACACGCCAGCCCGCGCATCCAATCGATGTAGCTGAGGCGGAGCTTTTGTTTTTCACTCATGCGACGGCTGGTTTGATTCGCACGCAGTTTCGGTTTGCGACCTAGCGCACCACGCCCGTGAGCGGGCTGGACGCCGAAGCGTACAGCTTTTTCGAGATGCGCCCGGCGAGGTAAGCTTTTCTTCCCGCGGTGACGGCGTCGCGCATGGCTTCCGCCATGAGCACAGCGTCCTGCGCTTCGGCGATGGCCGTATTCATCAGCACGCCGTCGGCGCCGAGCTCCATGGCCACGGCGGCGTCGGACGCGGTGCCCACGCCGGCGTCCACGATGAGCGGCACTTCCGTGATGCGTTCGCGGAGGATGCGCAGGTTCGTTGCGTTCTGGATGCCCAGGCCGGAGCCGATGGGCGCGGCCAGCGGCATCACCGCCGCGGCACCAGCGTCAATCAGGCGCCGCGCGACGATGAGGTCGTCGTTGGTGTACGGCAGCACGACGAAGCCTTCTTTCACCAACACGCGTGTCGCTTCGATCAGCGCGGCGGTGTCCGGAAAAAGCGTCTGCTGGTCGCCGATTACTTCCAGCTTCACCCACTCGCTGAGGCCCACTTCCCTTCCAAGACGCGCTGTGCGGATGGCTTCTTCGGCCGTAAAGCAAGCGGCGGTGTTGGGCAGGATGAAGATTTTGGTGCGGTCGATGTAGTCGAGCAGCGATTCTTTCGACTTGTCGGTCAAGTTCACGCGGCGGACGGCGACGGTGACCATGTCCGCGCCCGAGGCGGCGTGCGCGCGGGCCATTTCCTGAAAGCTGCGGTATTTTCCGGTGCCGACAATCAGCCGCGAACGGAATGCGCGGCCGTTGATCACGAGCTGGTCGTTCATAACATTGCACTCCCCGGTGATATTGTAGCGCGGCGGCGGGCAGATTGCCGCGTTGACTTGCGCGCACAGGCTGCTAAGATTTCGCGCGTCATTCATGAGTGTGTTTTATCGTGAGCGAGGACTCGTAATCATGACAACGAAAACTGGACGCGCGCTCGTGGCGCTGGGACTAATTATTTTGATGGCGGGCGCCGGGCTGGCGCAGGAAAAGAAAACTTCTCTCACCGAGGAGTACCGCGATACCGCAGGAAAAATCATCGGCACAGCCCTCGTGGACAAAGGCGGGTGGGAGAAGCTCACCTACTTGACGACGGAAATCGGCAACCGCCTGAGCGGCTCGCCGCAACTCGAGCGCGCGGTGGCGTGGGCGGCGGAGGCCATGAAGGCCGACAAGCTCGACAACGTGCGCTTACAGCCAGTGAAAGTGCCGCACTGGGTGCGCGGGCGCGAGTACGTCATCGTCGTCGCGCCACTTGAGCGGCCGCTGCCCATGCTCGGCCTGGGCGGGAGTATCGCCACCCCGCCGGAAGGGATCACCGCGCCGGTTGTGGTGGTCTCTAGCTTCGATGAGTTGGAGGCGCTCGGTCAGGAAAAAGTTTCGGGGAAAATTATTCTTTACGATGTGCCGTGGACTGGATACGGGCCCACGGTGCGCTACCGCTCGATTGGCGCGGCGCGCGCCGCAAAGCTCGGCGCCGTGGGCATGCTGTTGCGCTCGGTGACCGGGCGCAGCCTGTACACGCCGCACACCGGCGCGATGGACCCCAAGGCCGGCGAGGCCACCGTTCCCGCGGCGGCCATCACCGCGGAGGACGCGGCGTGGATGCACCGCATGAGCGACGCGGGAAAAGAAGTCCGCGTGAAATTGTACATGGAAGCGAAAATGTTGCCGGATGCGGACTCGGCCAACGTGATGGGCGAAATTCGCGGCAGCGAGATGCCCGACGAAATCGTGGTGATGGGCGGGCACTTTGATTCGTGGGACGTCGGCCAGGGCGCGCATGACGACGGCGCAAGCTGCATCGCCGCCTGGCAGGCGCTGACGATTTTGAAGCAGCTCGGCTTCAGACCGCGGCGCACGCTGCGCGTTGTGCTGTGGACCAACGAGGAAAACGGCTCTCGCGGCGGACTGGCCTATCGCGAAGCCCTCGGAGCCGACGTTGCCAAGCACGTGGCCGCCATCGAAATGGACGGCGGTGCGGAAAAGCCGGTTGGCTTCGGTTTCAGCATTGCCGGAGTGGACCCCAACGCGAATGATCCGCGCTACACAGCGGCCATGGCCACGCTGCAGCAGATCGGAAAGTTGCTGGAAGGAATTGAAGCCGGCGAAATCGCCCGCGGCGGTGGCGGGGCCGACATCAGCCCGTTGATGCGCGACGGCGTGCCGGGCCTAGCCCTGCGTACCGCGGGCGAACATTACTTCGACTGGCACCACACCAACGCCGACACGCTCGACAAAATCGAGCCCGTGAATTTCCGCAAAGCGATGGCGATGCTGGCGGTGATGGGTTACGTGCTGGCCGACATGCCCGAGCGGCTCGTGGAACCCGCAAAATAA
>CAZIWR010000031.1:0-19111 GCA_964542805.1 uncultured Acidobacteriaceae bacterium
GCGGGGCGGCAAGCGCGACGAGGCGGCCGGCTTCGGCGGCGCGCGTGGAAAGAGAAAAGCTGGCGAACTGCTCGGCGGTGCGCGTGAAACGTGCGCGGACGAGATCGCGCTGGTCGGGGCTCACGTGGAAATGATACGCCAGTGAGATGCAGAAAACAGAGAGAGAAAAAAGCGAAAATAGAAAATGGAAAATGGAAAATAGGCCCGCGAAAACGAATCCAGCGCAATGTGCGTGGGAGTGGGGTTTTCGCGGCGCTCCAAGCAGCGCCGCGAGAAAGAAAAGGCGCCTTCGGCAGAGAAGTGCGCGCTGTGCGCGAGCGTTTTTTGTCGCGGCTCCCTCGGCTTCGCTCCCTTCGGCGCCGCTCAGGGCAGGCGGGACAAGTTCCGCCGCGACCCACAAATCCCCGTCTCTGAAGAGGCGGGCTACAGATGCCGGCCTGAAGGCCGGCGCTACACGAGCACACAGCGCGCACGGTGGTTGGGACCCGCTTGACGCAAATCGGGGAGGGCGAGAGAACATTCCGGGCGGCGGAGGGGGCAGCGCGGCTCGAAGGCGCAGCCGGGAGGGAGCGCGTCGAGTTGCGGCACGCTGCCGGGAATGGGTTGCAGGGTTTTCTGTTCGAGCGACGGCGCGGCGCGGAGCAGACCTTCGGTATAAGGATGGCGCGGGCGGCGAAGAATTTCTGCGGTGGGGCCTTCTTCGACGATGCGTCCGGCGTACATGACGGCGACGCGTTCAGCGACCTGGGAGACGACGGCGAGGTCGTGGGTGATGAAGAGCATCGCGAGGCCGAGCTGCGCGCGGAGAGTTTTCAGCAGCTCGAGGATTTGTTTCTGAATGGTGACGTCGAGGGCGGTGGTGGGCTCGTCGGCGATGAGCAGACGAGGGCCGCACGAGAGCGCCATGGCGATCAGCGCGCGCTGGCGCAGGCCGCCGGAAAGTTGATGCGGGAACTGCGCTGCGCGAGCGGCGGGGTCGGGCACGGCGGCCTGCTCGAGCGCGGCAAGAGCGCGGCGGCGGATTTCGTCGCGCGAAAACTGCGGATGGTGCACGGCAATGGCTTCTTCGATCTGCGCGCCGATGCGCAGGACGGGATTCAGCGCGGTCATGGGCTCCTGAAAGATCATGGCGATTTCCAATCCGCGGAGGCGGCGCATGTGGTCTTCGGAAAGTGTAATCAAGTCGCGAGTGTCATTCGTGACGGGGGAATCGATATTCGATCCCGAAGCATCGGGACGAAATTCGGCGGCGCCGGAACGGCGGGCGGCGGGAGGAAGCAGGCCGAGAAGAGAAAGCGCGAGCATGGTCTTGCCGGAGCCGGATTCGCCGACGAGGCCGAGCGTAGCGCCGGGGTCGAGAGAGAAAGAAACGTCGGCGACCGGGCGGACCCAGCCGGCGGGCGTGGGGAGGTCGACGGTGAGATGGCGGACGTCGAGGAGAGGCACGAATGAATGATAAGAGCGAAACTCGAAATGCGAAACTCGAAATTCGGGAAAAGGCTTATCCGCAGATGAACGCGGATTTGGAGAGGGTGTTGGGTTTAGGGTGTAGAGCACGGAAATGAGGAAGGAGGAAAGAGGAAGTGAGGAAGGAAGCAGGGAGCAGGAAGCAGGAAGAAAGAGAGATCCTTCGTCCGCCCAAGCGGACTCAGGATGACAGCAGGGCAGCGACGTAGCTAGGGCTGGAGCGTGACGGATTCGTTGAATTTTTTGCCGAGGGAGCGCAGGTAGTCGTCCATGGTCGAGGTGTGGCCGAAGACGAAGCGGGACAGAAAACGGAAGAGCGGAGAGTTGACGTAGCCATTCTCCCAGATGCGCAACGTGCAGCCGGAGCCGTCGGAGGTTAACACGTAGGTCCAGGTGCCGCCGAACGGGAGAGCGGGGTCGGCGATGCGCGTAACCATGCGCATGGGCGGCGCGAATTCCGTGGTTTCCAGCGGCATGACCATGCCGTCGGACAGGGTTTCCTTCCATTGCGGCCAGCCGTGCTTGTTGGGGAGCGGCTCGACCGATTTCAGTCCGGTGCGCCAGGTGGTGAAACTTTTGTAGTCGGTGATGGCTTGCCAGATTTTGTCGGGCGGCTGGTTGAAATGCGCGGAGCGCGTGGCGACGTGTTCGCGCGGGAGCAGGGCGCCGACGACGTACATGAAAGCGACCAGGCCGACGAGAATGCCGAGGATGATGAGCGACCACTTCTTCATGGCAGCCTCCGCTTAGAAAGGACGAAAATCGAAAAGCGAAAGACGGGGCCGAATTATCCGCCGATGCACGCAGATTCGCCGCGAAAGGCGCAGCGTAAAAGATATCGCAGATGAGGATAAAACAAAACATGAACGTGGAAACATAGAGATTCACATAGGGCGAAGAGGCAAGCAAGAAGGAGGCGCAGGGAATGCCGAATAAAAGTACAATCGCGGGGGCGCGGCGGAGCAAAGATGCCGCTGCGCGAAAGGCGACCCCGAGGCCCCTCGTCCCAGCTCGGGACAAGCGGGAGCCTCGGGGCTCGAACCCGTACTCATGCCGGCCCCGCAGAGCGGGGCCGGCGCTACAAAGGCAACCGAGACGGATGGAGATCGGGCACAAACACGGGGTGGATTGGGGGCGGCTGTTCGGGAAGCCGGGGTTTCCCTATTTGTTTGCGGCGATGTTTGTGTCGCTGTTCGGGACGGGGATGAACTTCGCGGGGACCACGTGGTACGTGCTGGACCGCACGCAGTCCACGATGGCGGCGAGCCTGATCACGGTGTTCGTGACGCTGCCCGGGCTGGTGGTGCCGCCGTTCGGCGGTGTGCTGATCGACCGCGTGGACCGGCGCTACCTGAGCATCGCGCTGGACCTGTTGCGCGGAGGCGTGGTGCTGGGCACGGCGGCGCTGTTGATCTTCGGGCGCGCGGAGGTGTGGCACATCTACGCGATGGTGCTGCTGCTGGGCGCGGGGTTTTCGATTTACTGGAGCACGACGCACGCGCTGTTGCAGGAAGTAATCGGGCGCAAAGAGCTGGTGGGAGCCAACGCGGCGGTGCTCATCGCCGTGCAGGGCGGGATGATGAGCGCGGGAGCGCTGGTGGGGTTTTTGTACCGGCAAATCCACCTGGGCGGAATCCTGACGATCGACGGATTGACGTACCTGGTGTCGGCGCTGCTGCTGGCAAACCTGCGCAAAGGATATCTGGCGCCGCATCACGCGGAAGAAACCGACGAGAAGGAGTGGCGTCCGACGGAAGAGACGGAAGAAGCGGCGTGGCCGCCGAGTACGGGCGAAGAAGCGCTGTTGATGACGCCGGAGCCGGAAGCGACGCGGGGATTCTTCCACGACTTGAAAGAAGGGCTGCACTACCTGCGCGGGCAGCCGCGCGTGTTTGCGCTGGGACTCACCTACGCGTGCATGATGGCCGGCGTGCTGAGCTCGAACGTGCTGGTGGCGGCGCTTTCCATGAACATCCTGCGCGCGGGGCCGGTGGGATTCGGGTTTATGGAGGCGGGCTGGGCGTTTGGCGCGGTGGTGGGCGGGCTGACCACGGGAATTCTGGTGCAGAGATTCCCTCCGGCGAAGGTGCTGGTGGTATCGCTGGGAATTCTGGCGGTGGGGCATGCGCTGTTTCCGTACGCGCGCTGGCTTTGGGTGGCGGTGGCCATGCACGCACTGTTCGGCGGATGCCGCGCGCTGGGCGGCGTGCTGACCCAGTCGTCCATCATGAGCACCGTGCCGCGGCGGCTGATGGGGCGGACGCAGTCGGCGTTTTCGGTGATCGCCACGGTGATGCAGGTAATCATGAGTTTTTCCCTGGGCGTGCTGGCGCAGCACGCCAGCTTGCCCATTGCGTTTGCCGTGCTGGGAATGCTGTATGGAGTGGCGGTCATAGCAGGGGCAAGGGCGATGGGGATGAAAGAAGGGATCAGGGAATAGGGATCAGGGAACAGGGTGTAGGGAGCGGGGAGAGGAAACAGGAATTAGGATTCAGGGAAAGAGGGATTCTTTATCCGCCGCCCGGGGATTCGATGATAATGCAGCGGGCCAAGATGGATCGAAAGGGGGGAATTCGTGACCTCGAATGAGAAGCGGAGGATGCCGCTGGCGAAGCGGATCTTCATCGGGTTGGTGGGCGGCGCGGCGCTGGGAGTGACGGCACACGCATTGTTCCGGGGGCAGGCGTGGCTGGATTGGCTGGTGACCCGGGTGACCGACCCGGCCGGACAGATGTGGCTGCGGTGCCTGATCATGGTAGTGCTGCCGCTGGTGTTTGCGTCACTGGCGCTGGGCGTGGCCGGACTGGGAGACCTGCGCAAGTTGGGGCGGGTGGGCGCGAAGACGATGGCCTACTTCCTGTTCACCACGGCGGTGGCCGTGGTGATCGGGCTGTTCTTCGTCAACGTGATCCGTCCGGGCGACGGCCTGCCGCTGGAAACCCGGGAGAAACTGCTGCAGACGTATTCCGCGCAAGCGGCGCAAGGGCAGCAACTGGCGGCGGGAATGAAATTCGACATTTCCCTGCTGATCAACCTGGTGCCGAGGAACCCGCTGAAGGCGATGGTGGAATTCGACATGCTGGCGGTGATCTTTTTCTCGCTGATGTTCGGGATCGGGCTGGCGCTGATCCCGGCGACACGGGCGGCGCCGATGCTGCGGGTGCTGGAGGCGCTGGGTGATGTGGTGACGGCGATCATCGATGTGGTGATGAAGCTGGCGCCGTACGGCGTGTTCG
This sequence comes from uncultured Acidobacteriaceae bacterium, assembly GCA_964542805.1. GTDB lineage: Bacteria > Acidobacteriota > Terriglobia > Acidiferrales > UBA7541 > JACQDE01. The sequence goes on from CAZIWR010000031.1 coordinate 4,704, forward strand.
CGCTGATCTTCAGCGTGACGGCGCGGTTCGGCTATGACCTGCTGGTAAAGTTGGGCGTCTACGTGATCACCGTGCTGCTGGGTCTGGCGATCCAAATGTTCGTGGTGTACCCATTGCTGGTGCGGGTGATGGCGCGGCTCAACCCGATGGATTTTTTCCGCCGCATCCGTGTGATCATCATCACGGCGTTTTCGACCAGTTCGTCGAGCGCGACGCTGCCGACGTCGCTGCGGGTGACGGAGACCGAACTGGGGGTGCCCAAGAGCATCTGCGGGTTCGTGCTGCCGCTGGGCGCGACAATGAACATGAACGGCACCGCGCTCTTCGAGGGCGTTACCGTGCTGTTTATTGCGCAGGTCTTCGGCATCCCGCTGACGCTGGGGGCGCAGGGCATCGTCGTGCTGATGAGCGTAATCACGGCGGTGGGCGCGGCGGGCGTGCCGGGCGGGTCCATTCCGCTGCTGATCCTTGTGTTGCAGGCGGTGGGCGTGCCGGGGGAAGGCATCGCCATCATCCTGGGAGTGGACCGGCTGCTGGATATGTGCCGCACGACACTGAACGTGGTCGGCGACGTGACCGCGGCGGCGTTCATCACCCGCTCGGAGGGATACGAATTCACGCCGCGCGCGGCCGACAACGCCGCGGAACCTGCGTGACAAGCTCGACGGGCATAACGCCCGGCAACGAGACAGCCGGCGAAAGCCGACCAACGAGGAGACAGAGATGGAAGAAATCCTGCCGGGGCTGAGAGGGATGCTGAACTGGCATCCGCTGTTTGTGCACTTCCCCATCGCGCTGTGGGTGGGCGCGCTGATTTTTGAGGCGATTGCGGTGCTGCGGTCGAGCGACGACTGGCACAAGACGGCGGCGCGGCTGCTGTACATGGGAACGCTGTGCGGGCTGGCGGCAGCGGGGACCGGGTTGTTGGCGGAAGAATCCGTGCCGGAGGCTGGGCCGGCGCACGATGCGTTCGAAGTCCACGAGACGCTGATGTACATCACGATGAGCGTGGCCGTTGGGCTGTGCGGAGTGGCGTTTTTCAAGCGTCACAATTTTTCCGCCGGGATGCGGAAGATTTTTCTGGCCGGGCTGCTGGTGCTCGCCGGACTGATGACCGCAGGCGCGGACCGCGGCGCGCAACTGGTGTATCAATACGGCGTGAGCGTGGATTGGAGCAAGGCGCAGCCGCAAAAATAAGGCGACAGAGTGGCAGAGTTTCAGAGAGACAGAGTGAAAGAAGAAGCCAAGAAGCCGGTGAAGGTTTTTTCTTCTCAGAAGGGCGTGACAGAGACGTGCGAAGCGTGCGGAGAGAAGTTTGTGTGCGGAGCGACGATGGCGGGATGCTGGTGCAGCGAGGTGAAGTTGAGCGAGACGGCCAGGGCGGAATTGAAAGCGCGGTACAAGGGGTGTTTGTGCAAGAATTGCTTGGAGAAGCTTGCTGTTCAGCAGTAAGGCCATGCCATAAGAATCAGGTTGGAAAGGTGAATCATGCAGATTCCCCAAGCCCTGAAAATCCTACGCGCCTTGGCAGACGGAGTTGATCCCTACACGGGAGAAGTTCTCCCAGAAACCGGCCCTTATCAAAATCCAGATACGATTCGAGCGATTTTCCGGGCCATTTCAGAATTAGAGAAAAACTGGGCACGTACTAGGGAGAAACACCTGCCCGAAAACGCCGGGAAGCCCTGGAATGAAAAGGAAGATGCTGTTTTGTGCCGCGGCTTCGATGCAAGAAAGTCCATAACGGCATTGGCTGCGCTGCACAAACGGTCAGAAGGCGCGATCCGATCCCGACTCGAGAAACACGGCAAAATCACGATCCGAAGTGACCACCAATGAAGGGAAGAAAATCGACAGCACTCATAAGCAGTAGTAAGCCGCGATCCGTGCATTGTGTGGACAACCGAGGCTACGAGGCTTCGCTGGAGCGTGGGAAGCTGTATGCGGTTCTGCCGGACCGGAAGGCGAGCGAGCACCAACTGATTCGCGTCGTCGACGAAAGCGGGGAGGACTATTTATTTCCGACACGAATGTTTCGGCGGAATTCCTCGAGCAAGCGCAGGATGCCGGGCTGAAGCCCGGCGCTACAAACGGGCGCAGCAATCCCGAATCGTCGGGTGCGCCGCCCCTACAAAGACAACTGTTGGCATGGGTGTCGGACAGGCTAGAAAGCCTGTCCTACAAAGGCGGAGGAGCAAACGATGACGGCGGGGGAGCATTACCTGCACGATGCGGTGAAAGAGTTTCGCAAGATGAAGGCGATGGCGGAGCGAGCGCTGGCGCAGGTGAGCGAGGCGCAACTCTTCCGCGAGATTGACGCGGAGTCCAACAGCCTGGCAGTGATCATGAAACACCTGGCGGGGAACATGCGCTCGCGATGGACGGAGTTTTTGACCAGCGACGGCGAGAAGCCCGACCGGCAGCGCGACACGGAATTCGAACTGGACACGGCGGACACCAAGGCGGCGCTGCTGGAGCGTTGGGAGGATGGCTGGCGGCGGGTGTTCGCGGCGGTCGAACCGCTGAGCGGTGACGACCTGCTGCGGCCGGTGGTCATCCGCGGCGAGACGCACACCGTGCTGCAGGCCATCAACCGGCAGTTGACGCACTACGCGCAACACGTGGGGCAGATTTTATTTTTGGCGAAACATCTGGCGGGGGAAAAGTGGGTGACGCTGAGCATTCCGCGGGGGAAGTCGGAAGAGTTCAATGAAAAAATGAAAAAGACGAATTAGCCACAGAGGCACAGAGAACAGAAAAGCGAAAATAGAAAAGAGAAAATAGAAAATAGGAATCGGAAAACAGGAAAGACGAAGAGAGATCCTTCGGCCCGCACAGAATGCGGGCCTCAGGATGACAAATGCGTGGAGGGGCGTGGTAGAATTTTGGGCGAAAGAGGAGGGCTTGTGATCAGACGAATCCTTGCGGTGACAATTGGAGCGGCCATAGCGTTCGTGGCGGTGATGGCGCAGGAAAAGGCGGCGAAACAGGTCACCACGCCGAAGGTTCCGCTAAAGAAGGTGGCAGAAATAGCGGCGCCGAAGCCGGTAACCACGGCGAGCGGGTTGAAATACTGGGACTTGAAAGTCGGCACGGGAACGGAAGCGGTAAAAGGAAAAACGGTGAGCGTGCACTACACCGGCTGGCTGACGAATGGACAGAAGTTCGATAGCTCGGTGGGCAAGCAGCCGTACGAGCTGGTCCTGGGCACCGGGGCCGTGATCAAAGGTTGGGACGAAGGCCTGACGGGAATGAAGGTCGGCGGCAAGCGCAAGCTGGAGATTCCTCCGGCGCTGGCGTACGGCGAACGCGGGTACCCGGGCGCGGTTCCCCCGAATGCAACGCTGATTTTTGAGGTGGAATTGATGAGTGTGAAGTAGTCGCGGCAAACGAACATCGGAAAACAGAAGGGCCGGCGGAAATCGCCGGCCCTTTTTGTTTTCAAAACGCGCCTCGAAGGCACCGAGGAGAAACGAAAGGCGAAATAAGGGAAACCCCCGCCTCTGAAGAGGCGGGCTACAGAGGCGGCGAGACGCCGGCGGTACGAATGCCGCCCTGAAGGGCGGCGCTACATCAGAAGTATTCGCGGGTGGGGCCTTCGAGGAAGGCGCGGAGTTTGCGCGAGCGCGAGGGATGACGCAGCTTGCGCAGGGCTTTGGCTTCGATCTGGCGGATACGCTCACGAGTGACAGCGAACGACTGGCCGACTTCTTCCAGCGTGTGCTCGGAGCCATCGTCGAGACCGAAGCGCATCTTGATGACTTTTTCTTCGCGCGGCGTGAGCGTCTTCAGCACGGAAGACGTCTGTTCCTTCAAATTCAAATTGATGACGGCTTCGGAGGGCGAAACGACGGCCTTGTCCTCGATGAAGTCGCCCAAATGCGAATCTTCCTCTTCGCCGATGGGCGTTTCGAGCGAAATGGGCTCCTGCGCGATTTTCAGAATCTTGCGCACCTTGGAGACGGGGATGTCCATGCGCTTGGCGATTTCTTCCGAGGTGGGCTCGCGGCCCAGCTCCTGCACCAACTGGCGCGAGGTGCGGATGAGCTTGTTGATCGTTTCGATCATGTGCACCGGAATGCGGATGGTGCGAGCCTGGTCGGCGATGGCGCGAGTGATGGCCTGGCGAATCCACCAGGTGGCGTAGGTGGAGAATTTGTAGCCACGGCGCCATTCGAATTTGTCCACGGCCTTCATCAGGCCGATGTTGCCTTCCTGAATGAGGTCAAGGAACTGCAGGCCGCGGTTGGTGTATTTCTTGGCGATGGAAACGACGAGGCGGAGGTTGGCCTCGATCAGCTCTTTTTTGGCGCGCTCGGCTTCGATTTCGCCGCGGATGACGGTCTGCAGAGTGCGCTTGAGCTCGGGGAGTCCGGTCTCCGACGTGGTCTCGATTTCGCGCAGCTCGAGGCGGCGGCCGCGGAGTTCCTTGCGGGCCTCGGCGGCGTTTTCGCCCTTGGAGGCGTCGGCGCGGCGCTCGAGGCGGCCGGTTTCGCGCTCGAGCGCGTGCAGGCGCTCGACGGTCTGGCGCATTTTCTCGATGAGGCGCTTCTTCTCGAAGAGGTTGAAGTCGAGCGAGCGGATGATGAGGGAAATGCCGATGCGTGTGCGGGCCACATCCCACTTGGCGCGAACCCACGGGCGCTTTTTTGATTTGGGAATGCGGTCGAGCTTTTCAGCCTGCTTGAGAGCGAGCAGATAGCCCTTGGCGATGGTGTCGATGGTGCGCAGGGTCTGCCTGGTCTTCTTTTCGATTTTTTCTTCGGTGAGCTCTTCGTCGTCGAACTGGACGATTTCCTTGATGGAGCGCTCGCCCTGACGGAGCTGCTCGCCGACTTCGATCATCTCCTTCATGATCACCGGCGAGCGGGAAATGGTCTTCAGGACGACGAGCAGGCCGCGCTCGATGCGCTTGGCGATGGCCACTTCGCCCTCGCGGGTGAGCAGCGGCACGGTGCCCATCTCGCGGAGATACATGCGCACGGGGTCGTTGGTCTTATCCAGCACGCCGGGCGTGAGGTCGAGCTCGGGCTCTTCAGCGGGCTCGCGTCCCTCGGCGGCGGCTTCCTCGGGATGGTCGGCGGCTTCGGCGGCGGCGCGTGCGGCCTTGACGGCGGAGATGTCCTCGTAGACCTCGATGCCGTAGCGCTCGAAGGTGGAGAGCAGGTCGTCGATTTCCTCGGAGGAATGGACTTCGGCGGGGAGGAGGTCGTTCACCTCATCGTAAAGCAGGTAGCCGCGCTCCTTGCCCATGGCAATGAGCTGGCGTACCTGATCGTATTTTTCTTCAATGGCAATCGCCACGCGGTCTCTCCCAATGGGGTTCGCAGCCGGTGCAGCTTACCTGCGAACGCAAAAGACTCCCTATATATAGGACGCTTTTCAGGCGTGCTCGGCGGCGCCAACTGGTCATTGCAGGCAACAAAGACACTTCGCAGCCATACTCGGCCATTAAGCTATTGATGGCGAAAGAGATCGTGGATTCCTACCGCTGAGGGAATTGTCCGCTCGCCGCCTGCGTCCCTGTCCGCCCGAACTACACATCTTATCAGATGCATAGCCAGCGCAGACCGTTTCCTCCGAAACCTCAACAAGTTACACCGATTAGATGCCAATGGTCAAGGAAGAGTTTCGGGGGAAAGGTTCAGGGCTGGAGGGCGGACAGGAGGCGGCGGAGCTCGGATTTGCGGGCGAGGAGCGTGCGCATCTCCGCGGCGGGCGGATTGGCTTCGATGCGCTGCTGGACGGTGAACAGCTCGGTCTCGATGTGGCGGCGGCGGAGAACGGCGAGACAGCTTTCGGCTTCCTCCCAAGAAGAGTCCATGGCCGGCTCGAAGGCGACTTCGAAGAGCAGGCGGCGATCTTTTTCGGACAGGGACTTGGAAAGCTCGGCGGCGTCGGGGCGCGCGCCGGATTCGTTGGCCTCCAGCAGCGCGTCGAATATTTTTTCGGTCTCCAGGCCGGCGTGCAGCGAAGCGGTGCGGATTTCGCGGGCCAGGGTTTCGCGGAAGCCCTCGGCGTCAATCAGCATGCGAAGCAGGCGGCGCTCGGCGGGCTTCGGTCCGGCGGAGATGAATTCGGGCTTGGGTTTCACTTCGCCTTTGCGCTCGGCGGCGGCTTTGCGAAAGGCTTCGCGGAGCACCGGCTCCTCAATGCGCAACTGCGAAGCGATGCGCGTGGCCCACTCGGAGCGGATGAGGCGGTTGGGGACGCGTTGGACGTAGGGCATCAGGTAGTTCACCGCTTTGAGCTTGGCTTCGGCGGAAGAAAGATCCATGGAACGCGCGCGGCCGATGAGGTAGTCCACAAAAGCGGGAGAAGCTTCGAGAAGTTTTTTGTAGGCGTCGGCGCCGTGCTCGCGGATGAATTTGTCGGGGTCGGCGCCGCCGGAAAGCGCCAGCACGCGGACGTCGAACTGCTGCTCGAGAAGAAGATTGAGCGAACGCTCGGTGGCGGCTTGCCCGGCGAGGTCGGGATCGTAGTTGACGACGACGCGGCGCGAGAAACGCGCGAGCAATTTGACCTGGGGCTCGGTGAGGCTGGTGCCGCAGGAGGCCACGACATTGCCGACGCCGGCGCGGGCCACGCCGATGACGTCCATGTAGCCTTCCACGAGCACGGCGAAATCTTGCTTGCGGATTTCGTCCTTCGCTTTGTCGAGATGATACAGCACGCCGCTCTTCGAATAGATGGGCGATTCGGGCGAGTTGAGATATTTGGGGAGGTCGTCACCGAGCGCGCGGCCGCCGAAGGCGATGATTTTTCCGCTTTCGTTGGCGATGGGAAACATGATGCGGCGGCGGAAACGGTCGAAGAGTCGCCCGGACTGGTCTTTGCTGACGAGGCCGGAGGAGTCGATGAGCTTCTCGGGAAATTTCTGCTTGAGCGAGCGAAGCAGCGCGTCGCCGGAGCTGGGCGCGTAACCGAGAGTGAAGCGCGCGAGCGCGGCAGCGTCGAGGCCGCGGTCTTCGAGATAGGCGCGGGCAATTTTGCCTTCGGGCGAATCGTTCAACTGGCGCGCGAAAAACGCGGCGGCTTCCTTGTGCATTTCGACGAGCGTGGTGCGATGTCGATTGGCCTGGGCTTCTTCCGGCGTGCGCGCCTTCGGCCGGGGAATGGGAATGCCGCACTTCTCGGCGACGGTGCGCACGGCTTCGGGGAATTCACATTTATCGACGGCCATGATGAAGCTGAAGACGTCGCCGCCGACGCCGCAGCCGAAGCAGTGATAAATCTGTTTGACGGGATGCACGGCGAAGGAGGGAGTTTTTTCAGAATGGAACGGGCAAAGGCCGGTGAAATTCTGGCCGGTCTTTTTCAGGCGGACGTAGTCGGAGATGACGCGGACGATGTCCGCTTGAGTTTTTACTTTGTCTGCGAAGCTGCCTGCCTCTGCCATGTGTTTCGAAAAACGAAAAGCGAAAAACGAAAAACGGGTAAATCAAATGCGCAACTAACGAGTGCCTTTGTCCTTTTGAAGTTGCTGCGTAGAACGAATGTATCCGTTCACGACCTGAATCACCCGGCGCGCCAGCAACTCGGCTTCGTTCCATGCGGCCTGAGGAATATATCCCTGGTCCAGAGCTGTTGTCAGATGGTCGCGGACTTCGTAAGCGGAACCGCGACTATGGCGGCAGAACTGGCTGTTCTCCTGGTAGGAGTAACGACCGTAACCTTCCGCGAGATTTGCGGTCACTGAGATCACCGCCCGCCGGATCTGAGGCGTCAGGACGTATTTTTCTTCCGGTGGGAATTGCTGTGACAGGCGATACACCATCGAACGCAGCTCACGCGCAAGCTTCCAAGCGACAAGATCAGTGAAGTCCTTGATCGCCGGCGTCTGACCCGGTCCGGTTTTCGTTTTTCGGTTTTCGCTTTTCGATTCAGCCATGGTTCCCTGGAGCACTTTACTACAGGAATGATGGAGCGGGCACATCCGCCATGCAAGCCCTGCGTGTTATTGGGGCATGACGAGAGGGCGCTTGGCGCTGCGGCCGAGGGCCATAAGGAAAATGGCGGATTTGTTGGCGGCGTGCGGAGAGAAAAACTCGGTGACGTCATCGTCGTAAAAGGTGAGGCCGGTGGCGCCGAGGCGCTGCGCATACGCGGCCAGGTAAAGTCTTCCGCCGAGGATGCCTGCCTCCAACTGCGCGGCGCGATAACCGCGATTGCCGAAGCGTTCCAGGATAGCGCGGAGGTCGGCCATGTAGAAGATCGCGGCGGCAGCGTCGGCGGGCAAATCCTGCTCCAGCCCGAGATTGTAAGCTTCGTCGCGGAAGTTGCCTTCCTTCAGGCACACCAATGCGCCGCGCGCGCGGTCGAAGAAATACGCGCCGGGAGCAAGCCCTTCGACGGCGTGGGCGATCACGTAGAGGTCGTTGAGCAACTCTTCAGGAGCGGCGAGCGCGAAATCCGCGGGAATGCTGCGCGTGGAGCGGTCGAGCATGGTGGAAAATTCGCGGAAGCTGATAGCTTCGCGCGCAAATTTGCGCGAAGAGCCGCGACGGAGAATCACCTGCTCGATAGTGTCGCGGGAGATTTCGTCGTCGTTGCATGGTTCGAGAGGAAAGATTTTTTCCGTGCGGAGCTCGTCGTGGCGGGGCGAAGACGGACCACCACGCCACGCAGCAACTTCTTCGACGCTGGCGAGCGATGACGCAGCATGCATTTCGCGCATGCTGGGATAGTCCACTTCTTTTTTAGATGGCGGCACAGTTTCGAGGTGCAACGGAGAGATTTCCGGCGGCGCGGGCGGCTCGGCAGCCACGTGGCCAATCGGCACGAGCGTGAGCGCGACTTCGCGCTGCGTGTCGAGGTCAAGGAGGCGATTCACATCATCGTCCACAAAACCGCACAGCACGCGCGCAGGAAGCCGGTGCGCAGCGCACATGGCCAGCAGATTGGCGTGGAGCGTGCCGTTGTCCCAGCCGAAGTGGCGGTAGGTGCGCGCCTGATACTTCCACGCGTTGCGCCAATACGTGCCGGTGGAAACCAGAATCAGCGGCGCGTAGCGCAGCGAGGGCTCGTCGGCCGCAGCCCGCACCAGCGCGCCACGAAAATCGCCGGCGCGAAGCGTGCGCAGCGCAAAGTCGCCCGCCCCGAAGTGATAGACGCCCGCAGGCAGGCCGGGCAGGTCTCTGCAGACGACGTACAACTCGATTTCGTAGAGTGCGCCGGTGCACGACGCCGCGCGGAAGAAAATCTCTCCGCCGGGAAATTTTTTCGTTCGCGTGACGCCCGCGGAAAAATAGAGAATTTGCGCGAGCGTGGCCAGATCCGGCACCGCGTCACCAAGCGGTGGCGCGCCCGGATCGGCGATCACGGAGAGCGCGGCCAGTCCGCTCGGCTGGCCCTCTCGTGGCAGCGGCAGCGGCGTGAGCGTGGGGTACACCTTGAACGGGAGAGGATAGTTTTCGAAGTCGAGGAAGTGGCGGTTGCTGCGCACGCTCGCGGAGGAATGCTTCGTTTCGTTGTGATAATTCCAGGCGAATTGAGTGTCGCGGTTGTGCATGTGTGTCGTGGAGTTCGCTTTTCTAAGTTTTCAGTTCGACGAGCGTGACGGCGGCGCCGCCGTGGTCGGGTTCGGCGTCGGCGAAGCGCTCGACGTGCGGGTGATCGGACAGGAATTCGCGCAAGCCGCGGCGCAGCGCGCCGGAGCCGTAACCGTGAATGATGCGGATGCGGAGCTTGCCGTCGAGGACGGCGGTGTCGAGAAATTTGTCGACGAGTTCGGAGGCCTGCTCGACGGTGCAGCCGATGACGTTGATTTCGCCGGTCGAGGCGGCTTCGTCGTCGTCGCCGGATTTCGCGTGGACCTGGATCGCAGGCTTTGCCGGGCTGAAGCCCTGCGGTACACGCGCAGGTTGCGACGTTTCGCTGAGGACAGAGGTGATGTCGTCGAGGCGGATTTTCATGCGCAATGGGCCGGCCTGGACGTCGGCGGAGTTGCCGTCCAGCTGGCGAAGAATGACGTGCTGCTTGAAGCCGCGGACCTGCAACTTCGCGCCGGGGACGAGCAAATCCGGCGCGACAGGCTGGCGCGCTTCTGCGGGAGAAATGCCCAGGTCCTGCTGCGATTCGGAAAGCGTCTGCACGACAGCGGCGTCGGTTTCTTCGCGTGCACCGGCACGAGCCTGGACAATTTTCTTTCCGGTTTGTTTTTCAAGCTGGGCGCGGAGCTGGCGATCTTTCACGTCGCCGACAAGTTTTTTGATTTCGCGCTCGTAGTTGGTGAGAACTTCGCCGAAGCGCTGCTCGAGTTCGGCGATGCGGCGACGCTGGCGCTCGGCCCATTCGGTGCGGAGCTGGGCGCGCTCGGCGACGAGAGCGTCGATTTGCTCGCGGGCCTGGCGCTTGATGTCGTCCAGCTCATCGCGGGAGCGATGCAAGTAGGCGATGAGGTCGGCGGCTTCGCGAGTTTCGGGAGCGAGCTGCGCGCGGGCGCGGTCGATGATTTTTGCGGGCAGTTCGAGGCGCTGGGCGATATCAATGCCGCTGGAGACGCCGGGGACGCCAACGAGAAGGCGATAAGTGGGTCGGAGATTCACGGTATCGAATTCGACGGCGGCGTTGACCACCCCGGGCGAAGTGGAGGCGTAGGCCTTCAGGCGGTCGTGGTGCGTGGTAGCGAGGGTGAGCGATCTCTTGGCGCGAAATTCCTCGAGCAGCGCGACGGCCAGCGCAGAGCCTTCTTCGGGCGCGGTGCCAGTGCCCATTTCGTCGGCGAGGACGAGCGACTGCGGCGTCGCGGCTGCGAGCATTCCGCGGAGGTTGAGCATGTGCGCGGAAAAAGTGGAGAGGTCGGCGGCGATGGATTGCTCGTCGCCAATGTCCACCAGCACGCGGTCGAACAGCGGCAGCGTGGCGGACTCCGCGGCGACAGGAATGCCGGACTGCGCGGAAAGCGCAGCGAGGCCGACGGTCTTCAGCGCGACGGTCTTGCCGCCGGTGTTGGGGCCGCTGATGACGAGCACCGTCTCGTCGCCGCCGAGGACGAGGGACATGGGCACAATCGCGCGGGATTCGGCGCGGAGCTTGTCTTCGAGCGTGGGGTGGCGCGCGGCGTCGAGGCGAAGCGCGTTGCCTTCGCTGAACGCGGGGAGGCAGCAATTGAACTCGCGCGCGAAGCGGCCGCGGGCGAAAACGGAGTCGAGCAGAGCAATCGTATCAGCAGCGAAACGCAGCGGGCCGCGCTCGGACTGAAGTTTCTCGGTGAGCTCGGCGAGGATGCGGTGGATTTCTGCGGCTTCGTCATCGGCGAGCTGGACGAGCTGGTTGTTGAGCTCGACAGTGTCGAAGGGCTCCACAAAAATCGTTTGGCCGGTGGCGCTCGAGCCGTGGACCACGCCGGGAACGGCTTTGCGGTCGGCGGCGCGCACGGGAATGACGAAGCGGTCGTTGCGCAGGGTGACGTAGTCGTCGCCGGCCTCGGCACCGCGCGCGCGGAGAATCGCTTTCAGATGTTTCTGCACGCCGTCGCGGGCGCGGGCGATGGCGTGGCGGATTTTTTTGAGCTGCGGCGAGGCGTCGTCGGAGATTTCGCCGTTGGGGAGAATCGCGCGGCGAATGGCCGCGGCGAGCGGACGAAAATCGGCAAGCGAACGGGTGCGCGCGTCGAGCAGCGGATACGTGGCGGCCTCTTCATGGAAGGCGGTGCGCAGCCAGGCGGCGGTGTCGAGGAGCGAGGCGACGTCGAGCAATTCCTGCGGGGCGAGGACCGCGCCGGGAATTTCCATGCGGGCGAGCCATGCGTCGGGGTCGGCGAGCGAGCCAAAACCCATCTCGGAGCCGGCGCGGAGCCAGGCCATGGCTTCGCGGATAAGGGCGAATGCACCGTCAAGCGCAAAGCGATCTTGCGAGAACGCAAGAGTAGAGAGATGCCGGCGGCCCGGCGCAGAAGTTGTGCGCCGACGGAGGATTTCCAGCAGCTTTTCCAACTCCAGGATGTCAGCAGAAGTACGGCTCACGCAGAGAGTGTAAGGCGAAGCAAGAAAGATTGCCACAGAGGCACCAAGTCACAGAGAAAATCAGAAATCAGAAATTAGAACGAGGAAAGAGAGATCCTTCGCTTCGCTCCCTTCGCTGCGCTCAGAGCAAGCAGGATGACGATGAGGTTGATTTGGGTGCTGGACAGGCTGAAGCCTGTCCCACGAAGGCGACCCATCGCCTGCTCTACGAGGGCGCTACTTGCCGGAGGCGATGGCGTCGCTGGCGTGGTCGAGACGCCAGAGTTCGCGGAGGAGGTATTCCACGGCTTTCTGCGGATTGCCGGCGATGTAGAGAAGGCGCTCGTCCTTTTCGCCCCAGGGAGAGGGATGGCCCTGCTCGACTTCGCGGACGCGCTCGACGATGGGCCGCCAGAATTCTCCGATGGCCACGCACGGCTTGCGCTTCATCACGCCCTTGTTGAGCATTTCCCAGACCACGGATAACTCGACGAGCGTGCCGGTGCCGCCTTTGCAAATCACGAAACAGTCACCTCGCTCGATGAGGGCGAAGAGACGCTCCTGCCAGGTATGCACCTGAATGACATCGTCCACCCAGCGATTCGGCTCGCGGCCGAAAAACTCGGCGGTGACGGCCATGGTGCGGCCGCCGGCGTCCTTGGCGCCGCGGGAGACGGCTTCCATCACGCCACCGTAGCCGCCGGAACATACGGTGAAGCCTTTGGCGGCCAGCGCCCAGCCCAGCTCGCGGGCTTCGGCATAGTCGGCCTCTCCGTCGCTGGGCCGCGAAGAGCCGAAAACCGTGGCGATGATCTGGCTGTCTCCCATGAGAGAGCGTGACTTTTACTCCAGAGAAGCGCGCTATGCAAGGGAAAGAAGGGATCGGGGGTCAGGGAAGAAGAGAGGGTGTAGGGTGTGGGGTTTAGGGTGTAGAAAACAAAAAGCAGAAATCAGAAGTCAGAAAACAGTTTTCAGGAATCAGGATTTAGGATTCAGGGAAAAACAAAGAGCAGACATTAACGCAGAGAACACAGAGTCACAGAGAACGCAGAGGAAGAGAGATCCTTCGCTGCGTGCGTCCCGCAGATGCGGGGCGCACTTCGCTCAGGAAGACAACGATCAGCGTTTTTTCTTTTTGGACGGTGGCGGGGCGCCGAGTTCTTCGACGAGCGCGATGCAGAGAGAATCGTGGACGGCAGTGGCCTCGGCGCCGCGGAGATTGTGTGCGTTGCCGAACATGGAAAAAACCACGCGCGTGCCGTGCAGCGTGTCGGCGAAGCCGGAAAGCGCGTTGACGTTGCCGAGCGAACCGGTTTTGGCGTGGATGCGCCCCGCGGCAGGCGTGCCTTTCATGCGCTCGGTGAGCGTGCCGTCCTGCGCGGAGATGGGCAGCGTGGCGATGAACTGCTCCGCCCAGGGCTGCTTCGCGGCCCAGGCCAGCAGCGTGACCGTGGCGCGCGGGGTGATGAGGTTGCGGCGCGAAAGGCCGGAGCCGTCGTAGGTGGCCACATCGCCTTCCGCGATGCCGATGGACTTGAAAAATTCCTGCACAACTTTTAGCGCGGCGGCGGTAGAACCCTCGGTTCCCTTCTCGCGGCCGATGGCGCGGAGGAGAAGTTCGGCGTGGAGGTTCTGGCTGATTTTGTTCACCAGGCGGATGTCGTCGAGGAGCGTGACGGAGAGGTGCTCGGCGAGGACGACAGGATTCTCGCCGGCGCTTGCGGAGGATTCTTTAGGCGCGGTTGGGGCGGTCTGAAGACCGGCCCCTACAGCAGGCCCTACAGCCTGCGCTGGCTCATGCTGCGCGCGGGCGCGGCCGTAGATGCGCACGCCGCGGGATTCGAGGAGGCGCTTCAGAAGTGCGGCGTCGTATTCGGCGGGTTCCTCGACGGCGAGCGTGATGCGGCGCGGCTCGGCGCCCAGCGGAATCGAGCCGCGGAGCACTACGCGGCGCGAGCCGGGCTCGCGGTCGGCGGAAACCCGGGCGTTCGCGCCGGCCGCGGCGGTGCGCACTTCGTTGACGATTTCGTAAAACTCCGCCCAGGGCTCGACGCCGAACCAGGCGAAGTCGCCTTCGCGGTCGGCGGGGCGCAGTTCGATGGTGAGCGCGTTGTCGTTGACGGTGAGCGCGGAAACGGGCGCGCCGTAGCCGAAGGTCATGTCGTCAATAGCCCAGCCGGAGGCGTAGCGCTCGGCGGGAAAATAGCTGTCGTCGGCGACGATGTCGCCTTCGATTTGCAGGATGCCGCGGGCCACGAGCTGGTCAGCGAGCTCGGCGAGAACTTTTTCGGGCGGGCCGTCGCGCTCGACTTTGGTGTCGAAAGGAAATTTGCGGTTGGAAAGATTGGGGTCGCCGCGGCCGACGAGCACGACGTCGCCGCGGAGCCGGCCATGCGTGTCCAGCGCGGCGCGAGACTCGAGCGTGGTGCGCCAGCGGAAGTCGGGGCCGAGCAGGGCGAGCGC
>CAZIWR010000032.1:0-18986 GCA_964542805.1 uncultured Acidobacteriaceae bacterium
GCCCGCCGAGCCGCCAGGAACCCAGGTGCGCTTCATAAATGGAAATCGGCGCCGCCAGCCAATCGCGCTTCTCGCGCGCCTCGCACCAGTCCGCATCGCGCCACTCGTAGCGGTCGATGTCCGCGACAATCGATGCGGTTTTTGGCCGCAGCTCGCTCCAGAACCCGTAGGGGTCAGACTTCAGCGCAATCCCTGAACGCGTGAGAATTTCGAATTTGTAGATGAGCCCTTCGTCGAGTCCGGGCAGAAACAACTCCCAGATCCCGCTCTGCCCCCGGATGCGCAACGCATGTGCCCGGCCGTCCCAGAAATTGAAATCGCCCACGACACTCACGCGGCGCGCATTCGGCGCCCAGACGGCGAAGTGCACGCCGGGCGTGCCATTTACCTCGCGCACGTGCGCGCCCAGCTTCTCGTACTTCTCGAAGTGCGTGCCTTCGTTCATCAGGTGCAGGTCGAAATCGGAAAGCAGAGGAGGGAAGCAGTAGGGATCAAAAACCTCCTCCGTGCGGCCGTCAAAGTAAGTTACCCGCAGACGATATTCGAAGGCCGCCTCGCCGGCCGGCGCAGGCAGCACCGCTTCAAAAAATCCTGCTTCGTGAATCCGCTCGGCGCGGACCGGCGCGCCAGCGCCGTGCGGCACCACTTCCACATCTTTTGCTCGCGGCAGAAACGCGCGCACAGCAATGCACTCTTCGTTTTCGCGCTGCATCGGGTGCCACCCGAGCACGTGGAACGGATCGGTGGACTCCGCGCGAACAATTACTTCTAAGTCTTCCGCGCGAACCGTCGGCTTTCCTTTCTTGGCTCTGGGCAACGCTTTCTCCTGCAGCAGCCGCGACTCTCCATTCTACAGAAGCGCGCCGAAGTCCCCAAACTTTGCGAGATTTCTCGAACTGTCTTCCCAACACCGCGTGCCTTGCCAAACCTCTGGCATTGGGATTAGAGTCTCCGTTATCGGATGGACAGGCCGGCTGCAGTTTTTTTAACTCTCCCGGTTCAAACCGGGTCAAAGGTGGAGGAATCTCATGCTGATCTCTAAGAATGGAAGGATGATCCAAGCTGCTACATTGATTTGCGCGATTTTGCTGTGCGCGGGAATCGCCGGCGCGCAAGCCGCCAAGGCGCCGCCTCCTCCGAGCACGGTAATGAAGGATCTGGTCCACAACTGGAACGACGCCGGACGGAAAATCATTGCCATGGCCGAAGATTTTCCCGAAGCCCAGTACGACTGGAGACCCACGCCGGAAGTGCGCAGCTTCGCGGAACAGCTTCTTCATGCCGCCGGCTCGGCGTACTTCTTTGAGTCGTTCGCCAAAGGGCAGAAGCCCGGGGAGGAAGACCCCAAGCGCTCGGATTTCAAATCCAAGGCGGAGATCGTCGCCTACGTGAAAAAGGGGTTTGCCGACGGCGCCAAATTCATCCAGGAACCCGGCGAAGCCGGCCTGTCGAAAAACGTTTCGTTGTTTGGAAGAAACGTAACCCTCCTGGGCCTGTGGGCCGAAGCTACGGAGCATTCCGGCGAGCACTATGGCCAGCTCGTCCTGTATTACCGCATGAATAAAATGGTGCCGCCGGAATCGCGCCCGCGGAAATAGTGGCGCGAGAGGCAAACAAAGCTGGTCATTGCTCCGCCCATGCAGTGCTCAGGTGACCGGTGCCGCTGTTTCCACGGCGGAAGAAAGGCGCAACCGCGCATTCTGCGAGCGGTGCGTGCGGGATAGATCTTGCCCATGACAACTCGATGGATGTTTCTGCGCCGCAGCTTTATTCCCGCTGCTCTGCTTGTATTGCTGTGCGTCGCAGCCTTCTCACCGACCTCGCAAACTCCAGCCAAGAGCCCCACTCCCCCGGCTTCGCTCGCGGAAGCCATCGAGCGCTCGCGCGAATTGGTGAAGTCGCAAATTGCGCCCAAGCTGCCCGGCCTCTCCGTGGCCGTTGCCGCCGATGGGAAAATTGTCTGGTCGGAAGGATTTGGTTTCGCCGACGTGGAAAAGAAAATTCCGGCCAGCACGTCCACGCGCTTTCGCATCGGCAGCGTCTCGAAATCTGTGACCGCCGCCGGGTTGATGCTGCTCGTGGAGCGCGGTAAGGTCGACTTGGACGCGCCGGTGCAAAAATTCGTGCCCGACTTTCCCGACAAGGGCGCCGTGATCACCACGCGCCTGCTCGCGGGGCATCTCGCCGGCATCCGCCATTACCAAGGTGACGAGTTCTTGCTCAACAAGCCGTTTAAGACCGTGCGGGAAGGCCTCACAATTTTCGAAAACGATCCGCTGGTCGCGCCGCCCGGCACGAAGTATTCCTATTCCACCTATGGCTGGAACCTGATTAGCGCGGTGATGGAAGCTGCGTCGAGGCAGGAATTCCTTTCCTACATGGAGGAGAACGTCTTCAAGCGGTTGCGCTTGCAGAACACTCGGCCGGACCGCGCGGGCGCGGCCGATCCACAGCGCACGCAATTCTATGAAAACGACCCGCAAGGCAAATTCGTCATCGCACCGAAAGTGGATTCCAGCTACAAATGGGCCGGGGGAGGTTTCCTTTCGACATCGGAAGACCTCGTCCGCTTCGGCTCCGCGCACTTGCAGCCTGGCTTTCTGAAAAAAGAAACGCTCGAGCTCCTGTTCACCTCGCAGAAAACGTCCGACGGCAAGGAGACAGGCTACGGCATCGGCTGGAGCATTTTGAAGGACGCCGCGGGCCACCGCATTCTGATGCACACTGGCGGATCCATGGGCGGTACGTCCGTCCTCATGCTCCATCCCGATTCGAAAATTGTCGTGGCCATGATCTGCAATCACAGCGGCTCGCCCTTTGCCAAGGACGCCCGCGAAGCCATCGCGGAGTTCTTTGCTCCGCTCTTCGCCAAGTAGGGCGATTCGGCGGGCAATTCTCGGAATTAATTTTTTCCGTCATTGCCTCTCTCTCCATTTCGTTCTACAGTCCCCTTTTCACAGGAGTGCTTCGCATGAAGAAGCTTGGCAGCGCTATTCTGGTTGCAACCGTGGGGACGCTCATGCTTTCAATGGAAAGCGATTCGCAGGACCGTTCGCAGACGCGCTCGATGGTGATTTCGCAGTATGGCGTGGTGGCTGCGGAAAGCCCGCTGGCGGCGCAGGCCGGCGCACAAATTCTGGCGCGCGGCGGCCATGCCGTGGACGCGGCTGTCGCCGCCAACGCCGTGATGGGGCTTGTCGCTCCGATGTCCAACGGCATCGGCGGCGACCTCTTTGCTATCATCTATGACGCAAAGTCTGGAAAACTTTACGGGTTGAACTCCAGCGGCTGGGCGCCGGCGAAGCTGGACGCGAAGTTTCTGCTCGACAAAGGCTTGAAGACCATGCCGCAGCGCGGCATTCATGCGGTGACGGTTCCGGGCGCAGTCGAAGGCTGGAGCCAGCTTCTCGCCAAGTTCGGCCGGCTGAAGTTGGCCGACGACCTGGCCCCTGCGATTCACTTTGCCGAGGAAGGATTTCCGGTCACCGAATACGTCGGAGAGCTGTGGGGCCGCGCCGCGCGCAATGCGCGCCTGGATGAAGGACTCTCCCACACTTATCTGCCGGGCGGCCGCGCGCCGAAGGTGGGTGAGGTTTTCCGCAATCCGGAACTGGCATGGACCTACAAGCAGATTGCGGAGCACGGCCGCGAAGCCTACTACTCCGGGGAAATCGCCAAAAAAATTCTGGCGTTCTCGCAACGAGTTGGCGGCACGATGTCCGTCGAAGACCTGGCGGAGTTTCGCGCCGAGTGGGTCGAACCGATCAGCACGACCTATCGCGGCTGGACGGTGTACGAAATCCCGCCGAACGGCCAGGGCATCGCCGCGCTGGTGATGCTCAACATTGCCGAGAATTTTCCGCTGGCCGAATACGGCCACAATTCCGCGCGCGCACTGCATACATTGATCGAGGCCAAGAAGCTCGCTTTTGCGGACATGCTGCGCTATGTGGCCGACCCAAAGTTTGCGAAGGTGCCGGTTGCGGGGATGCTCTCCAAGGACTACGCCCGCGAACGCGCGAAATTGATCGACGATGCAAAAGCAAACTGCGGCGTCGCCGCGGGCGTGCCGCCGGGCCACGGCGGCGACACCATCTATCTCAGCGTCGTGGACCGCGACGGCAACATGGTCTCTTTCATTCAAAGCAATTACTCGAGCGTCGGCTTTGGCGCGGGAGTTTCCGCGCCGGGAACCGGCTTTGCGCTGCAGAATCGCGGCGGCCTGTTTTCACTTGAAGCGGGTCACCCCAACGTGCTGGCCGGTCGCAAGCGCCCGCTCCACACCATCATTCCCGCGTTCATGGAGAAGGGCGACGTGCGCATCGCCTTCGGCATCATGGGCGGCTGGAACCAGTCACAGGCCCACGCGCAATTTGTCTCCAACATCGTGGACCACGGCATGAACATCCAGCAGGCGCTGGAGGCCGCGCGCTTCACCAAGGACACCTTCGAAGGTTGCGACCTCGAGGTGGAATCGCGCATCCCCGCAGAGGTGCGCGCCGAACTCGAGCGCCTCGGGCACAAAATCACTTTGCGCGGTGTCTTTTCACCACAAATGGGCGGCGGGCAGGCGGTCCTGCGCGATTTCGCCGCGAAAGTAAACTACGGCGCATCCGACCCGCGCAAGGACGGCGCGGCCGTCCCCGAACCACCGCCCCACAAGTGAGGCGAAGCAGTTTTTTTCGCCGCGAATCCTTGAGCAATAATCCACCGCGCTTGTGCGAAATTCCTCGAATGCCCACTCCGGAAATGGCACAGCGTGCCCTTGCCTTCGCCGCAAGATACGCAGAATCAATCAGTTACAGTACGAGGCGACATGGCATGGCAAGTGCCCATATTCTCTTTGGTGGAGTAAATCTGGAGAGGTCAGTCCAGAATAGAAAGCCTTCCATGAGAATCGCCGTTCGCAGGATGAATGGTCAACTTTCCAACGGCACCATCAAGATCGGGGCTGTTGCCAAGCACTTTGCCGTCTCCGTGGACCTCCTCCGCCTGTACGAGCGGGAAGGCCTGCTGATTCCCTTGAAATCGCCCCGCGGAACGCGCTACTACACGCAGCACGATTTCCTGTGGATCGGCACCATCCTGCGGCTGGTGCGCGAAGCGCGCTTGAACTTCGCTGGTATCCGGCGCCTGCTGGCGCTGTTGCCTTGCTGGGAAATCCGCCAGTGCGGGTACAACCGGCGGGTGGGGTGCGAGGTGATTGCCGACGCTTCCAAGCCGTGCTGGTCCAACCGTGCCGCCTGCTGTCTGGCGCAAGCCTCCTGCCCCGAGCCATTGCGTTCCTTTGTAGCTTCTGCTGAGAAGCCCGCCATCAATCCATCGTCGCGTCGCCAGGGAATGGAAGAATGCTATTTCTGTGCCGTGTATCGTTCTGCGCCCTCGTGTGAGAATTTGAAAGCACTGCTCGCTGCTACGCCGGATACGCCATCGCCGGTGCCTCAGGCCACGTTCGAGTGATCACTCGCCGCTAGTTTGCCTCTCGAGGATTTTGATGCGGACCGCACTCATCGCCAGTATTCTTGCTGCCCTGGGGACCGGCCTTGGCGGCGTCGTGTTGGCATTTTTCCCGCGCATGTCGCGCGGCGTGTATGACACGCTGCTCGGATTTTCCGCCGGAGTCATGCTGGCGGCCGGCTCCATCACACTGCTCGGCCCCGCGCTGCAAAAGAATGGAATCGGCTCCGTCACCGCAGGACTGTTGTGCGGGGCGCTTCTCGTCTTCCTTCTCGAACGCTTCGTTCCTCACCTGGAGCCGCATTTCGCCCCGGAGATCAGCGGTCCTGAAAAACGATTGGGCATCCTTCTCGGCAGCGCGATTACGCTCCACCACATTCCCGAAGGTTTGGCCGTGGGAGTGGCGTTCGCGGCCGGTGAACCGTCGCTTGGCGTGATTGTGGCCGTGGCGGTTGCGCTGCAAAATGTTCCCGAAGGTCTGGCCATCGCCGTGCCCTTGCGTGCCGCGGGTTTTTCACGATTGCGTGCGGCCACCTGGGCGCTGCTTTCCGGCATTGGGCAGCCGATTGCCGCCGTGCTCGGCGTGGGATTCGTCGCCATCGTGGGACCGATGGTGCCGTTCGCGCTCTCTCTGGCTGCTGGTGCCATGATCTTTGTGGCGTCGGACCAGATTATTCCGGAAAGCCGGCAACGCCCGGATGCCAAGGCCCCGTCGCTCGGACTCATCGCCGGCTTCGTGCTGGTCGCCGTCCTCACCAAATTGTTTTCGTGAAATGTTGGTAGCGCCGTTGTCACGGCTGCTCTGTCATCCTGAGCGAAGCGAAGGATCTCTCTTTTCAACGACGGGCCACGCCGCACTGCGGACTGCTCTACTCGGTGTCTAAACCGTTTGCAGTATTTTCCCGATGCTCGCCTTGGTGCTCTCCGCTTCTTTGGGGAAGCGTTCCTCCAGCGCAGACCACAGCGCGTCCATGGGAAGGGCGGCGGTCATGTCCAGCCATTGCGCCACGGCCGCGAGCGCCGCGTTCTTGGGCCCGGTGGCAGCGCGGAAAGGGAAGCGCTGAATCGTGCAGGGCAGTTCCGGCAGGCGCACGTCGGTGTCTGCCAGCACGAGCGTTTCTTCTGTGACGCGCGCCAGCACGCCGGTGCGTTCCAATTCTTTGGCCCCGTCGGCGGATAGCACCAGCACGGCGTCCGGCTCCTCGATTCCGGTGAAGAAGATTTCTTCGGGGCTCAGGATGACTTCGGAGACGGAAAAACCCGTGCCTTGCGTCACGGGATAATCGTTTTTCTGCGTGACTTGCAGTCCACAGAGCATCGCGGCTTGCCCCAGCAAAGTGGCTGCAGTCTGCACGCGCTCGCCGGCTGTGCCGGCCATCACCAGCCGTTGCGCCGTTTGCATCTGCGCAACAAACGGTTTCAGTGGGGGATTTTCTCGACCTCCTGACCGCTTGACCTCTTTGTTTCTGGTTTTGTAACCCACTCCAAACGTCTGCCGTGTTTCCTCCCGCATGACGCCCAATTCGTAGCCTGCTTTTTCCGCCACCTGCTTCAGTTGCGCGCCGGTGAGCGGATTCCATTTCGTCGCGAAGCCGGTGCACAGCTCGAGGATTTCCACCACCGCGAAGCCGGGGTGCGCGATGGCGCGGGCAATCACCTCGGAGAGGTCGCGGTCGCTGGTGATTTTGCGAGCGACGAACGACGCACGGCTGGCCAGCAGCACTTGGGCAAGGTCCAGCGGCGGCACGGTGTTGCCGCCCGGCGTTGTGGCGGTGATGAACTCCTCCGGCGAAAATGCCGAGTTCTGCCCGCCGGTCATGCCAAATAGAAAATTGTTGTGCACCAGCACGGTGACGTCCGCGTTCAGCAAAGCGGCGTTCACCAGGTGATTGATGCCGATCATGGTGCCGCCATCGCCAATCATCACCACCGGCTTGAGCTTCGCGCCGCCGAGCACGGAATCCGCCAGCGCGAGGCCGGTGGCAAACGCCGTGGAGCGCCCGTGCGTGGTGTGCACGGTGTGCGGCGTGGCAAACAGCGCGTCGGCCAGGCCCACGCAGCCGATATCCGTAACCACGGCTACTTCCGCAGGCGGAAGATGCAGCGATTCGAGCGCCTCGCCAAACGCCCGCAGCACCAGCCCGTGCCCGCAGCCCTTGCAGTAGGGAAGCTGAGCGTCCTGGACCATGAAAGAGGTGCTCATCGCGCACGCTCCATGGCCTCGAGGATTTGTCCTGGCGAAATCTGATTGCCGATGCCGTTCACGCGCAACAGCTCGCAACTTCCTAGCAACGGCTGAATGGCTGACGCATAGAGGCCCGTCAGATTTTCTTCGGCCACCACCACTCGACGGCAGCCTTCCGCGGCCTGCTCGATGGCCGCGGCAGCCGCGGGAAAGAGCGTCATCAATTTGAGGAACGAAATCTTGCGCCCGGCGGCGCGCAGCCGTTGGACAGCTTCGCGCGCAGCCCGCGCGGTGATGCCGTAGCTCACCACAAGCGTCTCGGCGTCTTCCTGCAGGTCCATTTCGTAGATGGCCATATCTTCTGCGTGGGCCGCGATTTTCGCCTGCAGGTGTACAAGCAACTCGATCACTTCCGGAGAATTCTTGCGCAGCTTGCCTTCTCGGTCGTGCGCCGAGCCGGTGGCCACTACTTTCACTTTTCCGCCCACCGGCGCAAAGAGCGGGGGCTCTTCCAATTGTTCACAGGCATAGGGCACATAGCGACCGGTTCCTCCGAAAGCCGCGCGCTCCGGAACCGGCCGCCGGTCGAGCGCAGCCACGTCCACACTCTCCAGCGTCATGCCGACTTCCTTGTCCGAAAGAAGCACCACGGGCGTGCGCAGCCTCTCCGACCACCAGAAGGCCGCCTGCGTCAGCTCAAAACACTCGCGGGCGTTCGACGGCGCGAACACAGGAATCGTGTAACCGCCCGAAGTGCAGAACTGCGTGAGCAGCACGTCGCCCTGCGCGCCCTGCGTGGCGCCGCCCGTCGATGGACCCAGCCGCTGCACCACGGCAATCACCACCGGCGTCTCCGTCATCAGCGCGTATTGCAACGTTTCGATCATCAGGCACCAGCCGGGGCCGGAGGTGGCCGTCATGGCCTTGTGCCCGGCCATGGACGCGCCCACGCAATACGCCAGCGCGGAAATTTCATCCGGCGCGGCCAAAGCTAAACCGGCATTTTCGGGCCGGGGCAGTTCTTCCATCATCGTCTGATAGATTTCGCTCGACGGGGTGATGGGATAGCCGCTGAAGAAGCGGCAGCCCGCTGCCACCGCTCCCATCGCCACCATGCGATTGCCGGAAACCAGCTGGCGGCGCACGCGCTGCATTTCGGCCTGCAGGGTGCTCATGTTCCGTACCTCCCCGCGCGCACAGAGTTTCCGTTTCTCAGCCGCGACACTGTCTCGCGGCAGTCCACGCAAAATTGCGCTTCTTTCATGTCGATCCATTCCACGGAATGAGAGGCCGCCATGGCGCAGCGGTAGTCATTACAATGGGTCAGCTCCAGCGTGTGGCCCAATTCGTGCACCGCTTCCTTCAACAAGCGCTCGCGCTCCACGTCGGGAGCAGCCGGCAACCCGTAGAATTCCTGGCGCAGGCGGTGCGAGGAAACCACCGCGCACGCGCCGCCGACCTCCGCCTCACCGAAAACAAAAGTCAGAATGGGCACATAGAGGTCCACGCTCGTCACCGCCAGCCGCCGCACCCCTGCGCGGAGGCCATCATGCATCTGCGCGAGAATCTCGCTGGAGTGAAACTGATTGCGCACGGAGTGCCACGCGAACGACGGATCAAATTTGTCCTCCAGAATGGAACACGGCACGCGGAAGACGGATCCGAGTCCTTCGCGCAATTCATCGAGAACTGCGCGGCTCACTTCGCCCACAGGCAGAAGATCGATCCCGTTCATTTTTTCCGGTCCGCAGAAGTCAGTTCCTCGTTCAACGGTTCACCGTGTGGCCGCTTCCAGCCGTACCGCTTCAGCTTGTTGTAGAGCGTCACCCGGTCGATATCCAGCACCTGGGCGGCGCGCGTTTGGTTGCCGCTGCACTCGTCGAGCACGCGCAGGATGTGTGCGCGCTCCATCTCGTCCAGGGTTCGCCCTTCGGCGCCGTTGTGCTGCAACTTCAACGTGAAGTCCTGCTCGCGCAGTTCCGGCTCCTGCGCCACCACCATGGCGCGCTCCACGGCGTTTTCCAGTTCCCGGACATTTCCCGGCCAGGAGTGTTCCTGCAGAATCTGCATGGCCTTCGGCGTGACGCTGACAATTTTCTTGGACATAGCCAGCGAAAACTTGCGCACGAAATGATCCACGAGCAGCGGAATATCCTCGCGGCGATCGCGCAGCGGCGGAATCTCCATGTGGAATACGTTCAGGCGATAGAACAAGTCAGGACGGAATATGCCCTCTGCGATCAGCTTCTCGAGGTTCTTGTTGGTGGCGGCCACGCAACGGAAGTCCAGCTTGATGGGCTGGTTGCCGCCCACGCGGGTAATCTCCCGCTCCTGGAGCACGCGCAGCAAGTCCGTCTGCGTCTTCAAGCTGATGTCGCCGATTTCGTCGAGGAACACGGTGCCGCCTTCGGCAATCTCGAACTTCCCCTTTTTGCGGTACTGCGCGCCGGTGAACGCGCCCTTCTCGTGGCCGAATAGCTCCGATTCAAGCAGAGTTTCGGTGAGCGCGCCGCAGTGGATTACTACCATCGGATGGTAGCGCCGCGCGCTGGCCGTATGCACCGCGCGCGCGACGAGTTCCTTGCCCGTGCCGCTTTCGCCGGTGATCAGCGCGGTCGCGTCGGTAGGTCCCACCGTCTCGATGGCTTCGAAGACGCGCTGCATGGCCGCGCTCTGTCCGATTAACTCCGGCGGACGCGCCACCTCCGCTACGGTCTCGCGCAGGCGCACGTTTTCCCGCTCGGCATGGCGGTGAGAGAGCGCGTTGCGCACCAGGTGCGCCACGTCGTCCGGGTCAAACGGCTTGGTGATGTAGTCATACGCGCCGTTCTTCAGCGCCTCCACGGCCGTCTCCACGGAGGCATAGCCGGTCATGATAATCACGGTGAGCTCAGGATTGATTTCGTGCAGGCGGCGCTGGAGTTCGATCCCGTCGGTGCCGGGCATCTTGATGTCCACCAGCGCGAGATCCCACGGGTGTTCCGCCAGCCGGGTCAAAGCTTCGTTGGCGCTTTCCGCCGTGCCAATCTCATAGCCTTCTTCGCGGAACCATTTGCCGAGCGAATCACGGACGATGAGCTCATCATCCACAATCAGGAGTTTGGCTTTATCGCGCACCATTGGCTACCTCGCTTTCCCTGCGGTTGCGGCTTGCAATTCGGTTTTCTCAATCTTCAAATTGTTGGACAGGCGGTTTCCCAGTGGCAGCCGGATCGTAAACGTCGTCCCGCGGCCCGGTTCCGAAGCGACGGAAATCTTCCCGCCGTGGCGTTCGACGATTCCCCGGCTGATGGCCAGGCCCAGCCCCACGCCGTGCCCGCGTTCCTTGGTGGTGAAAAACGGCTCGAAGAGGTTGGGGAGCACGTCGGGCGGGATGCCCACGCCATCGTCCTGCACTTCGAGTTCGACCATCGTGCCGTCTGCGGACAATCGCCGGCTCAGGCGCAGGCGACCGCCGCGCGGCATGGCATCGAGGGCGTTCATCACCAGCGCGAGCAGCACCTGCTCCATCTGCGCGGCGTCGCAGTGCACGGCGGGCAAATTTTCTGCAAGCTGGAGCTCGAGTTCGATATTCGCCAGTGCGAGTTGGTGCTGCACCAGCCGAACGCAGCGGTCCACCACGGAGTTCAAGTCCGTCCATTCCAGATTCATGGGTGCCGAGCGCGAGAACACCAGCAGGTTTCTCACAATTTCGCCGCAGCGGCGGCTTTCGCTCTCCACCAGTTCCAGCGAGCTGCGGACTTCCGCGCGCCGTGCTTCATCCCAGTCGCCGCGCGCCACCCACTTTTGCAGCAGCTTGGTGTAAGTCAGGATGCCGGCCAGCGGATTGTTGATCTCATGCGCCACCACGGCCGCGAGCTTTCCGATGGAGGCCATCTTCTCGACTTGCAGCATCTGTTCCTGCGCGCGCTGCAGCTCATGGGACTTCTGCTCGACGCGCTTTTCCAGCGTTTTGGTCCACGCGGTGATTTCCTCGCGCGCTTCGCCCAGTTCCTGGCTCATGGAATTGAACGAGGACGCCAGCTCGCCGATTTCGTCCCGCGACGCCACTTCAATCTGGTGGCCCAACTCGCCGCGTGCCAGACATTCGGTGCCGCGTCGCAACACGCGGATCGGCCGGAACACCAGCCGCCAGACGAACAAGCCGCTCAGCAGGGAAATCGCCGCCACGGCAAGAATGGTGTACACGGACATCTGCATCGTGCTTTCGGCCAGGTCCATGTCCGTGGTGGCGAGAGAAAGATTCGCGTCCAGCACGCCGAGAATTTTCTGTCCGGGGGGATGCGCGTGGCACTCGGCCGTCGAGCAGGAAGGCAAATTCTCGATGGGGTTGATAATGCCGAGCACGCGCGTGCCGTTGGCCGCGCGGAAGATGCGGAAACGGTCGGGCCGATCGAGGTGAGCCAGCGGCTGCGCCTGCGCGTGACAGCCGTAACAGGCCTCTGCTTTGGTGTCCACCAGCGAATTCACTTCCGCCGCATCAGTGGAGAAGCGAATGCTTCCTTCCTTGTTGATGATGCGGATGCGCACAATGCCCGGCTGCGCGGCCATGGTTTGAATGGCGTGGTACAGCCCTTCGCGGTCGTTGCGCAGCATGGAATAGGACGTGCTGCGCTTGATCACGTCGCTGATGCGTTCCGCGCTGACCAGCACAGACTGTTCCAGATGTTTGCGGTGCAGGCGGACATTCAGGTATCCCAGCAGACCAAAGCACACCACCATCCCCAGCACCAGCATGGAGGTGAGCTTTACGCTCAGGCTGCGCGTCCACGCCCGCCACGCCGGGCGCGGCGGCGTCCCGAGTCCCGAAGCTTCGGGACGGGATTGTTCTTCTGGGTCGGACATAGCTACCTTCCAACCAGCACGCGTTCCTTTTCCTTCTCAGCAAAACTCGGCTTCGCGCCGCCCGGGCTGACCAGTGGCTCAGCGCCGGCGTGGGCCGGAAAGATCGGCAGGTGTTTGGCCGCCAGACCGAACACCGCAAAGCCCGCGGCGATGATGCTTGCCGTGACAGCCAGCTCCGTCCATTTCGGGAAGTAGTGCATTCCCGCCGACGATTCCATTCCGGTGATGCTCACGTTCAATCGGTTGGTGACGAAGCCCAGCAGGGTCAGGACCGCCGCCAGGTACAGCCCGCCGGCTGTGCGCCGTACTCGAGGAATCAGCAGCAAGACGATCGGCGCGGCCAAACCGAGCAGCACCTCCAGCAAGAACAGCGAAGTTTCGTAGCCCGGCTGCAACGCCAGCTTCAGCGCGCCACGGTGGTTGAGGTCCTGTATTCGCAGGACCGTGTATACCAGCAGCACCACCGCCAGGATGCGCCCCAGTTCCCGCAGCAGCGGCAACTCCAACTGTTTGCCGAAGTGCTTGGACGTCATCGAGGACTCGAAGATGGTCATGGCCAGCCCCACGGCGATGGCTGAGAGAAAAAAGAAGACAGGGAGGAGCGGCGTGTACCAGAAGGGATGCAGTTTGTCCGGCATGATCAGGTACAGGCTCCCCAGCGACGACTGGTGCAGCGTGGAGAGCATCACGCCGACGATCACCAGGGGAATGGAAATCCCCCGCAGGATGCGCCGCGGCCTTTCGAGTTGCAGGCGTTCGAACACCACCGGCGCGAACTCCAGCGCGAGCACCGTGGAGTACAGCATCACGCACCAGGCCACCTCGAACATCACCGAGCGCGGGTTCCACATCACCAGCGGGTGCCAGATGCGGTAACTGCGGCCCAGGTCAAACAGCAGCGCCAACACCACCAGCGAGTAGCCCAGGAACGCCGTTAGCACTGTGGGGCGCACGATCGGACGGAACCTTTCGAGTTTGAAAATATAGACCGTCGCGGTGAGCGTGAAGCCGCCCGCCGCAAGCATCACGCCGCACAGCACGTCGAAGCCGATCCAGATCCCCCAGGGGAATTCGTCAGACAGATTCGTCGACGCGCCCAACCCCTGCGTGAACCGCACGATCGTGGCGTAGAGCCCGGCGAGCGCGGTCACCACGAACACCGCTTTCCAGAACGTTATTTTTGGAAGCTGGAATTTCCCCGGCATCGTCATTTGTCCTCATTCATTCGCACAGGCGCTTCGGCGGCGGCCACATCGGCGCGCCGGTTGGTGATCCACCAGATGCCGCCCAGCAGCACTCCACCCAGTCCCACCAAATCCGGGATACGGGAGAGCACGCGGTGGGTGAGCATCGGCAGCGGGTCGTGCTGGATGTCGTTGCGGTAGCCAAACTCTTCAAACGGCACGCTCGAAAGCAACAGCACGGCCGTTCCACCCACTTCTTCCACGCCATAGACGTGGGGGACGTACTGCTCGGGCTTTTCGCTGATGCGCTGTTGTGCTTCGGCGATTAGCGCATCGCGTTCGCCGAATTTGGTCGCGCCCGTCGGACAGGCTTCTGTGCAGGCCGTGGGTCTCCCCGCCAGCACGCGGTCGGCGCACATGTCGCACTTGCGCACCAGCGGCAGAGCCTTTTCCCATTCGTACTTGGGCACGCCAAAGGGGCACGCCAGCATGCAGTAGCGGCAGCCCATGCATTTGGATTCGTCGTAGACCACCGGGCCTGCT
The DNA here is from genome assembly GCA_964542805.1 of uncultured Acidobacteriaceae bacterium. Lineage (GTDB taxonomy): Bacteria > Acidobacteriota > Terriglobia > Acidiferrales > UBA7541 > JACQDE01. The sequence continues at coordinate 14,215 of CAZIWR010000032.1, forward strand.
GCCGTTTTCTTGAATGCTCCGACGGGACACACCGAAGCGCATGCCGGATCGGTGCAGTTCATGCACAGGCGGCGCATGAATTTGTCGCCGCGTTCCAGCACAACCGTGAACTTGTGCGCCGACTGTTTCTGCTCGGCGCCGATTACCTCGTTGTAGGGGAGTTTGTTTCGTTCCGCGCAAGCCACTTCGCACTGCTTACAGTTGATGCAGAGGGTAGCGTCATAAAGGATAGACTTGCTCATCTGTGCTCCAAGACGCGGCTAAGATAGGAAGCTGCAATCGGCCTGCCAGCTTTGGACGGCCGGCGCCTTCCCGTGGGCAGCTAACTGATGGTGCAGCAAGCATTTGCAGCCAGCTTTGAAGTCGGTCGAGATTCGGGTATGGCAATAATCAACTGCTGATAAATTCAACGCTACAGCGAGAGCACTACTGGGCACTTCAACCCATCGCACTTGTGTGGTTCTGGGGTCACACGCCGCGGCAGCTTGACGGAAAAAGCAGGGGCGATTCCGTTTTGGGAATCGCCCCTGTGTGTCCGGAGAGGTGAGGTTTGTCATGTTTACGAAAGGAAGAACTCTTGCGTCAAGCCCGCCCATTTCTCATCGGGCAGAAGTGCGCTGACGTCTTCCACCGCCACGCCGCCGTCCTGCGCAAGTGCCGTGGCCGGCGTTCCCATTTGCAGGCTGAGGCGAGCGGCAGCCTCTTCCATCCAGCGCCGCGCCACTGCGCCACTCAGCAGATTCCGGAAGTTCAGCTTGGCGTCCGGCGCGTTCAACTTAATCAGCCAGCCTTCGCCGTAGGGATCGCGCCGCGCCAGCTCGGGATTCTGCTGCACGGCGTCGTTCACGTCGGTGACGATGCCTTCCATCGGCGACACCATCTGTGCCGTGGCGCCGTTGCGGAATAGCGTGGCCACTTTCTGTCCTTGACGCACCCACTGCCCGCGCTGCGGCAAGGTGATCTTGGCGACGCTGCCCGTCAGCCGCGCGGCAAAATCGTCCATGCCCACGCGGACCAGGTTCGGGCTCTCGCTGAGCGCCCAGGTGTGGCCCGGGTGATAGCGGAGGTTTTCCGGCAGCAAAAAGCCGGCAACAAATTCCGGCAGCATCTGCGGCCGCTTCGGAACAACCGCTTCTGCGGCGGGTTGCGGCACTTGCTTTCCGTGCATGAAGTATTCCAGCGTGAGAAGAATTACGAAGGTTGCGAGAACCAGTAGGACTGTCATGACTCACCTCTCCGGCCCACTCGCTTGTTGCGCCCTCGGTGGGTCGCCTCTCGTTGGGCGCCTGCACCTTCTATTAAGGCACTTGCCGTGCCGAACCGGAGTGAAGCGATTCGCGCAAATCAAAGCGCCGTAAATGATGGGTACAAATGCAGATGCGACCTCTCGCAGATGCACTCCAGATTTTCGTTGAGAAGTTTCACAGCAGGGGTTTGTTGAAGAAGTGAACAGCACAAAACGCAGCTCGGCGCCTGTCATTCATGCTCCGCCGCAGAATCAGAGGGTTACGGCCAATCTGTGCCTGTTGCATTGCTCCATATGCCCTATCGTGAATCTCAACACCCACTCTTATGTGCGCAAAGGCAGACCTTTGCTCGTGTGGCAGTTTCCGATAATTCGACTTTTCAGGAGTTAGGCAGGCAACCGCTAATCAAATTCATAGAACTCTTCGTTGGGCATCGTGCTTACGGTTCCGTCCGGATGCTTGTAGAAGCCATCCAAGGCGACGTGTTTCCCCGGAATGAATCGTGCCTTCATAAAGCCCTGAATGACGACTCGAAGGGTGCCATCTGGTTGGGATTGCACAATGATTCCAATCGTCGCTGGACGTGACTCGACTATTACTTGCTCGCTCGGCTCGGCCGCGAGCTTCTTGAGTTCTTCTTGTGTCAGCTTTCGGAGTCGTTCGCCGCGCTCATCGACAATCTTTCGGAGCGTTGCGAGGGATTTCGGAAATGTGCGCATCGGAGGAAGCCTGCAACAACCAAACTACCACATGCGGCCACATTCCAACGAACTGGAGCACATGCCTGTTAATCGCGCTTACCGGAAACTGGCCCACCGCCAGACTTTTTAAGGCTTTTCTGCTGAGAGAGTCCAAAAAGAAAGGGCCGCGCCGGTTTTTCGGAACGGCCCTGTAGGGAGACGGCGCAGATCTGTTTTACGTGACGGAGCGCACGCCGACTTCACGGAAGGCGGGCAAGCGCCAGTGGCTGCCGCGGGCGGTGCGGCCGCGTGTGACTTCCACGTAGGCTTCTTGCAGGCGGCGAGTGATGTGGCCGATGCTGCCGGTGCCCACCGGGTGGCGGTCCACTTCAATGATCGGCGCAATCTCGAATGCCGTGCCCGCGAAGAACGCCTCGGAAGCCACATAGAGCTCGGTGCGGTCCACCGGTCGCTCGATGGTCTCGATCCACATGTCGCGGGCCAGATCAATCACCGTGGCGCGGGTGATGCCCTCGAGGATGTTGTCGTACACCGGCGGCGTGATGAGCTGGCCGCTGCGCACGAGGAAGAGATTGGACGCGGCGCCCTCGGCCACGTGGCCGTCGTTGTTCAGCACCACGGCTTCGTCGAATCCATTGGCGCGCGCCTCGTCCCCGGAAAGCGCGCTATTGACGTACGCGCCGCAAATCTTGCCGCGCGCGGGAATCGCGTTATCGTCCACGCGGCGCCACGACGAAACGGCTACGCGCAGCCCGCGTGTGCTGTCGATGTAGGTGCCGAAAGGGACGGCCACAATGGCCAGCTCGAATTCCGGCCCGAAGGCCACGCCGATGCCCTGGCGCGACTTGAACACCAGCGGCCGGATGTACACATCGGTGTGCAGTTGGTTGCGCGCGATGAGCTCGCAGGTGATGTCGCAGAGCTGTTTCGCGGAAAGCGGAATCTCCATCTTCAGCAGCCGTGCGTTGGACTTCCAGCGCTCGTAGTGCTCGCGCGCGCGGAACAGGTACAGCTCTTCGTCTTCCGGCGACCAGTAACCGCGGATACCTTCGAACACTCCGGAGCCGTAGTGCAGCGCATGCGTGAGCAAGCCCACTTTGGCCTCGGCCAGCGGCATGAACTTGCCTTCAAAATAAACCATCAGGTTCGGATCCAGCGTGGTTTCCATTCGTTCCTCCCGCTTGCACAGCGCGGCATTAGCCTTGTACGGGGGTCGCGGCTTTTTGCATAAACTCGCGCCCAGCTTGCAGCGCGCGGCGATTCATCTCCAGCACGGAGGCGGACTTGGCCTTGGCGCCAAGCGTGGACTGCACAACAGACAGCGCGGATTCTTCCGTGAGCAGTTCGGTTTCGGCCATCAACGCGCCGAGCATGACGCTATTGGCTGCCTTCGCCATGCCGAGTTGGTCGGCGATGTCCGATGCCGGCACACAGACGATTCGCGCTTCTGGCTCTTCGAATCCTTCGGGCAACTCCGCGCGGTTGTAGAGGATCAAGCCGCTCGCTTTGACCTGCGGCGCGAACTTGCGCAGGGAAATCTCATTCATGGCAATCAGTACGTCCGGGTGCGAGATCAACGGCGAGCCGATGCGCTCATCCGCTAGGCAGACGTGGCAATGCGCGCTGCCGCTGCGCATTTCCGGCCCGTACGACGGCAGCCAGCTCACTTCGAGTCCTTCGCGCATGCCCATTTCCGCCACGATCTGGCCGAGCAGCAGCACGCCTTGCCCGCCAAAGCCGGCCATTTTCAGCGTGAGACTCTTTCCAGCGGACTCGGAGCTCTGCCGGCGCTCACTCACGTCCGCTTCCGCCGCGTCGAGTTCCAGTGCTTCGGTCAGCGTGCGCTGGGGAATTTCGTTGTCCTTTACTTGCGGTGCGGGGCGGTCGCGGAACACGCCCAGCGGAAACACCGGCAGCATATTTTTCTCAATCCAATGCCGCGCGTCGACCGGGTCCATTTTCCAGATAGTGGGGCAGGGCGAAAGAATTTCGACAAAGGTAAAACCCGCGCCGTTCTTTTGCAGCTCCAGCGCCTTGCGCACGGCGCGGCGCGCCTTCATCGTGTTTTTGTTGTCGAACAGGGCCACGCGCTCGATATAAACAGGAGCCTCCAGCGTGGCCAGCAGCTCGCACACATGCAGCGGAAAACCTTCGTTTCCTGCGCGGCGGCCGAAGGGCGAAGTGGTGCTGGTCTGCCCAATCAGCGTGGTGGGTGCCATCTGCCCGCCGGTCATACCGTAAATCGCGTTGTTGATGAAAAATATGCTGATCTTTTCACCGCGGTTGGCGGCGTGCAGGATTTCCGCGGTGCCGATGGCTGCCAGGTCGCCGTCGCCCTGGTAGCCGATCACCATGCTCTCCGGACACGCGCGCTTCAGGCCGGTGGCTACGGCCGGCGTGCGTCCGTGCGCGGCCTGCACGTTGCCCGTATCGAAATAGTAGTACGCAAAGACGGAGCATCCCACCGGGCTGACAAAAATCGTCTTGTCCTGCAGGCCCATGTCTTCGATGGCTTCGGCCACCAGCTTGTGCGCCACGCCGTGGCCGCAGCCCGGGCAGTAGTGCGTCTGGTGTTTCAGCTCGGCCTTTCGCTCGAACACATCGTAGAAGACCTGAGACTTGGAATGTGTCACCTGGTAATCGGACACTGCGCCTCCTCCTTGGCCCGAGCTTATGCGAGGGCCTTGGCCCGAGCCTAAGCGACGGGCTTTGGCCCGCGCTTACGCGACGGGCACAGCCACCAGTTGCAGGACGTGATCGCGAATTTCCTCCGCCGACGGCACGTTTCCGCCCACGCGGCCGTAGAACTCCACCGGCACGCGGC
>CAZIWR010000033.1:0-18809 GCA_964542805.1 uncultured Acidobacteriaceae bacterium
CCACCACATCCAGCGTCAAGTTGCGAAACTTCTCGCTCAGCGTTTCCTTGTCCAGCACGCGCAACACTGCATCTTCGCCGTGAATGGCCGGCATGATGGACACGCGAAAATCAATGAACCGCCCCTTGTACCGCACACGGAATCGTCCGTCCTGCGGCACGCGCCGCTCGGCGATGTCCAGCTCACTCATCACCTTGATGCGCGAGAGAATCGTCGAGTGCCATTCCTTCGCCAGCGGAGCCATGGCCTGTTGCAACACGCCGTCAATGCGGTACTTCACCACAACTTCTGCGGCCCGCGACTCGATGTGGATATCGCTGGCCCGCCGCTCCAGCGCGGTGAAGATCACTGTATCCACCAGCCGCACCACAGGGTTCACCGCGGTGTCGCGCGTGATGCGGTCCGCGCTGATGGTCTCTTCGCCCTCTTCCTCGCTCACCACTTGTAGCGCGAAGCCTTCCGTGGCCTGCTCCAGCACGCGCTGTGATTGCTCGGTGCGCTTCAGTAATTCTCCGATTTGCAGCGCCGTGGCCACTTTCAGCACGAGCTTCTTTCCCAGCAGCAGTGCCAGTTCGTCCGTCAGAAGCAACTGGCTGGGGTCCGCGACGGCAATGACGAGTGCGTTGTTGTGGGATTCCAGGGGCACGAAGTTGTAGCGAAACATCAGCTCGGCGGGAATCGTGCGAAACAGTTCCGGGTCGATTCTTTGCTCACGCAGGTCAATGAAGGGGCAGCGATAGCGGTCGGCGAGCCGCCGGGTGCGTTCGACCTCTTGCGCCTCATTCGCCCCGGCATTGGACTTCAGATCATGCTCCGCAGAACCCATCCTTCGCTACCTCGCCGTACCGGAGAGCGAAAAACTGAAAACCGGTAAGTACAATGAAATCAAAATGAAGGCTACCACAATGGCCATCAATACCAAAATCACCGGCTGAATCAGGTTTAGCAGCGCTTGCAGTCGTAGATTGACGTCTTCCTCGTAAAACTCCGCCACGCTCGTCAGCATGGGCGCCAGTGCGCCGGTCGCTTCCCCCACTTCGATCATCTCAATGGCCAGCCCGGGCATGACCCCTGTGTCCGCCAGACTCTGGTGCAGCGAAGCCCCTTCCCTGACCCGCAGTGCAGATTGTTCCACTGCACTCCCTATTAGACGGCTTTCGGTCGCCTTTGCCGAGGTTTCCAGCGCGTTTACCAGCGGAGTTCCTCCGGCGAGCAGCGTGGCCAGCGTTCTCACCAGTTGCGCCACATGGAATTTCACCCAAATCTCGCCAAAAATTGGGAAGCCGAATTTGGCCCGGTCCACCACGATTCCGCCCTTTTCCGAGAACGACCAGGCATACGCAGCCATGATTCCCAGAACGACCGCCACTATTGTGCCGAGGAAATACCACCGGTAGCCGACCGCCATGGTCACCAGGAATTGGGTCGACATCGGCAAGGGCACGTTCAGCTCGCTGTAGAGTTTTGCGAACTGCGGGATGACGTACCCGACGATGTAGCTCAAGATCAGCGTCGTCACAATCACCAGAATCGCCGGATAAATCAGCGCAGCGACCAGCCGCCGCTGGAAGCCAGTGGTCACCCGCTGGTAGGCGATGTAGTACTCGAGCACACCGCTCAGGTTGCCGCTCTTTTCCCCGGCCAGCACTGAAGTGGTGTACACCTTGGGAAAGACGCCTTCTTTCGTGAGGGCCTCGGAGAGCAGCGCGCCCTCGCGTACGCGGTCGCGAACGTCGCGCAGCAGCGGCCGCAGCCGCGGCACCGCGGCGCGCTCCGCCAACAGGTCCAGTGCCTTCAGAATGGGCAGCCCCGCTTTGATCAGGGTGTTGAACTGCTGGTTGAAGATAAGGAAATCCGTGCCGCCCACGTTGCGACCGCGCCGCACACCCATCTGCGGTATCAAGCGGGCCCGCTGCCGCACGGAATAGACAAACAGCCCGCGCTCGCCCAGGCGCTGCCGCGCTTCTGCCTCCGACTGGGCGGCCTCCACCTGCAGCGAGATGTTACCCGCGGCGTCCGCCACTTTGCATTCGAATTGAGCCATTGAAAAACTCGATGCGCGCGGCCTGCGTTCGCGTTGTCTTCAGCCGCGCCGCCGTGAGTCTAACACACCTGCTCTTCGCTCTCAGCCACACGGATGCCACATCGATTGCCAAGGGACGCGACTTTCGCGCGCGCGCTTTTTCGCATGTTGTTTTCCACAAAACCCTTTCTCAAATTTTGCTTTCGCCGGTTTCTCCAATTAGAATGATTCTTGGATTTGGGGATTCTTATCGTCTCTTTGCAAGACATTTCAAAGGAGCGTTGCATGAAAGCAAGGCTATGTGCAGGGTTAGTATTCTTCCTGGCGTTCTCTCTCACCGGCATGGCGCAGACCGCAAGCCAGGGTTCCATCGAAGGCACTGTGCTTGATCAGAGCGGCGCCGCAGTTCCCTCCGCGTCGGTGACCGTCACCAATAAGGCTACCGGCGTTACCTTCAGTACGAGCACCGACGACAGCGGCTTTTTCCGCTTCCCGGTTCTTTCCGTCGGAAAATATGATTTGAAAGCCGAAAAGACCGGCTTTGCGGTCATGAACCAGACGGACATCATTGTCACCGTTGGGTCTAAGATCGCCCTTTCCCTCAAGATGCCACTGGCCGGACAGGTCGCCACGGTCTCTGTAACCGGGGAGACGCCCTTGGTGGAGACCACGCGCACCTCTCTGACCGGCACCATCGCGGAACGATCCATTGCCAGCCTTCCCGTGAATGGACGCAACTTTATTGATTTTGTCCTGCTGACTCCCGGGGTTACCCGCGATGTACGCCTGGGAGATATTAGTTTTGCCGGCCAGCGCGGCACTCTCAACTCGCTCATTGTGGACGGTTCCGACAACAACAACACTTTCTTCGGCCAGACTCTGGGGCGCACCGGTTCGGGCCGCGCGCCTTACCAGTTCAGCCTCGATTCCGTGCAGGAGTTTCAGGTCAATTCCAATGCGTACTCCGCCGAGCTCGGCCGCGCCGGTGGCGCGGTGATTAACGTGGTCACCAAATCCGGCGGAAACGATTTCCACGGTACGGGTTTCTGGTATTACCGCGACCGTTCCATGAACGCCAACGACTTGATTAATAAAAACCGCGTTCCGGCTCTGCCCCGTTCGCCGTATCACTTCAACCAGTTCGGCGCCAACGTCAGCGGACCCATTTTCCACGATCGCGCATTCTTCTTCTTTAACTACGATGGCCAGCGCAACACCCTGCCCAACACCGTCTTCTTGATCCTCCCGACCATCGCCGCTCCCACCAGCTTCGAAACCGCCGCCATCGCCTACCTCACCGCCCGAAGCAATAGCTGGCTCCGCGCACAGGACCAGAACGGCTACCTGGCCAAAGTGGACTGGAATATCAACGCCAAAAATATCCTCACCGTTCGCTGGAACAACCAGCGATTCACCGGCCGCGGCTTCGAGAACGGCGGCAGTCAGAATTCCTTCGAGCACACCGGCGCCTCACTCGTAAAAACGGACACCGTTTCCGCCGGCCTCACCACCACCTTCTCGTCCTCGTTCATTAACGTCGCGCGCGGCAGTTTTGTGCGGGACCAGGAGCCGGGCGAGGCCAACAGCATCAATCCCGAGGCCACCATCCGCCAAACCGGTACGACCGCCCTGGTCATTGGTCGCAACTTCTTCAGCCCTCGCGAAACCACAATTAAGCGATTCCAGGGATCCGACACCGTTACCTGGCTCCGCGGTCACCACTCCTGGAAATTCGGAACCGATTTCATCACCGACCGCATCCTGAACTACTTCCCGGGCAATTTCTCCGGCGCCTACACCTTTGCCAGTCTGGAGGACTTTGGCCGCAGCCTCACTCCGACGGCGGGCTTCCCTGTCAGCTCCCTGAGCACTTTCACGCAGGCTTTCGCTGGCACCGGAACCTCCGGTCCTACCACCAAGCCCAACATTTTTGAGTATTCGTTGTTCGTGCAGGACGAATGGCGCGCCACTCCGCGCATCCTCGTGAACTATGGCCTTCGCTACGATTATCAGAATACCGACAAGCCTTCCGTCAGCAATCCTGCGGCGCTGGTTGGCAACATCAACACGGCTCAGCTTCACACCGACCGCAATAACTTTGGCCCGCGCGTCGGTATCGCCTGGAAGCCCTTCAACCATGACCGTTTTGTGGTCCGTGGCGGCTACGGCGTCTTCTATGGCCGCACACCCTCCATTATGGTGGGAACGGCTCACTCCAATAATGGCCTAAACGTTCAAACCTTGAACTTCAGCGTTTCCACCACGCCGGTGATTCCGTCCTACCCCAACACCATCTGCGGCGCCCCGGTTTCCACTCCGACCTGTGCCGCTCCGGGAACCGTGGTCGGCTCCGCTCCGAGCATTTTTGTTTTCGCGCCCAACTACGCCCAGCCGCTCGTCCAGCAGTGGAGCCTCGGCGTCGAGTATGAATTCGCACGGGACTTTGGTCTTGGCGTGAGCTATCTCGGCGTCCGTGGATATCATCTCCAGCGGACCCGCGACATCAACCTGCTCCCCCCAACTCCGGCTACCATCCCTATCGCCAACTCGACCAACGTGCTCACCTTCCCGAAGTTCTCCTCCACTCGCCCCCTGTCAACTTTCGCGCGAATTGCACAGTTTGAGAGCACGGCGAACTCGCTCTATAACGGATTGACGGTGCAGCTCACCAAACGCTTCTCGAAAAACTACCAGTTCCTGGCGTCCTACACCATCGGCAAAGTCACCGACGACAAACCGGATGCCACGGCGGTCGTTCCCTTCGGTTCCGATGATGCCAAAATCGTCCAGAATTCACTGGATCTGAAGACTGACCGCGCGCCAGGCGACAACGACCAGCGCCAGCGCGTTGTCTTAAGCGGCATCTGGGACCTCAACAATTACGCCAGTGGCCTTCCCTCCATCGGCAAAGCCTTGCTGGGCGGATGGCAGTTCAGCTACATCGTCACCGCCCAGAGCGGACAGCCGTACTCCGGTGGCGTCGGCGCGGATTTGAACACGGACGGCAATAGTCGCAGCGACCGGACTCCGGGCCAGGCCCGCAATTCCTTCCGCCTGCCCAATACCGTCTCCGTGGATCCAAGAATCAGCAAGAGCATTCCCATCAACGAGCGCTGGAAAATCCAGATCTATGGTGAGGCGTTCAACGTCTTCAATCATGCCAACGTGAGCAACGTCAACGTCACGCAGTACGCCCGCTCTACTTCTGCGGTTACGTGCGGCTCAGCACCTGCACCGTGTCTCGCACCGGCTACTTCCTTCCGGCTTCCAACGGCCACTCTCGGCCCGCGCATTCTGCAGCTTTCGGCAAAGATTTCTTTCTAGCGCGCTGCAGCTTGATTCACTTTGCGGCGGCGCTCCGTCTAGGAGGCGCCGCCGTTTTAAGTTTTATGGAGATATTTCAGCGCAGGTGGCCGGCGATCGAGGCTTCGTTCACGATGGCCACGCCGGGTGGCGCAATAAACCGGAAGAGCGTGTCGGCAAGCGCCAGATTCTCTTGCCATTTTCCAAACTGGAATTCGGTCTCGACTCCGCCCGGCTCGCGGATCAGCACTCGCACCAGCCGGTACTGGCCATCCACTTCAATCAATAATTCCAAGAAGCCTGCTTTGTCCGATTTTGGCAAGCATCGCAGCACAACATTTTCCGCCGCAGAGGTGCGCGCGTCGGAGAGCTCCACTCGACCACACACTCGAGAAAATTTTGCCTTGCCCACCAGCAGCGCCAGCGGCGTTTGCCAGTCTTCGCTCTCTTTCATTTTGCTGCGGGTTACCGTGCGGTCGGCCGGCACATAAAACCACACCGTCTTGCCATCCGCCAAAAAAAGCTTCTGTTCCGGCGACTCATATTCCCAGCGCATCTTGCCGCCGCGGCTGAAAAAGACTGTGCCCGACTCGACGCGCAGTGCGTTGCGGCTTTCCGAATAGCGGTGGAGAAAGACGGCTTTGAGAGTTCGCGCTGTCTGGTAGCGTTTTTCCACACCGCGCACAATGGCGTCCACATCCCCTGCTTTCGCGGGAGCTACCACCATGAGCAGAAGAATCAAAGCGCGCCCGGCAAAACTGGCTGGGCCGCATGGAATACGCCGCATCCCGCCAGTGTAACAAGAACCGTTGTATCGCGAGGGCAATCTTTGCGACTGCGGTTTCTGCGGTCAAAAAAGAATGGGGCTGCCCAGAGGCAGCCCCTAAGGATCCAATCAAGTGGTGATGCCCCGATGGTCTAAATCGGAGTATCCGCGATCGTTGCTTTAGCGGCCGGATTAGCCCGAATTACGCCGCTTTGATCCGTGAAGAAAAATCGCTGGCCGGTTGTTCCCGGAGTGACCGGGTCGGCGTTCAGCGTGTAGTCATAGATGATGCCGCCGACGGCCGCGGCGGGCGTGTACGCAAAGGTGTAGCCCGACTTGGTGCCAGCCGCAAAAACTGAGTCAATTAAGTCCGCCCCAGCTGGCGACGGCGGAGGGGCTGCAGGCGGTCCAAGCGCCAACAGGCTTGGCGAAAAACCCAATCCGTAGGTGGAGTTGTAGGTGTTCTGGACCGTAGTAATTGTTCTCATGCTCGCCACCGCCGAAGCTTCATTGGCGGCGATGCGGGAGCGAAGCAGGTTGGGGATCGCAATAGCAGCGATGATCAGAATGATCGCCACGACGATCAGCAGCTCGATAAGAGAAAATCCTTTGTTCCGACTACCCATGGTTGCTCCTTCCCAATCTGACCAAACCAAGTCGCTAGGTGCTCAGGAACTCCAAGTTATCTAAGGCACGAATCGTTCCAGTCAGCGACCCCGAATCTGACGAATGGTAATTGGGCTGGAAACTGCTGTACAGAGACAATTTACGCCGTGTTCAGTATTAATAAACTACGAGACCTCGGCTAACTGTTCGGCGCGGTAGGACAAATTTTGTCCATTTCAACAGCCACAAAATGCCTTCTCGATTTCAGGGCAAACACCTTCTATGGCATTCCAGATTCATCTCGCTCGAAGACGGCACGCAAAAAACAAATCGGGGGAAGAAGCTCGCGCTTCCTCCCCCGAAAAGTGAGAAGCAGAATTAGATCGGTGTGCTGGCCACCGTGGCCGGAGCCGCGGGGTCGGCACGAACCACACCGGACTGGTCGGTGAAGAAGTGGCGCTGACCCGTGGTACCCGGAGTGACCGGATCGGCGTTGATCGCGTAAGCCCCGGTGATGCCGGCAACAGCGGCGGCCGGAGTGTAAGTGAAAATGTAGCCACTCTTGGTACCGGCGGCCAACACTGCGTCAATCAAGTCCGCTGTCGCGCAAGCGGCCAAGGGCGGGCCAAGCGCAAGCAGGGTGGTCGTAAACGAGCTACCGCAGGCCGTTGAATAAGTAACTTCAGCGGTGTTCAACGTGCGAAGCGAGCCGACCGCCGAAGCCTCATTGGCGGCAATGCGGGAACGAAGCAGGTTGGGAATCGCGATCGCGGCGATGATCAGAATGATCGCCACCACGATCAGCAGTTCGATAAGCGAAAAACCTTTGTTCTTTCTCTGCATGCTGTCTCCTTTGAAATCAATCAGGCCTCGGGGGCCATCTCGGTTAAACAAAGCAAGCCGGCTTCCACTTATCCGGCGACTTCAAGAAACTCCCTGAAATCACCCTATCACCTTCACTTTGAATTGATTACAGGACAATCTGGAGAGTCCTGGCTTTGCAGTCTTTGCGTCTATTCGTCGAGTTCTTAAGCCCAAAGACAAAATGTGGCCGCCTCTATAGCCAAAAATTGGCCGTGCGGGCTTTGCTCAGACCCCGTATTTCTTGGCATAATGTTTGAATGAGCGATAGCTCATTTTCAGTAGAGCTGCCGCTTTTGTCCTTACTCCGCCTGCTATAACCAGCGCATCCTGCAAATACTTCCGCTCCATTCCCTGGATGTGTTGCTCAAGATCGATGCCTTCGTGGGGAAGCGCCGGCCAGCCAGGCTCGCCCGCTAATGGCGCCACCTGACCCTGCACAAAGCTGGCGACCTTCTCAGGTAACACACTCACGGAAATCGTGCGCCCTGTTTCCAATGCCACTGCGCGTTCAATCGTATTCTCCAGCTCGCGCACATTCCCGGGCCAGTCGTACGCCTCCAATCGCCGCATCGCTTCCGGCTCAATCCCGTCCACCGGCTTCTCCATCACTTTGCGAAAGCGGTCCAGGAATGACCGCGCCAGCAGCGGAATGTCCTCTCGCCGCTCGCGCAGTGCCGGCAAATGAATAGGGATTACGCTGAGCCGATAGAAGAGATCCTCGCGGAAGCGTCCTTCGGCTATCTCTGTTTCCAGGTTCTTGTTGGTGGCGGCGATCACGCGCACGTCCACTTCGCTTTCTTCCGTGCTGCCCACCGGCCGCACCTTGTGCTCCTGCAAGACGCGGTAGAGCTTCACCTGCATGGTCAGGCTCATATTTCCAATTTCGTCCAGGAACAAGGTGCCGCCGTGCGCCGCCTGGAATAGCCCCTGCCGGTTTTCATTTGCACCGGTGAACGCGCCCTTGACGTAACCGAACAGCTCGCTTTCCAAAAGCGTTTCCGGAAATGCACCGCAGTTGATGGTGATGAAAGGAGTCTGTGCGCGCGCGCTCTTTTCGTGAATGGCTCGGGCCACAAGCTCCTTCCCGGTTCCGCTTTCGCCAGTGATTAGAACGCGGCTCGTTTGCGGCGCTACGGTGTGGATCAGTTCAAACAGCGCGCGCATCTTGGGACTTTGCCCGATGATGTTGTCCAGCCCGGTCAGCTTGCGCAGCTCCCGGCGCAGGTAGCCCGCCTCTTTTTTCAGCTTCAGGCTTTCGTCCACCTGCCGGACCACTTGCCGGAGTTCTTCAGTGAGTTTGTCGCCTTTGCGAACGTAGCGGTCTGCGCCGTAGTTCAATGCAGTGATGGCGTCTTCGTAGTCTCCGACGGCCGTAATCAGGATGAAAAAACAGGAAGGCGAGACTTCTTTGGTGTATTTCAGCAGGTCGAGACCGCTGGATTCCGCCAGGCGCAGGTCGGAAATCACGATGTCGTAGATTTGCGCCTGGAGCCGCCGCATGGCCGCCGCCGCCGAGGTCGCCGTTTCCACGCGATGTCCTTCCTTGCGGAAGGTGATTTCCAGTAGCTCACAAATAGATTTTTGATCGTCAACTACCAGCAGATGTGCCATGACGTTTGCAGCATGACAAAACAGAGGGAATCCGTCCAGCAGTAGAGAGGCGCGAAGCGGCGGAGATGGCAACCCGGCTAGCTGGCCCGCGGCAATTCGATGGTGAACTCAGCGCCGTGGTTGATCTCTCCCTCGGCGCTGAGCCGGCCCTGGTGCGCCTGCACAATCTGATAGACGATGGCCAGCCCCAACCCCGTGCCTCCTGGGAAATTGGATTGAAACGGCTCGAACAACTTGGTGGCCGTGGCCGTGTCGAACCCCTGGCCGGTATCTCGAAAACGAATGCGCACCATGGATGGCTCCGTGTCCAAGCACACCGTAAGCGTTCCCCCTCCGGGCATAGCGCGCAGCGCGTTGTCGCACAGGTTCCAAAAGACCTGCTTGATGCGGTCGCGGTCCACGCGCGCCAGCGCCTGCCGCACCGCAAAGCGTCTTTCAATGCGGAACTTTCCATCAAAGCTGGGATGCCGCTCTAATAGGGTCAGCGTGTCCTCCAGCAGGACCACCAGGTCCTCTTCGATAAACTCAAAGCGCTTCTCGCGGGAAAAATTCAGGAAGTCGTTGACGATCTGGTTCAGCCGCTCCGACTCGCGGCTTACGATGCCCACCAATCGCCGCTCGTCCTCCTCGAGCGGCGCGAGCCGGCCCAATTCCTTCACGGCGCCGGCCACCGCCGTCAGCGGCTGCCGGATTTCGTGTGCGATCGCCGCCGCCAACCGGCCCAGCGCGGCCATGCGGTCCTTGATGGCAACCTCGTGCTCCAGCCGACGCAACTCGGTCAGGTCTTGGAAATTGAAAACAAATCCGAGATTTCGCTTCTGCGCCGACCGCAGCGGAGAAACCGACACGCCCAGGTACTTCTCTTGCCCATGCGCCGTGCGAAACTCAATTTCATGCCGCGGCGCGAACCCTTCTTCCTCTATTTGCTTCTCCCCTTGCCAGAAGTCCGGAAACACCTCCTGCAGCAGCCGCCCGCGCAAATCCGCGAAGCGGAAGCCGGTGATTTCTTCGCCGGCTCGGTTCAAGAGCAGAATGCTGCCTTGGGTATCGGTGGTCACCAACCCGCCGCGCATGGAGTGGATGATGTCCTCGTTGAACGCTTGCAAGTCTTCCAGCTCTTCGCGTTTTTCTTCCAGCTCGGCGCCTTTTCGCCGCAAAGACTGCGCCAGCAGGTTGGAAAGGTACGCCACGCCGAGAAATGCCATCAAGTTGAAAAAAATCCACAACTGCAACTGCCGCTGGTCGAGCATGACTCGCGCCATGCTGGGAATGCGATCGTAGTAGGCCAACTCCACCAAAGACCCCAGCAGGACAAAGCTCAGCCCGGCCACCACGTAGGTGTAGCGTCCGGTGAAAAGCACGCTGGCCACAATAATCGCCAGCAGGTAGAGCGAGATGAAGTAGCTCTCGTGCCCGCCGGTGACAAACACCAGTCCTGTAATCGTCACCAGGTCGCACGTCAACACCAAGGGCGCATGCCAGCGCGCGACGGGATACCACCGCAGCAAGATCGCGTAAAAAACCGCCAGGACGTACCACAGGACAATCAGCGGAAGCAGGTACCGCCACGGCGCCAGGAGCAGGTTGAAGTCCCGCAGCACCAGCACCAGCGCCATCAGGAAAGTAATCAGCAGGAACCGAACCCGGACCAGCCAGCCGAGCCACTCCTGCACGTTAGGCGTGCGCTCCATGCGCAAAGCCTAGCACAAGAAAGGGAACAGGGAGCAAGTGTGCAGTGATAAGTGGGAGAAAGCGTTACACCGCCGGTGTGAACAGGTTGACGTCACAAAAAATTAGGAGCGGCCCACTTTTGCCGGGCCGCCCCTAATCACACTCATGGTTGCTTCTCAAACCCTAGCCGGCCAGTTTGCCGATGAGCTCGAACAGCGGCATGTACAGCGAGATGACGATGCCGCCGACCGCCACGCCGAGGAACGCGATCATCAACGGTTCCATCAGCGTCAGCATGTTCTTAATGGCCGTGTCCACTTCGTCTTCGTAGAAGTCGGCCACCTTGGCCAGCATGGCGTCCATGGCGCCTGTCTGCTCTCCGACGCCCACCATCTGCGTCACCATGCTGGGGAAGATTTCTGTTTCCTTCAGCGGATCCATCAGGTTGCGCCCGCCTTCCACGGCGGATCGCACCTTCATCAGCGCCTCTTCCACCACGGCATTGCCCGAGGTCCGCGCGGTGATGTCCAGTCCTTCGAGAATCGGCACGCCGCTCGCAATCAGCGTGCCCAGCGTGCGCGTGAACCGCGCCACGGCGATTTTGCGCAGGATCATGCCAATGATTGGAATTTTCAGCATCGTGGCGTCGATCGCCCGCCGCCCGACCGGCGTCGCATACCACACCTTCAGCGCAAACACGATGCCCACGAATACGACGACAAACATCAGGCCGTAGATGCTGCCGATGAAATTGCTCAAGTTGATGACGATCTTCGTCGCCGTCGGCAGTGGCACGTTCAGGCCCTCGAACAGCTTGGCGAAAATCGGCACCACCCCCCACAACAACCCAGTCACCAGGAGGACTGCAATCGTTATGACCGACACCGGATAGATCAGCGCGGACTTCACCGCCGCCTTCAGCTTGACGTTCTTTTCGATGTACGTGGAGAGCCGCTGGAGAATAGTGTCGAGAATACCGCCGGTCTCGCCGGCCTCGATCATGTTCACGTACAGCGTGTCGAAAACCTTGATGTGCGGCCGCATAGCCATCGAAAGCGTCGCGCCGCCCTCCACGGACGACCGCACCGTGTGCAGGATCTTCTGAAAATGTTTGTTATCCTGCTGGTTGGCGATCAATTCCAGGCACTGCACCAGCGGCAAGCCGGCATCAATCATGACCGAAAACTGGCGCGTGAAGATGGCGAGTTCTTTTGCCGACACGCTCCCGCCAAACGTGGGCATGGTGAACTCTTTGCCTTTTTCAGAAATCTTGGTGACGTTGATCTGCTGCCGGCGGAGGATATTGGTGGCTTCGGCCTTGGTGGTGGCCATTTGCTCACCTTTCACCACAGTCCCGGCGCGATTGGTTCCCTGATAGGCGAAGACGGCCATGTTTTACTCCCTCCTCATCCGCTTACTGCCGTGTGGGCACGCCTCAACGGCGAGCGGGCGCATTCCCGCGCGTCTGCGTCGGTGCAGCCACGCCACGGTTAATCATATCCTGTAACTCGTCCGGATTCGAGGAACGCAACAGGGCGTTTTCCAAAGTAATCAACTTGCTGTAATAGGCAGTGGCCAAGGCCTGGTTAAAGGTCTGCATTCCGCTCTGCGACGCGCCGCTCTGCATTGCCGAATAGATTTGGTGGATTTTGTCCTCGCGGATCAGGTTGCGGATCGCCGAGTTGGGCACCAGGATTTCCATGATCATGGCCCGCCCGCGCCCGTCCACCCGCGGCACCAGCGACTGGCAGAGGATTCCTTCCAACACCATGGAAAGTTGCGCGCGGATTTGCGGCTGCTGGTGCGCCGGGAAAACGTCCACAATGCGGTTAATCGTGGAAACCGCGGAGTTGGTGTGCAGTGTGGCAAAGGTCAAGTGGCCCGTTTCGGCAATGCGCAAAGCCGACTCAATCGTTTCCAAGTCGCGCATTTCGCCGATGAGCACCACGTCGGGGTCTTCGCGCAATGCGGCGCGCAGCGAGTTGGTGAACGAATGCGTGTCCGAATGGACTTCGCGCTGGTTCACCAGGCACTTCTTGTGGTTGTGCAGGAACTCGATGGGATCCTCGATGGTGATCATGTGCTCTTCGCGCTCGCTGTTAATCTTGTCCAGCATCGCCGCGAGCGTGGTGGACTTCCCCGAGCCGGTGGGGCCGGTCACCAGCACCAGCCCGCGCGGCTTATTGCACAACTCCTTCACCACCGGCGCCAAACCCAATTGCTCGAATCCCCTGATTTCCCACGGAATCGTCCGGAACACGGCCGCCGTCGCGCCGCGCTGGTTGAAGATGTTGCCGCGGAACCTGGCCAGGTTTTTTAGCCCGAACGAAAAGTCCAGCTCGAGGTTTTCCTCGAAGCGGTGTTTCTGCGCGTCGGTGAGCACGCTGTAGGCCAGCGACTTGGTGTCCGCCGCCGTCAGCGGGGGCATGTCCAGGGGCCGCAGATGGCCGTGAATGCGGATGCGCGGGGGGCTGTTGGTGGTGATGTGCAGGTCGCTCCCGTTCATTTCAACCATTTTTTTCAGGAGTTCGCTGAGCGTAATGCCGGCCATTTCCCCTCCCTTTAGAGCACCGTCTCGCGCACCACTTCTTCGATCGATGCCACACCCGCTGCAATCTTAATCAGCCCGCTGCGCCGCAGCGAGATCATGCCCAGCTCGATGGCCTTCTTTTTCAACTCCAGCGCCGACGCGCCCACCAGGATCAACTCGCGCAGCTCATCGGTGATTTCCATGACTTCATACAATCCCACGCGCCCTTTGTATCCGCTGTTGTTGCACGTGGCGCAGCCTTTGCCATGCATCACTTTCACGGTTTTTGCTTCCTGCGGGGTATAGCCGATGTCGATTAGCGCCTGCTCCGGGACGTCCGCCTGCTCCTTGCAGCCTGCGCAGACACGTCGAATCAGCCGCTGGGCGCAGATCAGGTGGACCGAAGTAGCCACCAGGAACGGCTCAATGCCCATGTTCATCAGCCGGCTCACCGTGGAAGGCGCGTCGTTGGTGTGCAGCGTCGAGAGCACAAGATGGCCCGTGAGCGCTGCTTTTACTGCAATTTCCGCCGTCTCGAAGTCGCGAATCTCGCCCACCAGAATGATATTAGGGTCTTGCCGCAAGAACGCGCGCAGGGCGGACGCGAAATTCAGTCCGATCTGCTCCTTCATCTGCACCTGGTTGATGCCGGCCAACGTGAACTCGACCGGGTCTTCCGCCGTCATGATGTTCGTATCCGGCTGGTTCAGCCGCGCCACCGAGGAATAGAGCGTGTTCGTCTTGCCGGAGCCCGTCGGCCCGGTGACCAGCACCATGCCGTAGGGCTTCAGAATGGCTTTCTCAAATTTGTCCAGCGACTCCTGCTCGAAACCGAGCTTGGTCATATCCAGCCGCAGGTTTTCCTTGTCCAGCAGCCGCATGACGATCTTTTCGCCGTACAGCGTGGGCACCGTGGAGACGCGGAAGTCCAGCTCCTTTTTCTTCCCGTCCTTGGTGAACTTGATCATGATGCGGCCGTCTTGCGGCAGCCGCTTTTCGCTGATGTCCAGCTTGGACATGATTTTCAGACGGCTGGTGATAGCATCCTTCAGCTTCATCGGCGGACTCATCACCGTTTGCAACATGCCGTCAATGCGGAAGCGCACGCGATACTCTTTCTCGTACGGTTCGATGTGAATGTCGCTCGCCCCGCGCTTCAAGGAGTCTGTGAGGATCAGGTTCACCAGCTTGATGATGGGCGCTTCCTCCGCCGCTTTTTCCAGCGAGTGGAGGTCCATCTCCGCTTCTTCGGCGGTCAGCTCGAGGTCGGCGTCTTCGCCCCCGGCCAAGTCCTTCATTACCTTGTCGAGTTCCTGGACGGTTTGCGCTTCGCCGTAGAATTTTCCGATGGCCTCGGTAATGGCCGACTCCGAGGCCACCACCGGCTCCACGGTGAAGCCGGTCATGAACTTGATATCGTCCATGGCGAAGACGTTGGTGGGATCGGTCATCGCGATAGTCAGCGTGGAGCCGACCCGCGACAGCGGTACGATCTGATAGCGGACAGCCGTTTCCTGCGGGATCAGCTTGGTGACCGCGGGATCCACTTCGTAATATTTCAAGTTAATGGAGGGAACGCCGTACTGCCGTGAGAGCACGGCAGTCACTTCGTCGTCGGTCACCAGGCCCATTTTCACCAGGCAGGTGCCCAGACGACCATTATGTTGCTTCTGATATTCCAGGGCTTGCTTCAGCTGGTCCTGGGTAATCAGGTTCTCTTTAATGAGAATCTCGCCCAATCGGGCTGCCATTAGCTGGCTCCTCGGAGACGCACAGGTCTCTGGAGGCGGTACTTTAGCACGAGAACGGTATGGGAAGCGCTCCTTCTCATGGGACTTACGCGCAATCGTATTGAAACCGGCAATGCCCTGTCAATAGAGCGATGCAGGGCGTGAGCCACACCCGCGCCTTGACTTGCCCGCAACCCGCCGCTATCTTGCCCAAATGGCGTTTGCCATGCCATCTCTAGCGGCGAAAACCATACTCCCGGATGCCATGGGCGGCGGTGCTGTTCGGCCCGGCTTGCAAGATTACTACGACGCACTTTTTCGCGCGCTGGGCCCGCAGAACTGGTGGCCGGCACGCACACCGTTCGAAGTAATTGTTGGCGCCGTCCTGACGCAGAACACCGCGTGGACCAACGTCGAGAAGGCCATGAACAACTTGCGCCGTGAACGCCTGCTCACGCCCGCGGCACTCGAGCGCGTGCCGCAGGCCAGACTCGCGCGCCTGATTCGTTCCTCCGGCTACTTCCGCCAAAAAGCGAAAAAACTCAAGGCGTTTGTAAGATTTCTGCGTCGCGATTACGCAGGCTCCCTCGCAAGAATGTTTCGCGCGCCCACGGCAGGGCTGCGTGAAAAGCTCCTTGCGGTCCACGGCATTGGCCCGGAGACCGCGGACTCCATTCTGCTCTATGCAGCACGGCATCCTGTCTTCGTCGTGGACGCCTACACCAAGCGCATCCTTTCGCGGCATGGCCTCGCCGCCGAAAAAGCCGGCTACGAGGAACTCCGCGCGCTGTTCGAGAATAACCTTCCCCGCGACGTGCAGCTTTACAACGAGTTCCACGGCCTCATCGTAATGACCGGCAAGCACTGGTGCCGCACGAAGAATCCACTTTGCCATGCATGCCCCTTGCAGAAATTCCTCACCGCGGAAATGCTCGCACGGCTGGAGCCCCGCCGGTGAGTACGCCTTCGCCCAATCTCGGAAGAGCACCGCGAAAGAAGACGGGCAAGTTCGGCCTCGTCTTCGGCGGGCTGCTGCTGGCTCTGCTGCTCGCCGCCGTTTTCACTTTGGGTTCCCTGCGCATACCTTTCGAGCCCGACCGCTGGCAGGAATTCCTCATCCTCTACGCCGTCTCCACCTTCATGGTGGCTGCCCTGCTCGTCTTCGGACTGATTTTCGCGCGCACCCTGCTCCGTACATGGGCGGAACGCCGCGCGGAAAAAATCGGCGGCCGCTTCAAAACCAAGATGGTCGCCGGCGCCATGGCTATCGCGCTGCTCCCTGTCGTCTTCATGTTCATCATCAGCTACGCGCTGCTCAACCGCACCCTCAGCCGCTGGTTCCCTCGCCCGCTGGAAATCGCCACTGAGGAAAGCCAAAACCTCCTAAACGAATTGGGGCGGCTGGAATACGCTCGATTGAAGGGGATCTCCCAGGCAGCCTTGGGCGCCGAGAAGTTGCAGAATGTGCGGCCGCCCGTTGTCGACGGCAGCATTGCGATTCAAGCAGCGATGAAATCTGGGGCCGATGGAGCGTGGACGGTCAGCGCAAATGGCGATCTTGAAGCCGGGGTGGGAAACGGACCTCAGGTAATTTCCCGCGGCGAGACTGCAGTTCTTGACCTGCGAATTGACCCACCTCGGCTAGTACGCACGCTGCCGAGCGGAGCAGAACTCTGGCAAACCAGAAACGAATTCATGCTCGGCGCACGCGAGGCTCTCGCCAACGGCACGGGAGACCTCATTGTAGCCCGCCTTCTCCCACGAACATTCGGGAAACGCTACAGCGAAATCGAGACACAATCGGCAACGTACAACGAGAGCAAGCAAACTCTTCGTGCATACAAGAATCAGCTCCTGCTGACCCTTGCGCTCTTCACCGTTCTGCTTCTCTTCTCTGCAATGTGGTTTGCGCTATTCCTCTCTAAACAAGTTGTGGGGCCAATCCAAGCGTTGGCCGAAGCAACCCGGGAAATCTCTCGCGGCAATTTTGATTACCGCGTCGAGTTTCCCGCGCGCGATGAACTCGGAACCCTGGTCAGCTCCTTCAACCAGATGAGCGCGCAACTCGCCGACAGCGGCCGCCAGATTAACGAGTTCACTCGCAATCTTCAGGACGCGGTCAGCGAGCTCGAGCGGCGGCGCAAGCTGATGGAAGCCATTCTCGAAAACATTCCCACAGCCGTTCTTTCGCTCGACGAGAACGGCGCCATCCGCCGCGCAAATCCCTCGGTGGCGAAAATCTTTGGTGAGGCCGCGCGGGACGCGCACACACTCGACGCACTCGCCGGCGAGGAAGCGGCGCGCGGACTGCAACAGCTGATGCGCAAATCTCTGCGCATGGGCACCGCCTCCAAAGAGTTGGCCATCACTCTGCCCAACCGCGTGCTGCACGCCGCGGTCACGGTGAGTTCGCTGGGGCCGCGCCGCGCGAATCCTGGTTTCGTCGTGGTGATCGACGACCTCACTGATTTGCTTCACGCGCAGAAGGCTGCTGCATGGCAGGAAGTGGCGCAGCGCATCGCGCACGAAATCAAGAATCCGCTCACTCCTATTCAACTTTCCGCGCAGCGCCTCTCGCGCTACATTGAAAAGCAGAAGACGTTGCCGGCCGCGCCCGGCGCGCCCAGCGAGCTCGAGCAGCTCACTGCGGAATGCGCCGCCCTCATTCAGAGCGAAGTCACCGCGCTGAAAACATTGGTGGACGAATTCTCCCAGTTCGCACGCTTCCCCACTGTCAAATTAGTTTCCGCTGACCTGAACGCGATTGTGTTGAGCGCGCTGGATGTTTTCGGCGGACGCCTCGAGGGTGTTACTCTGCGCACCGCGCTAGCGCCCGGCCTGCCAACCGCCAAGGCCGACCCCGAACTTTTGCGCCGCGTGCTGGTGAATCTGATCGACAACGCCGCGGAAACTCTGGAGGGCTCGACGGTGAAGGAGCTGGCACTTTCGACGCGCCTTAGCGACGACGGCGAATCGTTTGAAATCGTCGTCGCCGATAGCGGCCACGGCATTTCACCCGAAGATAAGGACCGTCTCTTTCTGCCGCACTTTTCGACGAAGGAACACGGCACCGGCCTGGGGCTGGCGATTGCCAGCCGCATCGTCGCGGAGCACCACGGCACGCTGCGCGTGGAAGACAACGTGCCTGTGGGCGCACGGTTTATTGTTCGTCTGCCGGCGGTGGAAGTACAAGCCGCGCAAGTGTAGCGGCGAAATTCACGCGGCGCGAGGCCGCAGATTCAATAATGCCTTACTCGATCCTGATCGTTGACGACGAAGCCGGCATCCGCCAGTCGCTCACGTCCATTCTGCGCGATGAAGGTTACCGCGCCGAGGCCGTGGAATCGGGTGAGGCCTGCCTCGACACTCTGGAGAAGGTTGCCTACGACGTGGTGCTGCTCGACGTCTGGCTGCCGCAGATTGACGGCCTGCAAGTGCTCGAAAAACTCCACGAGCGCGGCAATGCACCGATGGTGGTGATGATTTCCGGCCACGGCAATATTGAAACCGCCGTGCGCGCCACCAAGCTCGGTGCGTTTGATTTTGTGGAGAAGCCGCTCTCTCTTCAAAAAACCATTCTCGTCGTCAAAAACGCGCTCGAACACCTCCGCCTGGAAGAAGAGAACCGACGCCTGCGCGCGGAGCTCGAACAGAAACACCAGATCATCGGCGACAGCATCCCCATGAAAGCCCTGCGGCAACAGA
>CAZIWR010000034.1:0-18560 GCA_964542805.1 uncultured Acidobacteriaceae bacterium
TGGCGGCGAGCGGCAGGATCGGCGAAGCGGCGCGGGATGTGACCGGGAAAATTCCCACAGAACTGACCCGCTTGGAAGCGGCCAGCCGGCCGGCGCCGACACCCGCGCCAGCGGAACCAGTTGCCGCGCCTGCACCGGCAGGGCCGCGGAGCGCGAATGTGCAGGTGCTTCCCTCAGCCCTCTCGCACTTGAGCTGGACGGGACCGCTCGGTGCGGCAACGCTGGTGAACAACCGCTACCTGGATGTTCCGCTGAAAGGGCAATCCACGAATGTGCCCAGCGAGATTTCGCAGCGCGCCGCAACCGGCAGCACGGTGCAACTGAGGCTGGATGTGAATAGCGGCGGGAAGGTGACCGGGGGAGTAGTGAACAATGGTGACGCAGGCATCGGGCAGCTATTGATTAACGCGGCGAAATCGAGCTGGCAGCTTTCCTCGCCGCTGGTGAATGGGAAACCGGTCATGACACAAGTAACCGTGAAGGTGCAGTTCTAGGCGGGCAGGTCTCTCCTTAATCTAATTTCTCCCGAGAACACAGCGAACCGACATTGGCTAAGGGTGGAAGACTGCGCCGTTCGAGAACGCGGCGCGCGGCGAGGCAAGTGAGCAATGCCATCGCGGCGGGCAGGATGTCCGAATTTCCGATCCTGAGGCACCGGGATTGGGGATTGGAAGTGTGCCCTACAAAACAAAGCGCCCGGGGGAAGTGCGTCCCCCGGGCGGAAGAGTCTTGGTTGCGTCGGGCTAGAAGAAAAGCTTCAATCCGAACTGCATGCGGCGGCTGCTGGTGTTCATGTACTTCTCGCTGCCGAAAGTGTTCGCCAGAGAAACGGCATCAAAGGCATCGATGGCGTTTTCGGGAATAACGCCCGTGACGCCAGCCGCGGTGTAGCGCGGGGAGAAGGCAAACGCGGGCGAGAACTGCGCGTCGGTGGAAAAGACGTTTCCGATGGGGTTGCCCGGATTCCGGTGGTTTAACATATCGAAAATCTCCAAGCGGAACTGCAGTTGCCTGCTTTCGCCGATGCGGATGTTTTTCAAAATGGAGAAATCCCAGTTCACAATGTTAGGACCGACGAGCGAGTTGCGTCCGGCGCTGCCGGCGGCGAATGAAGCGGTACCGACCGTAAAGGTCTGCCCCGGCTTGAAGCCCAATGGAACCTGAACGAAGTGGGCAGCGGATGGGGCGATTGCGGCGCCGCTGCGATCCTTATATCCGAGGGCGGTATTGGTGCAATTGGGATCCACCAGTAAGGCGACGCTCGTGAGTGGTGCACTGGCAGTGCCAATGGCGGGCCGCGCCGTGCTCACGCGCCCGAAGCCGCCGGGATCAAAGCAATTGCCAAAGGGGCTGCCGTTCAGGGGCGTGTAGGACTGGCCGGACTGATAGGTGACGATGCCCCCCAACTGCCAGCCGCCAAACACGGCGTTCTTGGAGTGGCCGAGCCCCCAAAGGTAGCTGGAGACGAAACGATGGCGGCGATCGAAAGAGGAGTTGCCGCGGTCGGCGTTGACGTTACGGGGATCCTGAGCAAACGGGGAGATGGCTTCAATGGATTCAAAACCGCCGGTGGCCTTGAAGAAAATGCTGGCGATGTCTCCCTCAATGCGGCGGACACTGGGGCCGAAAATCTCGCTGGTGTTGTCGATATTGTGGCTCCAGGTATAAGCCACGGTGAAGGTGACGTTGCCCAATCTTCCAATCGGAGCCATGCGGCGGGTGAGACTGGTCTGTAGCGAATGATAGAAGGAAGTACCACCGTTACCTACCTTGGTGATGGCGCCATGGGTGTTGTCGGCGCGATTGAGCAAGCAGCGTGGGCTGGGACCCAGGTTGGTGGTTCCCGTTCCAGCGGGACACGGATTGATGGGTGACGGCGCCCCCGATCCGAGGGTGTTCCAACCGGTGTTAGGATTTTCGTCGGTACGCATGAAGAGCTTCGTACCTTTGCTGCCCACGTAGCCAACTTCAAACAGGATGTTGTCGGAAAGTTCGCGCTGAATCCCAAAAGAGAAATTGTGAACGTAGGGGTTCACCATGTTGGTGGCCACGGTGTCCTGTGTGGAACAGTTGATCAGGGGAACTAGGCCGACGAGCGCGCGGCCGATTACCGAACTGCACCCCGAGACACTACTGGCATTCAAACTGGCGACGGAAATCGGCTGATTTGGAAAGGTGCCGGTGATCGGCAAGGTGGTGAAGCCGGGCAGGAACACCTGGCTGGCTGCCACCAAAAAGGGAGAAACTGGGCCGCTCTGCCAAACGAGCAAGGGGATGTTCAGAACCATGGGGTTGTACATCATCGCGTAGCCGCCCCGGATCACCGTGCCCGAATAGGGAGACCAGGCAAATCCGAAGCGCGGGGCCACGTTGTTGTGGTCGCCGTCCACAACGGGAGCGCGGCGGTTCAACTGGTTGACACGGTTGAGCGGCTGACCAAAGTTCTCATAGCGGACGCCGTAACTCAGGGTGAACCCCCGAGTAACGCGCCAGTCGTCCTGGAAGAAGTAGAAGTGATCGAATTCGCGCAAAGAAAGCTTGGGATTGCCCTGCCCGGACACATGTCCGGTGACGGAATCGGAGATCAGGTTAGGCAGGCGCTGAAAAACAACGAGAGCATTGCTGGGCGCCAGGGCCGGCTCGTTGGCAAAAGTCCGCAGGCCGCCAAAACCCGAATTGCCGAAGAAGTATTGGCCCAGATCCGAGGGCGTGCTATGGATGTTGCTGAGTACGCGAACAACATTGACGCCGAACTTATAGCTGTGATTGCCGCGATTGTGGGAGAAGTTCTCCTGAAACTGGAAAATGTTTGTGCTGACCTGACTGGGGCTGGAGTCGCGTCCGATGGTGAAATTCACGCCAGCCGAACTGAAGCTGCGCTGATAAATGCCGAATCCACCAAAACTGTCAATGATCGTGGCAGCCGGCACGGTATTGCGAGTGGATTCGGGCATCTGGTAAGCGCCCGTGCCAGTGGAAATGCGGCTAAAAGAGAAACGGAACTCGTTGAGAGAGCGCGCCCAGTAATAGCGGTGATCCGCCAGGAAGCTCTGGCTGCGCTGACGAACGAGCAGCTTATAGTCAGGGAGCATGCCAAGATCGGAAAAGGCGCTGTCGCCGGCATTGGAAAGTGCCATGCGAGGCGTGCGCACCTCATCGAACAGATAGCGCGCGTAGATGTCACTGGAGTTGCTCAGGCGGTGGTCCACGCGCGCCGACCACTGGTGATCCTTGACCTCATAGGCATTTCCGTCGGGAACGAGGTACGTGGAGAACGGGATATTGGTGGCACCGACCACGGCGTTATTGGACGGGCGGCACGGGTTGGTGGCATTAAAACCCGCAGGCACCGGAGTGCTGAAACAGGGAGCCGAAGTCAAGGCCGGAATCGCCGAGACCGAGGGGACGGCAAGGTACGCGAGCAGGGCCGGATTCACCGGCAGGCCGCGCAAGGCCGTGAGGCCTGCAGCGGTCGGATAAGTGCCGATCACAGGGAAAACGTTGGACAGATTGTTGCGCGTGCGGTCCCACTGGTATGACACGAAATAAAAGGTTTTGTCGGCGACGATGGGGCCGCCGAGGGTGGCGCCAATCTGGTTTTCATAGTAGCGCGCCGGGTGGGTCAAAAGGGCCACTTCTTCCGCCTGGCTGCGGGCATTGAGGGCGTCGTGCTGGCCGTACCAGAAGAGAGTGCCGCCCATGCGGTTGGAACCGCTCTTGGTGATGACGTTGACGGTGGCCCCGCTATTGCGGCCGAACTCGGCCTTGAGCTGGGTGGTGAGGATGTTGTACTCGGCGATGATGTCGGTGTTGGAGAATTGAGTGGCCGCGCCGCCGAACAGAGGGTCGTTATTGTCCACGCTGTCGATGATGAAATTGTTGTCACGGCCGCGGGAGCCGTTAACGGAAAAAGGCACCAGCGTACTGCCGAAGCTAAAGGTGCGAACACTCAACACGCCGGGAGCCAGCAGGCCGAGGTTGTTGACGTCGCGCGTAATGACGGGCAGTTCGCGGGATTGCTGCTCCGGAAACGAAGAAGCCTGCGTCGCGCCGGTGGTGTCCGTCATGGGGGAAGTGGACTTCACCTCAACGGTGACCGTAACCGCGCCGGGCTTCATCTCAAACAATTCATTGGTCACACGGTTTACGTTGACCTGCACTGGTTTGTGCGTGACGGTCTGGAAATCTTCGATGGCAGCAGTCACTTCATACACACCGGGTGGGATTTCCGGAAAGCGGTAGTTTCCCACGGCATCCGTGCTGGCATTATAACTGCGGCCCGTGGCAGGGTTTTTGATCTCAATACTGACGGCTCCCAGCGGCTTGCCCTGGGAGTCACGGACATGCACGGCGATCACGCCGCTGATGGTTTGGGCCGTGAGGGAACCGGCGCCGGCCAGAAGTGCAAGTATGAAAAAACCAGCCCATCCAAAACGCGCAATTCGCCCGTGCATGGGTTTGACTCCTCTCCAGAGGTGCATAAGGAGAAATATTTGCACACTGCACCATCCACCACACAACCCGTAGTATTCCGAACCGCAACTTGTGATGGACACTGCCGCGACGCTGCGATAGGCAGCATGCTCCCACAAGTGGAGGTACTTTGCAAAATTAAGAAATCAAAGTCAAGGACTTAATGGGAAGTGGGAGGTGATGTTAAGTACGAGTAAATTGTGTAGATTAAGAGACGAAACGAGAGATTTGTTCTTGACTTTTAGGGAAACAAAATAGTAGCTTGCGCGCGCGAGTATTTTTTTCCATGGGGTCGGGTTTCGCGCCCGAAGACTGCGAAGCGGGCAGTCAAAAGAACAGGCATTGCGGGGGAGTCCTACGATGTCATCGAATCGTGCACCAGCCAATCAGAATACGCGCGTTCATAATGCTCTTCGGCGCCCAGTTTGCAGCCAGTGGACGAGTATCATTCCGGTACTGGTGCTGGCTCTCGGACTAGGCGGCTGTGCTTTGAATTCCGCAGGATTGCCCGGCGGGCTGCCGGTCCCGCCCGGTGGCGGAACGCTGACCATAACCCGAAGCACGCTGATGGCCGGGATTACAGGACGAACTTACACGATTTGGATTCCGACCTCTGGAGGCACGGGAACGCTTGCGCCGGGTGGTTGCACCCTCATTGGAGGCGGCTCGCTACCTGCCGGGCTGTCCATTGCAAGATCCGATGATCTTCCGGCGAACGCCGCATTGAGCTTCTGCAAAATCACGGGGACGATCACCACCGCGGGTCCGGCCACCGTGACCTTTACCCTGCAGGCCGCGGATACGGCGACGCCTTCCAACACAGCGTCGCAGTCTTTTTCGATTGTGGTGCGCCCGGATTTTGCCGTCACCACGGCGACGCCATTCCTGAACGGGGTGATTGGACGAACGTACGGCAATGCGCCGCAGGCGCCGCAACCCGTGGTTACCAGCGCTAGCGCGACAGTTGGCAACGCGCCGCTGACGACGTGCGCCTTTACGATTGCCGCTAATCCGGGGTTCAACCTGGCACCCACTCCCACGGGAGGAAACACCTGCCCGCTGAGCTCGGGCGCGACGGCGCTCACAGCGAGCGGGCTCTTCAGCGTTTCGCTGGCAGCCACGGACTCCAACCTGACGGATACCTTTCCCGGGCAGCTGACCAAGATTGTTGTTCCCAGGGCGTTGAAGAACAGCGCAGCGCTAGCCCTGACGGTGAATGTGGCCCTGGGCGTGACGTTGGCGCAATCCACCAATGCGACGCCAACAACGGCGCTGCTGAATGCCGTGCAGGGACGCAACTACGGAACCGGCGCGCAAGCGGCCGGAGCACCGTCGTACGCGGCAACGGGCGGTTTGACTACCACGGGCAACTACAACTGGTGCGTCAGCACAGGCGCATTGCCGGCTGGGTTCACGACAAGTCCATCTGCGGTTGCGGCATGCCCGACGACCGCCGCAGTGGCGGTGGCAACGCCGATTACACTCACGGCCGCAACGGCCGGCGCGGCCGGCGGACCTACGGCGTTTACGTTGCTGGCGGGCGACACCGGAAACGCAGCGGTTCCCGCATTAACGACGGCGACAACGGTGGGAGTAGTTTCCAACACCGCCGCGACCAACCTGACGATCAATGGACTGCTCACATTGGCGGTGAACCTTGCGAGTCCGCTGCCTGACGCAGTGGTCGGGCGGACATACGGCGGCGCAGGCTTTACCTCCGTCATCTACACGGCTTCACTTGGAGTAGGCGCGTACACGTTCGCAGCGCCCCCCACCGCGGGTGCGCCGGCTGCGGGCGTATTCCCGGCGCCCATGGCGTGCGTTTCAGCGCCACCGACCCTGACGTGTTCCAGCGCGGCGACTACCGGAACGGCGGGAGCCTATACAAACGCTCCAGCATCCGTGAATGATGCCGGCAATGCGGCCGTGCCAGGTTCGGCAGCCGCAGTGCCCATCGCGACCGCGACGCAAACTCGAACATTAAATGTGCGCAATGTGCTGATTTTCTTTTCGGTGAATTATGCAAATCCCCTGCCGGCTGCCGTGAACGGCCGGCCGTGGGGGAGTGGTGGAGGCTCGCCGCTGGTGTACACGGCGCAAAACGGACTGGGCGGCTATTCGTTTGCGATCAGCGGCACGGCGTTTCCGACGGGAATTGCCTGCGCGACCGCCGCGGCCACGTTTACGTGTGATACGACGACGGCGGGAAGCGTGACCGGCGCCGCGGTACCCTACAACGGAATTCTGGTGAACGTGAATGACACGGCGAACGCGACCACGCCGAGTGCGTTGACTTCCGCCACGCAGCCGCCGGCAATCTCGCGCGACCTCTTGGTGAATGCGGACATCAGCCTGACCAGCGTGGTGCCGGACCCGGCTGCGGCCACATCGACGGCGGTGATTGGCCGGCAGTACGGAGCGCCGGGGGGCAGGACCTCGCCGGTATACACGTTTGCGGGCGGGCTGGGCGGATTCACGATCATCACGACGGCTACTCCGGGGTGGATGACATGTGTGTCGACGCCACCAACGCTAACCTGCGCAAGCAACGCGCCGGTGGCGGCCGGAGCGAGCACGATTACTGTGGATGTAGTGGACACAGCGAATGCGGCGACCCCAGCGAGAACGCCGCACTTTACGAACTCGCGGGCGATTGTGGTGCAAGCGGCGCTGACGTTTCTATCGGTGAACTACGCCAATCCGCTGCCGCCGGCGGTGAACGGGCGGTCGTGGGGGACCGGGGGAGGCTTCACCCCATTGGTGTACACGGCGCAAAACGGACTGGGCGGCTATTCGTTTGCGATCAGCGGCACGGCGTTTCCGACGGGAATTGCCTGCGCCACATCGAGTGCGACGTTCACCTGCGACACGAGCGTGGCAGGGACGGTGAGCGGGGTCTCCGCCAGCGGCATTCTGGTGAACGTGAATGACACGGCCAACAACACGACGCCGAGTGCGTCGGTTTCGGCGACGCAGCCGCCGACCGTCTCACGCGACCTCACGGTGAATGCGGACATTAGCTTGGTGGGCGGAGCGCCGGCGCCGGACCCGGGCAACGCAGCCACCTCCACGGCGGTAGTCGGCCGTCAGTACGGCACACCGGGCGGGAAGACCTCGCCCGTGTACTCGTTTACAGGTGGATTGCCGGGAGGCTACACGATCAGCACACCGGCAAAACCGGTGTGGATGACCTGCACGCCGAACGTGGCGGCGCCAAGCTCGACGACATTGACGTGCGATAGTGGCGTGACAACGGTCTCGGGTGCCAGCGCCCTCCTCACGGTGGACGCGGTGGACACGGCCAACGCTGCCACGCCTGCCAAGACACCGGTCTTCACAGATTCGCGAACGGTCCCTGTCGTTGCGGGCATTACCCTGACGAGCGTCGCGCCGAACCCTGCTGCGGCCACATCGACGGCGGTGATTGGCCGGAGGTACGGAGCGCCGGGGGGCAGAACTTCGCCGTTGTACTCGTTTGCGGGGGGATTGCCGGGCGGCTACACGATTAGCACGACAGCGATACCGGCGTGGATGACCTGCACGCCAAACGTGGCGGCGCCGAATTCGACGACGCTGACGTGCGATAGCGGCGTGACCACGGTCACGGCCGTGGCGAGCACGATTACGGTGAATGCGGTGGACACGGCCAACACGACAACGCCGACGGGGAGCCTCACTCCAGGTCCGGACTCGCGGGCGATTGTGGTGCAAGCGGCGCTGACGTTTCTATCGGTGAACTACGCCAATCCGCTGCCGCCGGCGGTGAACGGGCGGTCGTGGGGGACCGGGGGAGGCTTCACCCCATTGGTGTACACGGCGCAAGACGGACTGGGCGGCTATTCGTTTGCGATCAGCGGCACGGCGTTTCCGGCGGGGATTGCATGCGCCACCGCGGCGGCCACCTTTACGTGCGATACAACAATAGCGGGAACTGTAAGCGGGGCTCCGGGAGCCTACAACGGGATTCTGGTGGATGCGAATGACACGGCCAACAACACCACGCCGAGTGCCTCGGTTTCGGCCACCCAGCCGCCGACTGTCTCACGCAACCTTACGGTGAATACGGCACTGACGCTGACGCTGGAGCAGCCATTGGGCACAGTAATCACGAACCCCCTTGCAACCGCACCTCTGAAGGATGGTGTGGACACGCTGGACTACGGGACCTCGGGAAGCTCGGTTTTGAACGGCGCGGCGTTTTACACCGTGTCGGGCGGGCTGGGTTCGGGCAACTACCGCTGGTGCGTCTCGGCAGGCGCAGTGCCCGGCGGGTTCGTGGGCCGCACGCTCGGCCTGGTGAGTACGACGTGCACAGTGGTGGGCGGCACGGCAGCGGACACGATCATCTTGGAGGCGACACCGCTGGCTGCTGGTGTGGGAGGCCCGGGTTCCACAACGTTCAACTTTACGGTGCGAGTGGGCGACACAGGGAACGCCGCGGTTCCGGACAGCTTCGCAGCAGCGGCGTCGAACACAGAAAAACAAGCGACGCAAGTGCTTATCCACCCGACCCTCAGCGCCACGTTTGCGCAGGTCTTAAACACGAATCCGAACTCGACGCTGCTGGACGGAGTGGGCGGGCGAAGCTACGGCGTTATCAGCTCAAACGCGGGGGCGCCGACATACACGGCGACGGGAGGATTGGGCAACGTCGTTCCGGCTAACTACGGCTGGTGCGTAAACAACGGGGGCGCGCTGGTGGCGGCGCAGGGCTTTGCGTCGATTGACACAAGCGTCGGCTGTACGGCGCGAACGCCTGGGGCCGTGGCGCGGCTGACGACCGGCAGTGCGGTGGCGAACGCATCTTCGTTCTCGACGCAGGTGAGCGACACGGGGAACGCGGCGGTGCAGGCCTCTACGGTGCAGTTGCCGGCCCTCGCATTGCGCACGTCCCTGACGATCAATCCGGGCATCAGCCTGACGAGCGTCGTGCCGGACCCAGGCAATGCGGGAACGTCCACGGCCGTGATCGGGCGGAAATACGGAGCGCCGGGGGGCAGGACTTCGCCGCTGTACACGTTTGGGGGCGGGCTGCCGGGCGGATACACCATCAGTACGTCGGCCATTCCGGCGTGGATGACCTGCACGGCAGCGCCGGCGGCGCCGAGCTCGACGACACTGACCTGCGAAAGTACGGGTGTGGGGACGGTGACGGCTGGGTCAGGCGCGCTCACGGTAGACGTGGTAGATACGGCGAACTCGGCGACCCCGGCAAAGTCACCGGCGTTTTCGGACCCGCGGGTGATCACGGTGGTTGCGGACATCAGCCTGACGAGCGTGGTGCCGGACCCGGCTTTGGCCACGTCTACGGCAGTGATTGGCCGGCAGTACGGAGCGCCGGGTGGCAGGACTTCGCCGCTGTACACGTTTGGGGGCGGGCTGCCGGGCGGATACACGATCAGCACGACGGCCATACCGGCGTGGATGACCTGTACGCCATCGCCGGCGGCGCCGAACTCGACAACGCTAACCTGCGAGAGCACGGGCGTGGGGACTGTGGCGGCGGGGCCCAGCACGATTACTGCGAATGTGGTGGACACGCAAAATTCAACAACGCCGGCGGGGAGCCTGACTCCCGGTCCGGACACGCGCACGATCACCGTGAATGCGGTGCTGACAATTACTACGACGCAGACACAGGTGCCGAATGCTCTGGAAAACTTCACGTACAACCCACCAGTGCAGGGTGTGAACTTTGCGACCAGCGGCGGCCTCGGCCCCGGCGGCCTTTCGTGGAACGGGCCGGGCGCAGCGACAGCGAAATGCGCTTTGCGAACGGGCACAATTCCCACGGGTCTCGCGCTTGGTTTGGCTTCCGGCTCGCTTACCGGCACGCCAACGGTCGCCAGCCCGTCGGCGGGTTCTTACACTTTCGAGATTTGCGCGGAAGACACGTTTAATAGCACGACGCCAGTGGGAGGATCCGGAAATTCTACGTTCGTGATTGACGTCATGCGTCCGCTGGCCTACTTGACCGTCCCAACGAACGCTTCAAATGACACTGTTGACGTGATCGCAACGTCAGGAGCCACTTCAACGCCCAACGCTTTCGTCACCAGCGTAAACTTTCTGAACGCCGACAATCCCGAGGGCGTCGCCATCACGCCAGACGGAAGGAAAGCTTTCGTGACTCTATTTGGTTCGAACAGTTTTGCGGTGATCGATACGATCACCAACGCGATCTCGGGTGCGACAGCGGCGCTCAGCACATGTAATGGGCCGAGAGGCATTGCGATCGGCACGGGTACCAATTCTGGCGGCAAGGCGTACGTCGCATGCAATAACCGTCGGGTTGCGGTAATCGACACGAGCACATTTGCCGTAACCATCATTAACCCGGTTGGCTCTCCAAGTGCGGACTTCGACAGCGTGGCGATTCCTAATGGCGGTGACAAGGTTTACCTGACCGATTCTTTCAACGGCGAAGTGGACATCATTGACACCGCCGCGCTCAATGCGGTCACCACAGTCGGCCTCGGCGGGGGGTGCACAACCCCGCACGGCATCGCGTTTGCGGGCAATGGCCTGCGGTATTACATCGCGTGCACAGGTACGCTGAATGTGCAGATACGCGACACAGCGACCGACGGTGCCACTTTGTTGACAAACATTTCGACCACTGCGAACAGTATTCCGGAACAAATCGCCGTGGAGGACCCCACGGCACCCTCCGGCGGCAGAGTTTTCGTCACACTTCAAGGCTCAGGCGGAACTCCCGCCGAAGGTTTCATGGTGATCGACGACTCCACAGCGCCAGCGCAAAACGGCAACTCGCCGGTCACAACGGCGACGAATACCGTCGTTCCGGTGGGTGTCACTATTCCACCCCTGGTGACGAGTCCTTTGCAGTCCTATTTTGCAAACTTCGGTGCAAAGAACGCGACGATACACGATGATACTGGCACGTTCCCTGTCAGTTCGGGTTCACCGATTGCGTTGTCGTCCGTGTCGGCACAACCGAGACGCATCGCGCACATCCCCGTGCCGAGATAGCGCGCGGGCGAAAAGCTCGAAGGCCCTGGTTCCGATGTGCGGGACCAGGGCCTTTGTGTTTTTTAGAACAAAGTTGAACGGTTAAACAGTTAATCGCTAAACAAAAAACCCCCGAAAAAAATCCTTTAGAACTTCAGTGCGAGACTGTTTTTCTGGATCAGAGTATTCAGATCCGCAGGCGCAATGGAGAGGGCGAGTTCGATGCGGTCGTCTGACTGATTCAGGCGGAGATCGCCGAGCACCTTGGCGAGGTCGGGCTGCGTTTCATTCAGGCGAAAGGCCTGAAAAGTGACGGCGGCCTGCAAAAGCTTGGCGACGACGAGTGCGTCAGAGCCGGTCTGGCAGCGAACGGCCGCGCTGCCGCGGAAGCCGTCGGTCAATTGAAATTGCAGTGAGGCGGACTGCAAGCGAGCGGCCAGCGTCTCGAATCCCGCCACGCGGGAAACCTCTGGCAGCATCTGCTTCACGGCGAGCAGCGTGAACTGGCTATCCATGGCAATCCACACGGGAGCCTTGCCATTCAGCGTACGGACCAATTCCATGAGCGGGCGGTTGTCGAGGAGGCTGGCGCCGGAAGCGGCGCGACGGTCGAGAATCTGCTCGGCGATTTCACGGAAACCGAAAATGGCGGTGTTGGGGTCGGCGAAGGCGAACACGAATTCGCGGCCCTGCTCGTTTTTCCCCAGGTTGAGCACCAGCGAACCCGCATGGCGGGAATAGGGAAGCTTGCGCTCCTTTGCCAGGCGCTGAATTTCAGCCGTGGGGAAGTTGCCCTCGGCGATGCCGATCATGCCCACCTGTTCGCCTTCCGCCGCAGGGAGGAAAGCCCAGCTCAACTGATAGACCTCGGTATCGAAATCCACGCCGATGTATTTCGTCCAGTCGGCGAGCTGGCGGAAGCGCTCGGGCATGACTTTGGTCTTCAGCTCGGCGTAGTTGGGCGCATTGCGGAGCGCGCGGACATCCAGAAAAGAGATCTCACCGGCGTTGCGGGGATACAGGGCCAGTACCTGGTTGGGGATGGCCTGCGCGCCAGCCGGTGTGGGCGCGAGAACAAATAGCGCTGCAAGAATTCCGAAGGTGAAACAAAACTTTTTCAACTGACGACTCCTTGCCCGCAAATGATTCGATGCCGACTCCAGACGCAGGGAACCTTCCCTTTCGATTTGGACGTAAGCAACGTAGACGAGTTAGCACAGCGCGTCAAGCGGGGACGAAGAGTGATGAGTGGTGCGTGGCGAGAGCGGATACCCCTCCCCCCGGTGTTTTTGTATGTGTGGCAGGATATGGACTTACAGGCCGCATGAACGGTATGAGCGGCAGAGTAAGGACTTAGCGAAGAAAATTGAATGTTGAACGTTAAAGTGTTGAAGGGAAAAACAGTGTCGCACCCCTCGACCTTCAGTTCCAGACCCTGAAACCCGACGGTAGGGGGTTTTATGTACATGATGTCCAACTGACAGTGGGGAAGGGACTTAGCGAAATGATTATGAATTCGCCAATGGCTACACGCCTGAGAACGCAAGGCTTGCAGAATCGAGCGAAATTCGAGATCATCTGCCCCGCTTTGATGTATAGCCCATCGTGCGGACATGGCTGATTTATATTAGCTTATAGTCAATCCATTGTCAAGGGAGAAAATGCGGGGCGAAGGAAGCCAGTGACATTAGTGAGGAAGGGAAAGAAAATCAGCCAGCCTCTCGGTCAGCTTTGCCGGATTCTTCGTCCAACATTTCCAATGGGACTTCCGTCTCAGCTAAAATGACGATCGATGGAGTAACCTATCGTGCGGATCGAATGCCTTCCAGCCCCTCTTAGCTTTCGTCTTGACCTCAGCAATGAATTGACCGATTGACCGCGAGTACCGATCGTCCGGGACTTGGAGGCTTATCTCGACTGCGTCAAACTCGTGAAAACAGTGGTCGTCTGACGTGGCATCTCCTTCGGTGAAAAGGAAGGCCTCGGGGATACGGATTTGGTGTGCGATGAATAGGCACTCCTCCAATAAGGCATGCCGGAGATCTCTTGTCAAAGACGCAAGAGATAATCTGTCGGGATTGGAAAAAACGACCTCAGCCCATTTTTTATAGTTACCCGCGTCGCGGTACAAGTAGCTGAATTTGACGTTCTCCATTTGCTTGAGCTCCAGTTCAGGACAAAGGTCCGAGGAATATTTTTTCGTTGTGGTAGCGGAGGAAATCTGCACTTGGCACAAAGCGACGCGGCTGACGAATGGAGGCACCGTCGAATCGCCGCAAGAACTCCCGGGCTGCTACGTCTGCCGCACTAGTTCTCACCTTTGGAGAAATATTGACTTTCAGATCCGGGGTGACAGTTAGCAGGCCACAGTCGAAGGCACGGTCGTGGATAGCATTCAGGCACAGCCCATTCCGAGGGTTGGTTCGATTCCTTACGTCCACTGACCACGGCACGATGTGGCTCGCGGTTAGCAGTTGCGGGATCGACAAGCCCGTGATGCAGCACCGTGCGCCATAGGCAGCTAAGACGGCGGAACGGAAAAAGCCTTGATTGACCCGGGTGCGGATAAGCGCTTCGCGGCTCCTTCCCTCCGGAAATTCCCGCGCCTCCTCAACGGACTTAGCGACGCGACCCGTAATCTGATTGAGCAAACGTTCGCTTTCAAACGTCAACCTCTCCCAGTCATTGCTGAACTCGTTCCAGACCCCCACTTCTGCTTGCGCGCCATGTTGAGCGCCCACGACATTTCGTTTCTGCAGTGCTGGGTCGAGCCGCGCAAAGTTGGCGAGTTTCCATGATACGGCTGACGGCGTACGGCCGATCGCATTCGCCAGCTCTATTACTGCCGGATTGCGGATGTGAATTCGTCCGAAGGGTATCTTGCAGTAAAGGTTGAACGCAACGATCAGTTCTTCACGAGTCCAATCACGACGAGCCATAAGAAGAGGGCCTCGGTTTTCAGTATACCTGTGAACGCCGCGAAGAGCTTCCACGCCGGTGAAGTAGAAAAGCGCTGTGAAGATGACGTCCACGATGAAGCCAAGGAAGCAAATACCCCGCCTCTAAAGAGGCGGGCTACATGTTTTCGGACTTGGGGCGAATGCCCCGCCTCTGAAGAGGCGGGCTACATGCGGCTGCTGCGCAAACGGCATCCGGTGTCAGGCCCACGGTGCGGGCCAAAGTAGAGCGTTGCCATCCGCGGGGAGTTCGATGGGGTCTGGAAGGATGGGTACTGCTCCGCATTTTGCGTAGTAGCGATGGCTCGACCATTCCCAGTCTTGCGGATGTTTTGCGAGGCCGGCCTTCACGGGGTTTTCGTGAATATAGTTCAGCTTTTCCCAGAAGTACCTCACCCGCCGGATGATGTTGTCAAAATACCGCGGCTGCCAAATGGGCCCGCTGATTTCACGGCACTGAGCGATGGCATAGCCCGTACGGCTTTTCCAGTCACGCATGATTCGGATGAGCGGTAATTTGTCCGGCCACAAGAGCAGATGCACGTGGTTCGGCATCACAACGTAGCCAAAGAGATAAAAATCGCCGCGTGCTCGGAGATCCCTAAGCACATCCAAGATTAGGGTGCGTTCTTGTGCCGACAAGAATGCGACTCCACGCTGCAGAGTAGTCGTAAGGAAGAAAATACGATCCCGATCGGCAATACGACGGGTACGAACCACGGACGGATTGTACCGCGATTGTAGCCCGCGTCTTCAGACGCGGGGGTGTGACGGGATTTGACGCAAAGTCCCCGCCTCTGAAGAGGCGGGCTCCATATTTTCGGACTTGGCGCAAATACCCGCCACTAAAAGGGCGGACTACATGTTTTCGAACTTAGGGCAAGTACCCCGCCTCTAAAGAGGCGGGCTACATGCGGGCTACAGAATCACGCGCCGGTGAAGTACAACAGCACGGTGAAGATGACGTCCACGATGATGAGGAGGAAAATGGACATGACCGCGGCGGAGATGCCCGGCGCTTCACGAGCACGGCAAGCTGTGCCAAGGCAAAGCGGCGTCGAGCCGTCGCACTCCAAACGGCGGGATAAACCCGCCGCTACAGATGCCGGGCTTCCCGGCGGAAAGCGTCGGGACGCCCCGATACAATCCATCGGGGTGAACGCCAGGCGCGAAAACCCGGCGCTATCCCGCGTGAGCGGAACCAGCAAAAGACGCTGGCGGGAGGAAGGGGGAGCAGTCTGCCGCGACGGAAGACAGGCTGGAAAGCCTGTCCTACGAAAGGCGTCGAGCGGCGGTTAGGGGCGCAGCCAAGAGTGGCTGCGCTACGCGGCGCGGGCGCGAGGGTCTAGTCGAAAGCGCAGCCAAGAGTGGCTGCGCTACGCGAGCGCTACGAGAGGCGGACGCGGATGCGGGCGTCGGCGGCTTTGCAGTCTTCGGGGCGCTCGGAGACGAAGAAGGGATTGATGTCGAGCTCCTCGATGAAGTCGAAGTCGGCGATGAACTGCGAGAGGCGCATAATGGCGTCTTCGAGTTTGGCGAAGTCCACGGGCTTCTGGCCGCGGACGCCGGCGAGAATGGGATAGCCGCGGATGGCGTGGACCAGTTCGCCGGCATCGAGGTCGGTGAGGGGAATGGGGCTGAAGGCGACGTCGCGGATGGTTTCGACGAACAGGCCGCCCAGGCCGAACATGAGCAGCGGGCCAAGATTGGGGTCGCGGACGATGCCGAGGACTGTCTCACGCCCGGTGGGAACCATTTCCTGCACCACGACTGCAGAGCCGTCGGCGCCGCCGTGGGTGAGGCCGTAGTAGGTGTGGAAGGCCTGGTCGGTGGAGCGGATGTTGAGGGCGACGGCGCGGGCTTCGGTCTTATGCGGGATGCCGCCGTAGGCGAGCTTCATGGCCACGGGAAAGCCGAGGCCGCGCGCGGCGCCTTCCGCTTCTTCGGGCGAGTTGACCACCACATAGCGCGCAACGGAAATGCCGTAGGCATCCAGCACGGCGAAAGATTCGTGCAAGTCGAGTTCGGCGCGTCCCTGGGTGCGCGCGGTGGAGAGAATGCGCTCGGCGGCGGCGCGGTCCACGCGCAATTCGGGGACTTTGCCGCGGCCGCGGTCGCGCCAGCGGCTTTGACGGACCAGTGCGGCGAGCGCACGCGCGGCGGATTCCGGAAACTGGCACAGCGCGAGATGATTTGGATAACTTTCGCGCATGAGCGAGATGGATTCCTCAGGGGCCATCAAGACGCCGACGATGGGCTTCTTGATTTCGCGGCGGACTTCTTCCACCGCGCCGATGACGTCCACCGAATGCACCATCATGGGGGGAACAAAAATCACCATGGCCATGTCCACGGCGGGATCTTCGAGCACCTTGCGCAGCGCGAAGCCGTAGAGTGCGGCGTCGGCGGTGGGCAGCATGTCCAGGGGATTCGTGACGCTGGCTTGCGAAGGTGCGCGAGCGCGCAGCGCGGCGAGCGTGGCGTCGGAGAGGTGGGCCATCTCCAGGCCGTAGCCGATGACGGCGTCCACGGCGAGAATGGCGGGGCCGCCGGCGTTGCTGATGATGGCGACGCGCGGGCCGGCCGGCAGCGGATTACGCGCGAAGGCGGAGCCGAGGTCGAAGAGCTCTTCGACGGTGTTCACGCGCTGCACGCCGCAATGGGCCAGGAAGGCGTCGAGGGCCACGTCGCTGGCCTCCGAAAGCGCGCCGGTGTGAGAGCGCACGGCGCGGGCGCCAGCGCGGGTTTTGCCGGACTTCACCACCAGCAGAGGTTTTTCCAGGCTGACGGTGCGGGCCACGCGGGCGAAGCGCGCCGGATCGCTGAAGGCTTCCAGGTACATCAAGATGACGTCGGTGCGCGGGTCCTGCGCCCAGTAGGCGAGGACTTCGTCGTCGGTGACGTCGGCTTTGTTGCCCAGGCTGGCGAAGGAGGAAAGGCCCATATTGCGCTCCTCGGCGATATTGAGAATGGCCACGCCAAGCGCGCCACTCTGCGAAAGAAAAGCGACGTTGCCGTCGAGCGGAAAGGTAGGCGAAAAGGTGGCGTTCATGCGAACGTGAGGATCGGTGTTGATCACGCCCATGCAGTTGGGGCCCACCAGACGCATGCCGTGCTCGCGAGCAAGATCGGCCAATTGCGTTTCGAAGGTGGCGCCTTCGGCGCCGGTCTCGCGAAAACCGGCGGTGATGACGACGAGGCCCTTGACGCCCTTGCGGCCGCAGTGCTCGACGGCGGCAAGTGAAAGTTCGCGGGGCACCACAATGACGGCGAGGTCCACGTGCTCGGGGATGTCCAACACCGAAGGGAAACAGCGCAGACCGAGCAGCTCGTTGACCCGCGGGTTCACCGGATAAATTTTTCCGGGGAAGCGGTACTGAATCAGATTCTGAAGAATCTGGTGGCCGAGTGAGTTGACCTGCGTGGAAGCGCCGACGACGGCCACCGACTGCGGGCGAAAGATAGGATGGAGTCCGGTATTCATCATGTGGTCCTAAGAAAATGATTGGTGACTTGTGAACCGTGAAAAGCACTGCACGTACAGAACGGCCCGGCCAGCGACTCAAGCAGAGCGGATTTTCTTGCCGAAAAAGAAATAAACGCGAAGGCGCTCGAGCAGATGCGCCCACATGCGCTCGACAGCCCGGCGCGATGTCCCGGGCGGGAGACGCAGATGCTCGAGGGAGACAAAAGCGCCGTAAGGCGTGCGTTCGGCGGAGAAGCGCACTTCCGAGGGACGCGGGCCGCCTTCCCATGTAAAAGCGACACGATGGCCTTTGGTGATTTCAAGGAACGCGCCAGAATTCCTCGCACCCTTCTGGTGTTTCCACAGCCACTCGAAACGGCCGCCGGTTTTCGCTTTCAGCGTCACCTTGCCGGGCAACAGCTTGCTCATCACCGCAGGGCTCAGCCATGCGCGAATCACCTCCGCGGGCGTGGCGCGAACAAGCGTGCGGAGATACAGCGCGTCGCCGGAAGGATGCGGCTCGAGCAGCGTTTTCATACGCAGCAGGAAATCGGCCCAGCCGTACTGATAGTCCTCGCTGGGCGCGGGCGAGGAATTGAGGTGGACGACGGTGAGGAGCGACGCAGCGCCTTCGCCTTTCACGGTCAGCACGGTGGTGGAGCTGCCGCCGCTGAGAATCAGCATCGAGCCGG
>CAZIWR010000035.1:0-18527 GCA_964542805.1 uncultured Acidobacteriaceae bacterium
TCCGCCGACGGCACGTTTCCGCCCACGCGGCCGTAGAACTCCACCGGCACGCGGCCTTCGATCGTCAGCCGCACATCTTCCACCATCATGCCCGTGCTCAGTTCCACCACTTGCACCATGCGCGCCTTCTTGGCCAGTTGCAGCAACGCGCTCGCGGGGAAGGGAAACAGCGACACCGGGCGGAAGAGCCCCGCGCGCACGCCGCGCTCCCGCAGTTGGTCCACGGTGGAGCGCAACACGCGCGAGACGATGCCGTAGCCCACCAGAAGCACTTCGGCATCCTCGGCGCGATACGTCTCGGAGCGCGACTCGCGTTCCTCGGCGATTTTGTATTTCGCTTCCAACTTGCGCACGTGCGCTTCCAGCGTGTCGGGTTCCAGATGGATCGAAGTCACCGCATTGGGCCGCGTTTCGCGCGTGCCCTTCACAGCCCAGGGTTTCTCTGGCGCTTGCGAGATGTGCGGGTGCAGTTCGAGCGGCTCCATCATCTGCCCGATGAACCCGTCGGTGAGCACCAGCGCGGGATTGCGATAGCGGTCGGCCAGCTCAAAGGCCAGCATGGTCAAGTCGGCCATTTCCTGTACGGAAGCCGGTGCGACGACGAGGTTGCGGTAGCAGCCGTGCCCGCCGCCTTTGACAATCGCGAAGTAGTCGCTCTGCTCTGGTGCGATATTGCCGAGTCCCGGCCCGCCGCGCACCACGTCCACCACCACGCACGGAAGTTCTGCAGCGGCGAGGTAGGAGAGCCCTTCCTGCATCAGGCTCAGCCCAGGTCCCGACGATGCGGTCATCACGCGCACGCCGGCGGAGGATGCTCCGTACACCATGTTGATGGACGCCACTTCGCTTTCCGCTTGCAGAAACGTGCCGCCCACCTGCGG
Source organism: uncultured Acidobacteriaceae bacterium (assembly GCA_964542805.1). GTDB lineage: Bacteria > Acidobacteriota > Terriglobia > Acidiferrales > UBA7541 > JACQDE01. The sequence goes on from CAZIWR010000035.1 coordinate 882, forward strand.
CAGATAGAGCGCCGCAGCTTCGGCGATTTCGCTGGCCGGCGTAATTGGATAGCCGTAGTACGCGCGGCAGCCGGCCAGGATGGCGCCCTTCACCACCGCGACGTTTCCCTTAGTGAGCTGGCGCATGGCGCTCCTCCGTGGTGGTGACCACTGTTTTCGGCGGCGGCGCCATCTTGTACACGGTGATCGCGCCCGGCTCCGGGCAGGTATAGAAGCAGATTCCGCAGCCCGTGCAGTCCTCGCCGAGGTAGTGCGCGGGATGCACGCCGTAAGCGCTCAGCCCGGCTTCGAGTTCAAGACACTTCGGTGGGCACGCTTCCACGCACAACCCGCAGCCCTTGCATTCATTGACGTCGATGGTCACCTTACCGCGTGCAGTGCTCGCCATGCATCACCCCTTTGCCAGCTCGGATAGATCCGCCAGCGGTTTTTGCAGCCATTTGGTGTGCTCACAGTAGTCGTACAATTCCTTGTGGAACTTGGGGTGCGAGATTTGAATCAGCGCCTCGGCTCGTTCGCGGATCGATTTCCCGTGCAAATAAGCAATCCCGTATTCCGTGACGATGTAATGGACCGACCCGCGGGAGGCCACCACGCCCGCGCCCGGCGTCAGCGTGGGCACAATGCGCGAAATCGTGTCGTTCTTGGCCGTCGAGGGCATGGCGATGATCGGCTTGCCCCCCTTGGAGTGCCGCGCCCCGCGGATGAAGTCCACCTGCCCGCCGAATCCGCTGTAGAGATACTGCCCGATGGAGTCCGAGCAGACCTGCCCGGTGATGTCCATTTGCAGGGTGGAGTTCACCGATACCATCCGCTCGTTCTGCGCGATGATGAACGGGTTGTTCGTGTATGCCACCGGATGGAATTCGAAGCTGGGGTTCTCGTTGATGAAATCGAACAGCCGCCGCGTGCCCAGCACAAAACCAAGAATGATTTTTCGCGGATGCAGCGTTTTCCGTCTGCCATTAATTACGCCGGATTCAATCAGCGGGATGGCGCTGTCCGAAAGCATTTCCGTGTGGATGCCCAGGTCCTTGCGGTCGGTGAGTTCGAGCAAGACGGCGTCGGGGATGCCGCCGATGCCCAGTTGCAACGTGTCGCCGTCCACGATCAAGCGCGCCACGTTGCGCGCGATCTGGCGCTGCAGTTCGGTGATCGGTTCCAAGGGCAGTTCGCACAGCGGCCGCGAAACGTCCACGATCGCATTGATGTTGCTCACGTGGATGAAGCTGTCGCCGTAGGTGCGCGGCATCTGGTCGTTCACTTGCGCCACCACGTACTTGGCCATCTTGGCCGCGGTCAGCGTCGTGTCAATGCCCACGCCGAAGCTGCAAAATCCGTGGGGGTCCGGCGGCGATACTTGGATAAGCGCCACATCCAGCGGCATGGCCCCGCATTCGAACAGGCCCTCGATTTCGCTCAGGTAAATCGGCGTGTAATCCGCGCGGCCTTCGTTCACCGCCTGGCGCACGTTGCCACCGATGAACATGGCGTTATGCCGAAAGTGTCCGGCCATTTCCGGAGCCACGTAGTCGGCGTGGCCCATGGTGAGCAAGTGGACGATTTCCACGTCGCGCACGAAGGGGGCGCGCTTGACCAGCGCTTCCTCCAGGGTCTCCGGCTCGGCGCAGCCCGGCTGGATGTACACGCGCATGCCGGACTGCACACAGCGCAATGCCTCCTCCGGTGTCATCTGCTTTTGCCGGTAATCATCGAGCCAGTGCATGACCTCTGCCTCTCTTGTCTTCAGGCCGCCATTACTTTTTGTGCGCGTTCGTGGCCGCGCGCCGCGTAGTACACTGCGCGGTCAAAAAACTGGTCCACCAGGCGCAGCAGTTCAATCTCCTGGTACATCTCCAGCGGACGGTCGAGCATGGCTTCCCGCGTTAGGAAGTCCCAGAGGTGCTCTTTCACCGCCAGCAGCGCACAGACCAGATGACTCAACGAAACGCCCTGCGAGGCGCGCCGCGCACCCACTGCGGTGAACCAGCGCTCGATGTCCGCCTCGGTCTTCGTTTCCAGCCAGTCGCTCAAGTTGTGGTAAATCTCGTAGACGCGCTGCTGCAATTCCGGCAGCGGAACCTTGCGCATGTCCGACATTTTTTCCGAATTCAGGAATTTCTCGATCAATCCCCGAGCCAGCTGGTCCGAATGCGTTTCGATCAGCCCGACCATTCGCTGTGCAATCATGATTACCTCCAGGCCCTTCCCAAGCATGGACCGGCGCGGCCTGGCCACTCCGACAGGTACTAATGGCACGCCATGTGCCATCTGTGCAGCGGCTGTCCGATACTCTAAAGCCTTGTATTAGAATGAGTTAGGAATCACTCCATAAGGAGAATGCAAGTCTCTGGATTGAAAATCCGCGATTCCTCGCGCCAATCCGCGCACCTTGTGGCAATCCCATCTATGGTGGAGTTTTTCGAGGCAAGCCCTTGCGCGGCCACGGTTTGCTCATGGATCTCGCATTTATTGCAGGGCTTTCATCGCTCCAGAGGTAGGCGCGAGGTCATGCCACGGCCGCGTCAGGGGCGTCCGAGCAGCATGATTCTCTCTCGCACGACTGTGTCCCCTACCGCAATGGGAATTGCCTCCATTTCTTTGCAGTGCTGCAGTTTAGTCCCAAATTTCTGATTTCAAGCTTGGTGATAAAGGTGTAGAGGGGTCACGAAAGCGCGAATGGCACATGGTTTTGCGCAAAATAAAGTTGAAATCGGAAACTCCGGGTGATAAGCTTTTCGTATATATTCCATTGCTTATCTCGCGGGGGCGGTCCTCGCAGAATCGCAGAGGGAAACCGTGGCGGCCACAGCGGCTCGGTTCTCGTACGGTTTGTTCGTGGTCCTTGTCTTCCTGTTGCTGCCCGGAAGTCTTGGGGGCGATCTGACCCTTACGGCTGCCGGCAATAGCCTCCGCATGAATACGAGCCGCAGGTACCCTGCACAAAAAACTCAATCCCAGCTTGCTGCGATCACACCGTGCGTGAACGGCATGGCAGGCGTCTACCCGTGCGCGAACATTGATCTGCTCACGTTCTTGCCGCTCAGCGCCGTCGGGGGTGGCGAAGCAAATGATGTGTGGGGTTGGACCGACACTCTGACCGGCCGCGAGTACGCCATCCTGGGCCGTAGTTCCGGAACCTCGTTTGTGGATATCACCGACCCGCAGGCGCCGATCTTTCTGGGCGATCTTCCTACGCACACGGTCAGTTTGATCTGGCGCGACGTTGAGGTTTACTCGGATCATGCATTCATTGTCAGCGAAGCCCCGGGGCACGGCATGCAAGTGTTCGATCTTCGGCGCTTGCGTAACGTTGTCGCGCCGCCGGTCACGTTCACGGAAACAGCTCACTACTCCGGCTTCGCTACCGCGCACACGATTACCATCAACCCGCAGTCGGGATTCGCTTACGCAAACGGCAGCGATACCTGCGGCGGCGGGCTGCACATCATTAACATTCAAAATCCGGCCAATCCGCTGAAGGCGGGCTGCTTCAGCGGCGACGGCTACACGCACGATGCGCAGTGCGTCATCTACAACGGCCCCGACATGTCGCATCGCGGTAGCGAACTTTGCTTTGCGTCCAACGTAGACACGCTCACCATCGTTGATGTCACGAACAAAGCTGCGCCGGCGCTCGTGTCGAGAACAGGCTACTCGGGGTGGGGCTACGCGCACCAGGGCTGGCTGACGGAGGACCACGCCTTTTTCCTGCTGGATGACGAGGCCGACGAGACCGATCCGCCTGGTATCGACGACAGTCCGTCCCTCAATACTCGGACGCACATCTGGAGTCTTGCAGACCTGCGCTCACCCCAGCGGACTGGCATTTACGAGGCGGCCACGCAGGGGACAGACCACAACCTTTTTATCCGCGGCAATTACGCTTATGAATCCAACTACGCGAGCGGGCTGCGCATCCTGGATATCACCGGCATCAGTTCGGCCCGTTTGCGCGAGGTAGCTTTTTTTGATGTCTACCCCGCCGATGATATTGACCACCACAACGGCACCTGGAGTAACTATCCGTTTTTCCCAAGTGGCGTGGTGGTTGTCAGCGCAATTCAGCAAGGCTTGTTCATCCTTAGGCCCAACCTGAGCGGCAACCCGATGGGGCTGCCGAACTTCATCGTCTCGGCCTCTCCGCCGAGCGTGTCCGTCCGCCCCGGACAATCGGCCACCTACACTCTCACAGTCACGCCACAGAATGGATTCACCAGCGACATCTCCTTGACCTGCCCCGCACTGCTGCCCGCCCGGGCGAGTTGTTCGCTCTCGCCCACGGCAGTCGGTTCCGGCGCGAGCGCCACTGAGGTTACACTCACCCTCACCACTACCGCCCCCTCGGCTCAACTCCGTCCCGAGAACCCCTTCCAGCCAGTAAACGCTGCGCTCGGCCTTTCTTTGTGCGCCCTCGCCGTGTGCATCCTCCGCGCACCCCGGTATGCGACTCGCTCCCGGCTAGCTTTGGCCCTGTTTCTCGCGCTGCTCCTGCTCACTGCAAGTTGCGGTGGCGCCAGCACCTCTCCGCCGCAGCCCCCTCCTCCGCCGCCGCCGCCCCTTCAAACCGGCACACCCCCGGGAACCTATCCCATCTCTGTTTCGGTGACCGCAGGCGCCTTCCGCCATTCTCCGGTCGTCACTCTCGTCGTGCAGTGACCGTGGCGCTCGCGAAGATTGACCACCGGCTGATCCGCGAATTCATCGGCCACCTGCATGCCGAAAGTCTGGACTAGTTCCTTGCGTAGCCCATCAGCGCGTGTTCATGCCACGGCCGGCTGTTCGCTGGGTGCGGAAACAGGCGGCAGAATCTGCGTTCCCGCTTCGCCGCGCAGCGCCGCGGCAAGATTTTCCGGCGAGGTGACGATGGCACGGCAATCGCCGCCATTCCATGTGCAGGCCTCTTCAAGAAACTCCAACGCAGCTTCGATTTTTGGACCCATGCTTCCGGCAGGGAACTCGCCCTCACGCAGGTGGCCTTGCGCTTCGTGCCAACTCATTTGCGCGAGCGGGCGTTGGTCCGGCCTTCCGAAGCGCACGGCCACGCGATCCACGCCGGTGGAGAACACGATCAACTTGGCGCGCAAGCACCGTGCCAGCAGCGCGGAGACGCGGTCCTTGTCGATGACGGCTTCCACGCCTTCCAGCTGGCCGCTGCGTCGCACCACAGGAATTCCTCCGCCACCTGCGGCAATCACCACGGCACCGGCGCCGAGGCAGGCGCGCACGGCATCCAGCTCGACAATTTCGAGCGGTCGCGGCGAAGCCACCACGCGGCGCCACCCGCGGCCGGAATCTTCAATCATCTCCCAGTGCAGTTTGCGTTTACGGTCCAGCGCTTCTTCAAACGCGTAGAACGGCCCAATGGGTTTGGTCGGCTTGCGAAACGCGGGATCGGATGCATCCACCACCACCTGCGTCACCATGCTCACCACGCTCGCGTTCCAACCGCGCTCGGCCAGCACGTTGTCCAGCGTCTGTTGCAGCAGGTAACCGATTTCGCCTTGCGTCTCCGCGTCGCATTCATCCAGGCGAACTGGCGGCAATTCGGGTTGCGAAAGTTCGGTGCGCAGCAGGGCATTGCCCACCTGCGGGCCGTTGCCATGCGTCAGGACCACGCGGTACCCCGCCGCCAATACGTCGGCGATTCCCTCGCAGGTTACCCGCGCGTTGCCTTGCTGGTCGGCAAAGCCGCCACGCTGCCCTGGACGCATCAGGGAGTTTCCTCCGATGGCCAACACCGCAATGGGATTCAATTCCATCGTTGCATCCAGAGCGCGTTTCAATTCATCGCTTGACTCATCAATGCAAGCAGCACCGCCTTGGCCACGTGCAAGCGGTTCTCGGCTTGTTCCAGCACCACCGAGCGCGGGCCGTCCAGCACTTCGTCGGTGACTTCGTCGCCGCGGTGCGCCGGCAGGCAGTGCATGAAAATCGCGTCGGGCTTGGCCAGCGCCATGAGCACGGCATTCACCTGGTAGCCGGCGAAGTGTTTCTGGCGGTCGCGCGCTTCCAGCTCCTGACCCATGCTGGTCCACACATCCGTATAAACGGCGTCCGCACCGCTCACCGCATCGGCAGGCTCTTGCACCACGCTAATCTGCGCGCCGGAAGGAAGCGCATCGGCGCGCGCTTGCATGAATACGGAGGCGGCCGGCTCGTACCCGCGCGGGGAAGCAATGCTCAAGTGCATTCCCGTTTTCGCCGCGGCCTGGGCCAGCGCGTTGGCCACGTTATTGCCGTCGCCCACGTAGGCCAATCGCAGTCCTCGCAGGCCGCCTTTCAGTTCGCGCAACGTCAGCAGATCGGCCATCGCCTGCAGCGGGTGCAGCAGGTCGGAGAGGGCGTTGATGATAGGGATGTTCGCCTCCGCCGCCATTTCCTCGAGAGTGTGGTGGGCAAATGTGCGTACCGTCACCGCGTCAACCCAACGCGCCAGGTTGCGCGCCACGTCCTTGACCGCCTCGCGTTTGCCCAGCGCGATGTCCCCGGGGGCGAGATAGATGGGATGCCCGCCGAGCTGCACCATGCCAACTTCAAACGTTACGCGCGTGCGCAGCGACGGTTTTTCGAATAGCAGCGCCAGGGTGCGCCCGGCGAGCAGGCCGCGAAACGATTCCGGGTGCTGCTTGACGTCCTCGGCCAGGTCCAGCAGAGCGGAAAATTCTGTGATGGTCAGGTTGTGCAGCGACAGCAAATCACGCTTGGTGTGGCCGGGTGCGGGCCGCAGCCGCCTTTGCACGGGGGACAGCACCGGAATCATTTGCGCCATGAGAAATCTCCTTATCCCGCGAGGCGGTTCCGAAGTTGCGGGAGGCGGCGTGAAACTCAGCGTTCTGCGCCGATCAGTTCGGGCTGCGCCACGCGCGTAGCGCGATGCGCGTGCGCGAGCAACACAAATTCGCGCAGCACGTCGTCCAGTCGCAGCGCGCCGCGTTCTTCCACTTCATACCGCACGCGCAGCGAAGGCTTGTCGAGGGCAATCACGCGGCCGAGGTCCACAGGCGTGGCCACCACCACGAAATCGCAGGGCGTGCGACGAATCGTCTCTTCCAATTCCTCCAGCTGCTTCGAGCTGTAACCCATAGCCGGGAGCAGCGCTCCGATCTGCCGAAACTTCGCGAACGTTTGCAGCAGACTGCCCACGGCGTACGGCCGGGGGTCTACCAGTTCGGCGCCTGCTGCGCGCGCCGCCACCACGCCGGCGCCAAATTCCATCTCGCCGTGCGTCAGCGTGGGGCCGTCTTCGATCACCAGCACTCTCTTGCCGCGAACGTCTCTGCCGCCGTCCATCGTCACCCGCGAAGCGGCTTCGATGACGCGCGCATGCGGGTTGGTTTCTCGCACATTGCGACGCACCAGCTCGACTCCCACTTCGGACGCTGTGTCCACCTTGTTGATGAGCACCACGTCCGCGCGCCGCAGGTTCACTTCGCCCGGGTAGTAGCTCAACTCATGCCCCGCGCGGTGCGGGTCCACCACCACGATTTCCATGTCCGAGCGGAAAAACGGCGTGTCGTTGTTTCCGCCGTCCCATACCACCACGTCCGCGTCCCGCTCCGCCTCGCGCAGGATGGCTTCGTAATCCACGCCGGCATAGACCACCGTGCCGGCCACGATGTGCGGCTCGTATTCCTCGCGCTCTTCGATGGTGCAGTTGTGTCGGTTGAGGTCTTCCAGAGTCGCAAAGCGCTGTACGCGCTGCCGCAACAAATCGCCGTAGGGCATCGGATGGCGCACCACGGCCACGCGCAGGGCCTGCTCGCGCAGGATTTGCACCACGCGCCGCGACACCGGGCTTTTGCCGCAGCCCGTGCGCACCGCGCACACGCTCACCACCGGAACGCGCGCTTCCAGCATCGTGCTATCCGCGCCCAGCAGCAGGAAGTCAGCTCCCGCCGCGGCCGCGCGCGACGCCAGATGCATCACGTTGTTGTGCGAGATGTCGCTGTAGCTGAAGACCACCAAGTCCGCGCACTGCTCGAGGATCAGCCGCTCCAGCTGCGATTCCTCGACAATGGGAATACCCTCGGGGTAGAGCGGGCCGGCCAGCTCCGCCGGGTATTTGCGGCCGGCAATATCCGGGATTTGCGTGGCCGTGAAAGCCACCACATGGTCTTCCGGTGAGTTGCGAAAGCAGGTGTTGAAATTGTGGAAGTCGCGCCCGGCGGCTCCGAGGATGACAATGCGCCGTTTCATGTCAGTGCACTCCATAGTTGCGCGGCTAGGAGGGATTACTTTCGTTCCGCTTTGCGGTGCCGAGACTTCGGCACCGGCGGCTAAACCGCCCAGAGATCCTGTTCCTGCACGGGCGTTCCGCCCAGCGGCATCACGATGGCCCGGGTCAGGCTGAGGAATTCTTGTGTCGTCGCGCGGAAGCATTCGCCTCGCTGTCCGGCGAACATGCGCGGGCAAAAGACGAGCTCCTTCCAGGTCAGCAGGCTTTCGTCGCAGTACACGGCGGCACCAAACGGGTTTTCAAACGGCTGCATGGTGCCCAGCTCGGACTCCGAATAGATCCCGTCCAGTTCCGGCTCCACCAGAGCTTCCACGCGCGTACTGCCGATGGAGTCCGCAAGCTGCTCGGCGTCGAGCGACAACCCCTCCGGCACAATCACCGTCACCGGCTGGCCTTCCACACGGAAAAAGAACAGCCGGACATGGTTGCCCGCCCCGCAGGTGCACAGCACTTCATCGCGGAGCGTACGGGGGAAGTGTTCTTTCATGTAGTTGTGAAGGGCCAGGATGGGCTTCATTGCGTGCCTCCCCTTAGGTGTCGCGGTCTCGCCAGCGGGACGCTCACTGTCTGCGATACAGCCAACAGCCGCTCCGCACGGCTCCTCTTGGAGAGGAGCAATCCGGCAACCAGCATGCAGAAATGCGACGACGCAAGCGAAACGAAACGGAAGTTGTTTATCTACAATAAGATAGAGCGATTTATGCAATACGCTAGTCCGGAAACTCCCTACTTGCTTGAGCCAACTTTCTCAGTGGCTATACCCGGTCTTGCGCCAACTTACGCTAGAGTCAGGATGGATACAGCGAGGTATCTACAGTGGACTTTCTCAGCAGTCGCCCGCTCCCCGATGTGATTTGGGGTGCTTCTTCCCTGACCCCTGCTTGCCCCGAGCGAACGCGAGGAGACCCCTGCTTGCCCCGAGCGAACGCGAGGGGACCCCTGCTTGCCCCGAGCGAACGCGAGGGGACCCCTGCTTGCCCCGAGCGAACGCGAGGGGACCCCTTCTCTCATCTCTGGTATCGCCCCAGCAGAGTAGCCTGTGCCAGGATGTGCCCGGCCATGGCCTTTTCCACGTCTGCTTTGCTGGCCCCGGCTTTCAGGTTCAGTTGAGCATCGAGCGCATACAGCTTGAAGAAGTAGCGGTGTGCGGGACCCGGCGGCGGACACGGGCCGCCATAGCCGATACGTCGAAAATCGTTTCTGCCCTGGCGCGCGCCGTTGGAAAGCTGTTCGTCCTTGGGCACGCCTTCGGCTAACTCCTTCGCATCCGCGGGCAGGTCGTACAGCACCCAATGTACCCAAGTGCCCACCGGCGCATCGGGGTCGTCCGCAATCAGACTGAAGCTACGCGTGTTTTCGGGGGCGCCGCTCCATTCGAGCGCGGGAGATAGGTCCGTTCCATCGCAAGTGAACTGTTTGGGGATCATGCCGCCGGGCACGAAGAAGGTGCTACTGAGTTTGAAATTCATGACGCGTGCTCCTTTCTGCACGTTGCTCGGCAGGCTGGCAACCCAATGCAACGCCACGGCAAGCCCCACGAGAATTGTTCGGGAGTTCACGCGTTGTCACCTCGCCGGTCTTCGTTCTCGCAGGCTATCGCGGGCAGGGAAGCGGTCCCGCTCTGCGGGACGCCGCTTGCGCCGGTCGCCTCGTGCGGCTGCTGAGTCCATTGTCTCAGGATTAGGTTTGTTGAAAAAAGCGCTGGCTTGTCTTGCGAGCGGCCCGCGCTCTCACGCCGGCGACCAATTCTTTCGTTCGATCACCATGTGCGGTTCGTAGGTGTGCCCGCGCGCCAGGCGCTTTTCTTCGCGCCGGCTGGTCCACAGCAGCACCGGCCCAAACATCCGCCTCGCCCACCGCGACGCCGCCCCGAATTCCTCTTCCACTTCGTGGCGTAGTTCGCGGACCCGCGCGCTCACCGCCGCGTTCTTCTTCCGCAGTCGCCGCTCCATGGCCCATAGCACCGCGGTGTACGCGCCCTTCATCTGCCGCGCTTCCCACTCGAAGCGCTGCCGGATGCGCGCGTCGGGGTGGTCCTTGTATCGCTTCCAGCCCTCCAGCGTTGTTCGGCAGATACGGTAGAGGCTCGGCCCGTTCCGCTCAAAATCCCGCTGGAACGCCCAGTCGAGGAAACTCTTCGATTGGTCGGGCGTGATCGTCGGATGCTGAAAGTTGAATTTGAATTGCCCGTGGATGTCCGCCAGGTCCGTCGGCAGCAGCCGCCCCTCCTGTTGCATCTGCTCGTAGAGCGGCGTGCCGGGCACCGGCGTATACAGCATGAACTGGTGAAAATCCGTTTCGTGGGAGATGGCGTAATCGATTTCCGCACCGATGTTCTCCGGCGTGTGGTGCTCCATGCCCACGATTGTCGAACCGAGCACCTTGATCCCGTGCGACCGCAGTTCCCGCGAGAGCTGTTGCGTGTCCGACCCTTGCAGCTTGGCGTAGCCCGACCGCGGCGACTCCAGGCCCATCCAAATCCACGACACCCCCAGCTCCACGAGCTCTTCCATGGAGTATTTCTTGATGGCATTCACTGAGGAAAACACATAGAGCGCCCAGCTCTTGGCCTTTTCCTTCATCTCTTCCAGCAGTTCCATGGCCCGCTTCTTGTGCAGCAGGAAATTCTCGTCCATGACGAAGAACGACTGCACCTTCATCTTCAACTCCATCTCGTTCATCAACTGGAACAACTCCTGTCCGGAGCTGTAGAAGTCCAGGAACTTTCCTTTGCCGCCGAAGAACGACGACGTGCTGCAGAAATTGCACCCCATCGGGCAGCCCACCGACGGAATCAGCGTGGCCGCCGTCGCCCCTTTGTGTGTGGGGACTTTGAATCCCATGATGCGCAAGTCCATCCCGGAGACGATGTGCGGATGCTGAATGGGCGCGCTTTCCTCTTCGCCCAGATACTTCCGCATCCACGAAATCCCATCGCCGCGCACAATGTGGTCCGCGTCAATCATGTATTCGAGCCCCGGGATGGCCGCCACGTGCCCACCCACCACGATCACGGATTGCGGCGAAAGCTCCCGCACCATGCGGCACATTTCCCGCACCTTGCCCACGTTCACGATGATCGAGGAGATGCCCACGATATCGTAGTGGTTCCGCGTCAATTCCTTTTCGAAGGCCTTGCGGTCCGGAAAATCCAGGACCGTGCAGGGCGCGGAAATATTCTGCTGGATCATCATGATGCCCCAAGAACGGTGAAACATTCGCAGCGAGTACGCGCCCTGCGCCCGCGTCACCTGGTTGTGATACAGCTCCATCGGATTCATCTTGCGGCTGCCGAATTCGTCGTCCCGCGCGTACGGTCCAAAGACAGAGCTCAGCAACACACGGGCGTTGCTGCTCTTCGGATGACAATTCATTGATTTATTTTTACTCCTGAGCAAAGAGCTCTGGTTGGAGGTGAACGAACTATGCGGTTGCGCGTTCCGGGCTGCTCGCTGTTTCTTGCAGGCGCTGCCACCGCTGCCGCGCCAGAATCGCTGCGCCCAATGCTCCAGCATACTCCGAATCGGCCGAAACGTTAACACGGGAACCTAGTCGCTCTTCGAGCGCGGCCACCATCCCGACGTTTCGTGTGACTCCGCCTGTGACGGTAATTTCCGGTTGCGCCCCCACCTGCCGCACCAGCGCCACCACCCGCTCCGCGATCGAGTTGTGCGCGCCGCGCAGAATGTCTTCCACCGGCTTGCCGGCGGTGACGTGGTTGATCACTTCGCTTTCCGCCAGCACCGCGCAGATGCTGGAGATGGGCTGCGGGTCCTGCGCGCGCAGGGAAAGCGCGCCGATTTGCTCCAGTTCGATTTCCAGTGACTTCGCCACGCGCTCCAAAAACCGCCCCGCGCCGGACGCGCAGCGGTCGTTCATGCGGAAGGCCACCACGCGGCCGTTCTCGGCGATGCGCAGCGCGCGCGAATTCATGGCCCCCACGTCCAGCACGGTGCGCGTGCCCGGAAACTGCCGCAACGCTCCCACCGCGTGGCAGGTCATCTCCGTGATCTGGATTTGGCGGAAGGGCACGCGGTAGCGCCCATACCCCGTGCTGGCGACGTATACGATCAGGTTGCGGTCGATGCCGTGCCGCACGCACAATTCTGTGAGAGTCTGCTGCGCCGCAACCTCGAGCCGCGCGCCGGTCTCCTGGCAGATTCGCCCGCGCTCGCTGCCGGTCTCGTCCATGACGAGCGCTCGCGTCATCCGCGTACCTACGTCAACTCCCACCACGAAGTTCACGTCAGGCTTCTCCCCTGGTCCCGCTCTGCGGAACCGTTCGAATTGCTGCGCGTCTTGCCCACCTCGCCGTGCGCCGCGCGTTCCCAGGCAAACAGCGCGGCCCCAATCGCACCGATGTGCTGCGATTCGGGCGCGACGTTCAGCTTCACTTTCAACCGCTCTTCCAGCGCCGTCACCATCGCGCGGTTGCGCGCCACCCCGCCGGTGAAGGTAATCTCCGGCTCGAGCCCCACGCGCCGCAGCAGAGCGATGCTCCGCCCGGCAATCGCCGAGTGCACGCCGGCCAGCACGTCTTCCACCGCGCAGCCCTTCGCCAGGTGCATCATGATTTCCTGCTCCACGAACACCGTGCACACGTTGCTGATCTTGAGCGGCTTCTTGGATTCCGACGCAATGCTGGCCAGATCGTCCAAGCTCAGGTTCAGCACTTGCGCCGCCGCCACCAGAAAGCGTCCGGTGCCCGCCGCGCACTTGTCGTTCATGGAAAAATCTTTTACTTCCGCGGTCTCACTTACGCGGATGGCCTTGGTGTCCTGTCCGCCCATGTCCAGGATGGTGTGTGTCTGCGGGAACAAAAAACACGCGCCCTTCGCGTGGCAACTGATCTCGGTTACCTGCAAATCGCCGAACGGCACGCGGTAGCGCCCGTAGCCCGTGCCCACGGTGTACGCGACGTCCCACTCTTCGAGGCCCGCGATCGCCAGCGCCTCGCGGAACGCGCGTTCCGCGGCTCGCACCACGTTGGCGCCGGTATCCACCAGCGCCAGCGCGCGCACTTTCTTGTTCTCGTCCAGCAGCGCCGCTTTCGTTCCCGTGGAACCTACGTCCACACCGGCCACAAGCATCGCGAGCTACCCCCTACGCGGCTGTCACCGGCTGCTTCGCCAGCCGCCGGTGCTCCAGCGATTCAAAAAACGCATCAATGCGGTTGCGCAGCTGCGCTTCGGAAAAATATCGCGGGTCCGCCAAATCCGACTCCACAAACAGCGTGGGCAGCCCCTGCACTTTGGAAAAGTGTTCGCGCACGTCCGCCTGCCCAACCGAAAACGCCCGGCAACTTTTTACCGAATGGATCACCAGCGCGTCCGCCGAGTACTCCTTCGCGTAGCGTTCCAGCATGGACCGCCGCAGCGACCAGTCCCAATTCGTGTAGCAGTTCACGGCGTATTCGGCCAGGCTCTCCAGCGGTCGCGATGGGTCATGCCGCATCCCGAAGTCCCAGATGCCGCCCACCTTTGAATACGTCGAGGCCACGCAGACCACGCCCCAGCGCTTGAACAGCTCCCAGAAATTCCGGAAATTCGGCCACGGCGGCGGGCCTTCCATCACCACACGGAAGCGTTCCTCGCTCAGCGGCCCGATGTTGTGCTTCATGCGCTCTTCGATTTCTTTCCACGCCGCCTGGTAGTAGTCCACGCACTCCTTCGTGCCGCGCAGCACGTAGATGGGCGCCATAAAGAACACCGCTTCAAAAAACGCATCGAACGGCGAGGGCCGGTTTTTCGCCGAATGCAAAATCTTTACCCACAGCTCTTCAGCCTGACGCGCGTATTCGAGCTGCTCGCGCAACTTGTCCATGTCAAATTTCTTGCCAGTGATCTCGGCGCACACTTGCGCCAGTTGCTCGAGCTGCTTCACCACGTATTGCAAATCTTCCGGCCGCATGGTCTCGCCCGTGCGCCGGTAGGGCACATCGAGCATGAAAAAGCGCGCGCCATACAGTTCCGCCAGCGCCTCGAACCACTTAATGTAGGTATTGCAGCCGGCGTAGTTGCACACCAGCAGGTCCGGCTTGGGCATGGTGCCGAACGGGCCGCGGTTTCCGCTTGCGGCCAGGCCGATATCGTTTTTGACGTAGCCGCACACGTCGGAAGAGTAGCCCAGGTCTTCGGCTTTCAAAATCATGTCCCCGGCCACTTTTTTGATGCCGCATTGCAGCGCGTTCACCTCGGGGAAGGCGATCTCGAATCCGAAAATGCGCAGCAGCTCGCAGATGTTTCCGCTGATGAAGAGGTAGGCCACCGGCGTGCCGTTCTTCGGCGCGTCCTCCAGCCGCTTGTACCATTGGCCGAGCAAGTCCTTCTGCAAGTCGCGCCCGGTATTCTGAAACTGGTAGTTGCTGGCCATCGCGTTCCTTTCAGGAGAAAAACAAAATGGACTCGACGAACGTTTCCGCCTGCATGCGCACGCTTTCGAACACGCTCATTTTTTCTTCGTACTCGAATTCCAGGGTGGGCAGGCCCGCGCGCTCCGCGGCGCGACGCAGCAGGACGGCATCGTAGAGTGCCGGCTCGCAGAATTTCGGGCTGGCAAAAATCACGCCCTGGATTCCTTTCTTCTTGCAGCGCTCCAGCAAGTCGTCATTGCGCGAGCGTTTTCCCGGATTGTTCACCGGCGTGAGCACCGTGCCGTGCAGGTAGGCCTCCACGAGGGCGTCCAGCGGATCGCCGGTTTCCGCCACTTGCCCCAGGAAAAAGCGCCCGCCCACCTGGAGATCGTCGTCCACCACGGCGCAGCCCGCTTCTTCGAGCACTTCCAGCAATTCGAGTGGGGGCTGTTCGCAGAATGCGCCGCGCAGCACCACGCGCACCGCGTCCCGTTGCGGCCGTGTGCGCGTTTCGCCCAGCAGGAGCGCGCGTTCCAGCAGCGCGATGTGCTCTTCGCGGGACATCACATTTCCTGCGGCGGCAATCGCGTACATCTCGCTGGACGGCCATTTCTCCGGCCGTGCCGCGCGCCGCGTGCCCAGTTCGTTCAGCAGAGTTCGATGGCGGTTGAACAGCCGGATGGCTTCGCGCAAAGAATCATCGGTCACCGCCCGCCCGGTTTTTTCCGCCAGGCACTCGCACAGGCGTTGCAGTTCGCCGCGGTAGTACGTGCGCGCCGCATCCGAATCCACGTTCTGCGGGAAGTGCATGTAAAACGTGAATCCCTGCGTGAAGTTGTGTTTCCACACGCCGGAAAGATTTCGCGCTACGTCGCAAATCGAGCCCGCCACGAACCCGTCCAGCCATGGCAGGTGGCCGGCCATGCCCAGCTCCAGCGTGCTGCGCGCAATCGAGCAGACGAACGACTGGATGCGGGAATCCGCGTGGTCAATGTCGATTTGCCCGCGCCCGCCGTACAGCGTCACCGGAAGCGCGCCGGCCGCCGCAATCACTTCCTGGGGAGTGTAAACAGGGAAGCAGCCCACGGCCTTGCCGCCGGTGCGCTCCTTCCACGCGTGAACGGCAGGGAAGCGCACGTCCAGAGCGAGCGCGCGGCACTGCTCCGCGAGCTCCTCCCATCGCTGCGCTTTCTCCCAGAAACGACCGTTCGCGCTTTCCATTCGCACCCTTTATGCGGTCTGGCCGCCGTCCACCACGATTACCTGTCCGGTGATGTGGCGGGCCTGCTCGGAGCAAAGAAACAAAATCACGTCGGCGATTTCCTGCGGCTTGCCCAGTCGCCCCAGTGCTGCTTCTTCCCACGATTTCGCCAGGACTTCTTCCGGCAGGCTTTCGGTCAGCGGCGTTTCAATCATGCCCGGAGCCACCGCATTCACGTTGACGTTAGCAGCGCCCAGTTCGCGCGCCACTGTGCGTGTCATCGCAATCAAGCCGGCCTTGGAGGCCGCGTAGTTAGCCAGTCCCATTTTCCCGCGCAGCGCATTGATCGAACTGACGCTCACCACTTTGCCGCTCTGCTGCTTCCAGAAGACCGGCGCAGCGGCATGCAGAAAATTGAACGCGCCTTTCAGATTCACCGCCAGCACATCGTCCCAATCCGCCTCGCTCATTTTCCACAGCAAATGGTCGCGGCTGATGCCGGCATTGTTCACCAGGACGTCCAGGCGCGCCCGCTCCGTGACAATTTGTCCGACGATATTTTCGGCGGCCGCGAAATCGCGCACATCTGCCGCGAAAAACTTTCCTCCGCTCGAACGCACTACAGCCTGCCCGGCGGGAGTTTCCTTTTGGTCGACGATGAAGACAGCGTCGCCTTGCTTCTGAAATGCTTCGGCCGTTGCCAGGCCGATGCCGCTCATTCCTCCGGTAATCAGCACAACACGCTGCATGGGCTAGTCCAGTTTCGCTCCGCATCCGCCGCAAAAGTGAAAATTTTCCGGCAGGCCTTTGGCGCCGCATTTTGCGCACTTCTTCACCGGCGGCCCGAACAGGTATTCGCTGGAGCCGCCTTCAGCCGCGCGCTGTCGCAGTCCGCGATAATCCGGCGGGCGTTTTTCGACGAAGGAAGTCATGCCCTCGTAGGGTTCCACGTTGGCGAAGTGCAGCGTCAACCAATCGCGCGCGTGGCCCACGGTGGAGTGCCACGCCAAATCCTTCCAGAAATTCACTTGTTGCTTGGTGTAGCGCAGGCATTCGGGGAACTTGTCGAGCAACTTCTGCACCATCGCATTCACGGCGCTGTCGAGCTCGGCAGCGGGCACCACCTGATTAATCAGGCCCCAATCGAGAGCTGTCTTGGCCGGAATCGCTTCGCAAAGGAAAAGCATTTCGCGCGAGCGGCGGTCGCCGATGGTGATGGGCAGCCATTGCGTCGCGCCACCGGCCGCCACGGAGCCTACGCGCGTGCCCACCTGCCGAAACGTGGCGTGCTCCGCAGCGATGGCCAGGTCGCAAGCCAGATTGAGTTCGTTGCCGCCGCCGGCCGCGATGCCGTTGATGCGCGCGATCACCGGCTTGCCGGTGTTGCGTATGGCGTCCAGCGCTTCTTGAAAGCAGGACATGTAGTGCCAATACTTTCGCGGAGTCCGCGTGTAGAATTCTGCATATTCCTTCACGTCGCCGCCGGTGCAGAAAGCTTTTTCGCCGGCGCCGGTGAGCACGATGACGCCCACCTTGTCGTCAAACGTGGCGTCGCGAAAAGCTTCGCGCAGTTCAACCAGCGCGGGCGTGTTGTAGGCGTTGTACACTTCGGGCCGGTTGATGGTGATCAGCGCGACACTCTCGGCCTTGGTGTACAGCAGGTATTTGAAATTCATGTCAGCGGCGGGTTTGCTTTCGAAAAATCGCAAGGATATTTCCTCTCTATAAAATCTATTTCGAATGATCCATCACCACGATTCCGCGGATTCCTTCGCCGCGGCGCAGCGTGTCCAGCCCTTCGGTTATTCTCTCCAGCGGATAGCGGCCGGTCACGAGCGGTTCGAGCTGCGCCCG
>CAZIWR010000036.1:0-18224 GCA_964542805.1 uncultured Acidobacteriaceae bacterium
TGGCGCCCACCACGGCGGTGCCGATGAGCACCGGCTTGGCCGTGGCTTTGAAAGTGTTGCCCGCGCCGTCGTTGGCTTCCAGCAAGTCCTTGGCGCGCTCGAAGTTCACGTCCATGCCGAAATCCTTCTTGATCTCCTGTTTGATGTTCGGAATCTGCTCGATCATGGAAAGTTCATAGACCGACTGCGCGTTGTCGGTGACCGGGCCATAGGAGTCCACCGCGATGGTCACCGGACCCATGCCCAGGAATCCGAAGGCCACCAGTCCAAAGGCAAACACCGGAGCAGCCAGCATTACGCTGCCGAGCCCCAGCCTGCTCATGAGGAAGCCGATGCCCATCAGCCCGACCATGGCGAGGCCCAGGTAATACGCCGAGAAGTTTCCGGCCACGAACCCGGAAAGGATGCCCAGCGACGCGCCGCCTTCTTCCGCCGAAGTGACCACTTCCTTGGTGTGCCGCGACTCCGTGGAAGTGAAAACCTTGACCAACTCCGGAATGACTGCGCCTGCCAGCGTGCCGCAGGAGATGATTGTCGCGAGTTTCCACCACTGCGACGCGTCGCCGCCGAGGGCGGGAATAATCTGGGCGGAGACAATATAGGTCAGCGCAATGGAGACGATGGAGGTGATCCAGACCAGCGAGGTCAGAGGCGCCTCGAAATTGAAGCGATCGGCGTTTGCGTATTTCGCTTTGGCGATAGCCCCGTTGATGAAATAGGCGGCGGCGCTAGCCACGAGCATCACGATGCGCATCACGAAAATCCACACCAGCAACTGCACCTGCACCGTGGGCTCTTTCACACCGAGCAGAATGAATGAAATCAGCGCCACGCCAGTGACACCGTAGGTCTCAAAGCCATCAGCGCTGGGCCCCACCGAGTCGCCCGCGTTGTCGCCGGTGCAGTCGGCAATCACGCCCGGGTTGCGCGCGTCGTCTTCCTTGATTTTGAAGACGATTTTCATCAGGTCGGAGCCGATGTCCGCAATTTTCGTAAAAATTCCGCCGGCGATGCGCAGCACCGCAGCGCCCAGCGATTCACCGATGGCAAAGCCGATGAAGCACGGCCCCGCGTAGTCGCCGGGGATGTACAGCAGGATGACCAGCATCATCAGGAGTTCCACGCTGATGAGCATCATGCCGATGCTCATGCCCGCTTCGAGGGGGATATGAGAGATGGGATACGGCTTGCCGCGCAGGCCGGCGAAGGCGGTGCGCGAGTTGGCAAAGGTGTTCACGCGGATGCCGAACCAGGCTACGCCGTAACTCCCGCCGATGCCCACCAGGCTGAAGAGAAGAATGATGGCCACGCGGAAGACTTCAAACTTCAGCAGCACGCCATAGTAGAGAATGATGATGATGGCGATGAAAACTTCGAGCAGGAGGAGGAATTTTCCCTGGGTAATCAGGTAAGTTTTGCAGGTTTCGTAGATAAGCTCAGAGATCTCCCGCATGGCGCGGTGCACGGGAAGGTTTTTCAGGCGAGTGTAGATAACCATGCCGAAGGCAAGGCCGAACACGCAAAAAAGAAGTCCGAACGTCAGCAGCCGGTGGCCGTCCACGCCCAAGAACTGGACCTGCGAAAGGTCGGGGAGTTTCAGGCTGGCTTCGCCGCCGTGGCCCTGGGGCCCGGCCAGAACTGGCGACGCGCACAGCAGCGCCAGAGCCGCCGCCACGCATATTTTCAGACATCGAAGTGCGTATACTCGAAGATTAGCCACTGACATCAGGCCTCCGTTTTGATGAATCTTTCAGGCACCCCGGCAGGGTGATGAATAACCGACGCGCAAAACGTTTATTGTAGGGGGTAGCGCGCAAATCCGTCAAGGATGCCGGCGCATCTCTGCTACAATTCTTTTTCTTGCAATGAGGCCGTTGCCCGCACAATGAATCTCGACAAGTTCCCCGCCTGGCTCAAGCAACTCGTCCTACTCCTCCAGTCTCTGGGCGGCCTGGGCCTTTTCCTGGCTGCTTTTCTGGACTCTTCCATTCTTCCGCTGCCGGTAATCAACGATTACCTGGTGATCATCTATTCGGTGCGCGCGCCCGCGCGCATGCCCTATTACGTCCTGATGGCCACGCTGGGCTCGCTGGCCGGCAGTTTCTTTCTCTATTTCCTGGCGAAGAAGGGCGGGGAATTGATGTTTCGCAAAGCCGCCGGCCACCGCGCCGAACGCATCCGCGACTGGGTGAACCGGAACGATTTTCTCAGCATTGCCATTCCGTCGATTCTTCCGCCGCCGATGCCCTTCAAGGCCTTTGTGATTGCCGCCGGCGTATTCCAGATGAACCGGCGCACGTTCGTTCTGGCGCTCGTGCTGGGCCGCGGCTTCCGGTACATCGCGGAGGGAATTCTTGCGGTGCGGTACGGGGATCAGGCCTTTGACTGGCTGAAGCACCATCCAGCGGAATTCACGCTGATTTTACTTGGTCTGGTGGCCGCGAGCTGGCTGGTGACGCGCTTCGCATTTCGCCCCGCGCCGCCGCGGTCCTGACGGCAACTACCTCGCATTCTGCTTTGATTGTTGCGAGGAGCCGATCTCTTCCTTTAGGACATGCAGCTCATCGTCCAATTCCACGATGGCCAGGAATCCGTCCCAGCGGGTCGTGTCTTTGGAGAAGCGCAGGTCGCGCAATTCCACGCGGTAACCGTCCCGGGTGCGCACCACGCGCGCGAGCGGAAACCTGGCGGACGCGACGAATTCTGCGAAGGTGCGCGTCTGCCGGGCGGCTTCCAGCATTGGCGAAGGCTCCGGCTTGTAATTAGTCACGCTGCGGTCGGGATCAAATGTGCTTCCGGGGCCCAGCCGCACTTCCAGCTCTTCCATGGTGTTCTCCGTTTCCACGATTCCGCGCCACGCAAAGGGCGACACGTAAGAAGGAAACGCTCCCACGTCCAAAGGCGCCTCGCCGTGGTAGAGCCGCGCGGAAAGCACCTGCACTGCGCGATGTTGCAGCACAAATCTTCCGGTGGCATAGACTGCCAGCAGCGCCAGCGCCACAATCGCACCGCGCTGTCCGCCGCGCCGCGCCGGACGCGCGCCGATCTCTTCGCTCACCAGCCGGAACAGCCCCGGCAGCAGAAGTCCGAGCAGCAGTACAGCGAGCACACCCACGTCCACCGTGTCGATGATGTTCCACGCCACCCATGTGCCGCTAAAGGGCCAGTAAAGCCGCATGCCGTAGCGGTTGGGCAAATCCAGTAGCAAGTGACTTCCCGCGCCGATGCCGCAGACAGCGAGCGCGCGCCAGAATCGTACCGGCGCAGTTGGATGCTTGCGTCCAAACCACCAGAAAACCGCAGCCACCAGCACGGCCAGCGTTGCCGCACCAGCCAGCGAATGGGTGATGGCGCGGCGGTAATGGAACATCGCGGGCACGCCCATGAAAAAAGTAATCCAATCCACGTCCGAGGCGTACCCGGCCACCAGGAGCATGGGCGTGGCCATGCGCGTCACTTTGTTCAGACCCGCGCGCCCCAGCGCGATCGATGTCAGCCCGTGTGTTAACGGCTCCACGCTATTCCCCTTTGCCTTGTTGAGCTTTCAACTATGGCTCGGCACCACCAGCGTCAATGCGTCCGGCACAATCTGAAATTCGACCGGCAGACGCCCAATCGGCTCTCCATCCACCTGGGCCCAAATGTCCTCGCCGCCGCTTGGTTCGCAGCGCACCGAGGTCGTTTTCCAGAAAAAATCGTCCGCGATCGTTCTGTGACGCCCGCAAAGCAGCTTGACCATGTCCGTAGCGTACCGCCAACGCTTCTGCGTGGTGGCGACAAACACTTCGAAGCGATCCTCGAACAGATCCGCTTCCGTTGTAATCATCACCGGCCCGCCGTAGTGCTTCGTCCGCCCCACCACGACCAGTGAGACCGTGTGCTGCTGCTCCGCCGTGATCACGCGAAACGCCGGGAAAGTGTACTCTACCATTTGCCGGAAGCCTTCCATCCAATACGCCAGAATCCCCAGCCGCCGCTTCGTTTCCACATCCACGGCATTCACTAGCTTTCCATCCGGCCCCGCGCCCGCCATACAGATGAAATAGCGCCGCCCGCCAGGAAGCTCCGGAGAAAGGGCCAGGCCCAAGGCGATCCGCCGCAGCGTGCCACGTGCCAGCCGCTCCGCCGCGCGCGGGATGTCCCACGGCAGGGACAACTCCTTCACCAGCACGTTGGCGGTTCCGCCGGGCAGCACTGCCAGGGGAACTTGGCTGCCGGCCAGCCCGTTCACAATTTCGTTGATCGTGCCGTCGCCGCCGCAAGCAATCACGAGTTGCCGCCCGTCCGCCACCGCATTCCGCGCCTGCTCGGTGGCCGACCCCGGCCCGGTGGTCGCCTCCAGATCTGTCAGAATCCCCGCCTGCTTGAAGATGCGCTGCGCGCGCTCCAGTTGCGTGCGCCGCCGGTGCCTCCCTCGCCCCGCCGTCGGGTTATAGATGATTACCGCATCTCGAATCCCGCTCAGCATGTTGATGCGCTGGAGGGCGCGCCCCTCGGCAGTGCCTAAGTGTGAGATTAGAGTCCCCACTTCTGCAAGACGACGCCGATAAGCAGACCGCCAACACAGCCCACCCCGATAATCGGAGCATAAGCTTTGGTAATAATCGCATCGGCGAGGCTCAGAAGAAGGCCAAACGCGAGGCCGACGGCCCAACCGGGCCAAGGCATGCGCACCGCCCCAATAACGAACCCGATCGAGAATCGGTTGATGAAGGCGCCAAGCATCGCGGCTCGCTTGTCTGGAAACTCAAGCGGAATCATCATGGCTACAGCCAAGGCGCCAAATGCCAATCCGCAGATCGTCCCAAGTGCTAATTTGGACATAGATCAAGCCTCCTCTCAGTCAGATGTCCTTTCCAAATGCACGCGCATTGTATAATAGCCCTTTGTTTTCACTCGCCTTACTTAGCTGAGGGTCAGAATGCCGTCTGCCAAAGCGGCTGCCAAAGACATCGCCCGGCTGCGCCAGGAAATCCGCCATCACGAGTATTGCTATTACGTTCTCGACGAGCCGGAGATTTCCGACGCCAAGTTTGACAAGCTGATGAACCAGCTCAAGGCGCTGGAAGCGGAGCACCCCAAGCTGGTCACGCCGGATTCGCCCACGCAGCGCGTCGGCGGCGCGCCCCGCGAGGGCTTTCTCACCGTGCGCCACTCGCGCGCGATGCTCAGCCTGGACAACGCCTATTCCTATGACGAGCTGCGCGATTTCGACCGGCGCGTCCGCGAAGGCATCGGCCGCGAGCGCGTGGACTACGTCTGCGAGCACAAGTTTGACGGCCTCAGCATCTCGCTGCAGTACGAGGATGGAGTGCTGGTTCGCGGGGTCACCCGCGGCGACGGCACGACCGGCGAGGAAGTCACGCCCAACGTCAAGACAATCCGCTCGATACCGCTGAGCGTCGAGCGCAACATCCTCAAAAAGCAGCGCCTCCCGGGCGACTTCGAAGTGCGCGGCGAAATCATCATGTCTCGCGCGGTCTTCGAAGAGCTGAATCGCCAGCAGGAACAGCAAGGACTGAAACGCTACGTGAACCCGCGCAACACCGCGGCTGGCGCGGTGCGCGTGCTCGATCCCGCGATCACCGCTTCGCGCCGTCTCGACTTCTACGCCTACCTGCTGCTTGCAGATGGCCGCCCTCCGCTCAAGCGCCACGCAGATTCGCTCGCCGCACTTCAGCAGATGCAGTTCCGCATCTGCGCGGATTTCGCCGCGAGCCGCTCCATCGAAGATGTGGAGAAGTACTGCGACCGCTGGGAAGCAAAGCGCGAAAAGCTGCCCTACGAAATTGACGGCATCGTCGTGAAAGTGGACGAGACGGCTGTGCAGCAAGAACTCGGCCACACCGCCAAGGCTCCGCGCTGGGCCATCGCCTACAAATATCCGGCGCGGCAGGAAACCACCGTCGTCAACGACATCATTGTGCAGGTGGGCCGCACGGGCGCGCTCACGCCGGTGGCCGTGCTCGAGCCGGTGCAGGTTGGCGGAGTAACCGTCAGCCGCTCCACGCTGCATAACATGGACGAGGTCGAACGCCTCGGCGTACACGTTGGCGATACCGTGCTCATCGAGCGCGCCGGTGAAGTGATCCCGCATGTCGTCAAGGTGGTGAAAGAAGGGAAGAGCCGCCGCAAATTTGAAATTCCGGAGAAGTGTCCGGAGTGCGGCAGCCGCATCCACAAGTCCGAAGACGAAGTTGCCTACCGCTGCGTCAACGCCGCCTGCCCCGCGAAACGCAAGGAGTCGCTCCTCCACTTTGCCGGCCGCCACGCCATGAACATCGACGGCTTGGGCGAAAAAATCGTGGACCAGCTTGTGGACAGCGGTATGGTGAAAGATGTCGCCGACCTATACCGCCTGAAACTCGAGCCGCTGGCCGCGCTCGAACGCATGGCGGAAAAATCCGCGCAAAATCTGCTGGACGAAATGGAAGCCAGCAAGAAACTGAGCCTGTCCCGGCTCATCTATGCGCTGGGCATCCGTTTTGTCGGCGAGCGCACCGGGCAACTTCTGGCCGAACATTTCGGCTCGCTCGACGCGCTGAAAGATGCCACCGAGGAACAACTCATCGAGGTTCCCGAGGTCGGCCCGAAAGTCGCTGCCAGCATCGTCGAGTTCTTTTCCGAATCCGCCAACAAGAAGTTGGTGAAGCGCCTGGTGGAAGCCGGACTCGAGGTGAAGGAAGAGCGCAGGACGCCGAAGGATACTCGCCTGGCCGGGAAAACTTTTGTCTTTACCGGCGAGCTCAGCAAATACTCCCGCGAACAGGCAGGGGAACTCGTCACCAGCCACGGCGGCAAAGTGACGTCCTCGGTGAGCAAGAAAACAGACTACGTCGTGGTCGGCGCCGAGCCCGGCTCGAAGTACGACAAAGCCAAGTCTCTCGGCGTGGCCATTCTCGACGAAGCGGCCTTCGAAAAGCTTCTTGGTCTTAGATAGCCTATTTGTGCCGCCGCACCCCGGGCGAATACATCTTCCCACCGGCTCCGCAATCACGGAGATGTCAAGCAGCGCGCCGAGATTTTTCGGTACCCGTTTTCATCCGCCCTTGATGATCACGTCGGGGTCAATGGCGGTGTCGCCCACAACCACTGTGTATTTATACTTCTTCGTCTGCCCCGGCGGAGGGACATGAGCGGGTTTTCCGGATTGTGGGTTTCCCTTGTCGAAGTGCTGGCTCTTGAAGGGCTTTCGTTTGGAATTAGGAAATACCACGTGGAAATCGCAGCCGCCCGCACACTCCCACTTCACTTCGTCGTTCGCTCCAATCTCCACAGGGTCCGGACTCACGCTGATGGACGGTGACGCACCGGACGTGTAAGTAATCGTCACCTTGACAATCTGGCCCGCCTGCTTGGGTGCTGGTGCTGGCTTTGTTTGCTTGGTCACAGGGGCCGGTGCAGTTTTCCCAGCTTGTTTGGTTTGCGTCATAGCGCTGCCGGTGAAGAAGAGCGCGACGCCCAGCGTCAGCGCCAATAGCCATGGCGCCTTGAAACTGCTTTCCGAGAACTGAGTTTTGGGCTGAGACATCTTCTCCTCCTACGCAAAGAGACATTTGGGTCTACTTCGGGTATGGGGCCGAACAACAGCAGATATGGCGCGCAGCCTATCAAATTCGCGTGCCAATGCAAGCGATTATTTTTTCTGTAACAGTTGCTGGAAGCGTCGGTCCTGACGCAGCGCGGTAAACATCGGGTCGTCGCGCACGGTGGTAATGGAAGTTCCCGCGGCGATGGCACGTTGCAGCCAGTACAGCGTTTTTTCCGTATCGCCATACTGCGCATGAATCAGCGCGGCCTTAAACTGCACATCCGCATCCCTGGGCGCCTGGGCCAGAGCGCGCTGCAAATAGTCCGCCGCCGGCTTTCTTTCTCCGAGCATAGCGTGATAGTAAGCCAGATTGGCCAGCACGTATTCGTCGCGCGGATTCACTTTCAGTTTTTCGCTCGCCAGGGCGATGGCTTTCCGGTAGGCGGCTTCCGATTCATTCCGTTTTCCTTCTGTCCAGTATTTTGCATTACCCAGATTTCCCCAGACGATGTACTCGCTCGCATCGATCCCCAGCGCCTGCTCGTAAATTGTGGCCGCGGTTGCGAATTTCCGCTGGGCGGAATAGACCGCGGCCAGATTTGAGTATGCTTCTGCGGTCGGACGTAGTGCGATCGAGCGTTCTAGCGCGGTGATGGCTTCGTCGTATCTCCCTAGCAGCACGAACATTCCGCCCAGGTTATAATGCGCCTGGAAGCTATCGGGAGTAAGTTTGGTAACCTGCTCCAGCATCTTGGTGGCTTCCGCCAGTCGTCCTTGACGCCAATAGAAAATTCCCAGCCACGTGTAGCTGGCGTGATAATGCGGGCGCACGCTGATGGCCTTCTGGAATGTCTGTTCCGCTTCCACCGGCTTGCCCAGTTTTTCATAGGCCTTGGCCAGGCCGCGATAGGCGTCGTCGCTCAGGGGATCAATATCGAGCGAGGCGCGGAAAGCTTGCGCCGCCTTTTCGTAATTGCCGGTGCCGTTATAGAGAGTACCCAGGCAGGTGTGCGCCTCGGGAAGTTTGGAATTGAGCGAGGCGGCGCGCTCGCAGGCCTTGCGCGAGGCATCCACCCAGCGCGGTTCGTTGCGGTAGTAATACTTCCACCAGTACGCGTCGCCCAATCCGGCGTAGGCGAGCGCATAGTTGGGATCCATCTTCAGGGCCTGTCCGAAGACGCTGATGGCGCTGTCGAGATTTTCAGGCTTGTCGTAGTTTTGGAGGTAGCCGCGGCCCTGCAGATAGAAATCGTATGCGCTGGCCACCGAAGTGCCGCGCGAAGCCAGCACGACACGCTCCTCCGGCTGAACTTTGAGCTCCAACATGCGCAGGGCGCCATCCACCACGCGGTCTTCCATAGTGAAGGGATCGGCCATGGCCTCGGTGATGCTGTCGGCCTGCAACACGCGCCGGTTTTTCGCATCCACCAACGAGTAGCTGACGCGCACCTTGCCACCGCTCTCGTGGAGGCTGCCTTCCAGCACCAGATTGACGCCCAGCTCCGCGCGGGCTTTTTCCGCGTCGGTGACGTGCTCCCGGCGGATGATGCTGGCAGGAACCACCTGCAACGACTGCGACTGCGCAAAACGCGCGAGTCTTGCCGTCAGCGTAGCCGTCAGCCCGTCAGCGAATGCCCGCGCCTGCGCGTCTCCTCCCACCACGTCGAACGGAAGCACAGCCAAGTGCTTTTCGCGGGGCATCAGGGCGATGCCGGCGCGTTCTGCCATCCACCGCCGCACGGGCGGCAGTGCAGCCACCAGCGCGCCCAACACGATCACGCTCACGGCCACCGCCGTCCAGACTTTCCACCGGCGCGACGGAGCCGGGAGCGTGTGCACCGGGGCCGTCGCAATGGGAAGTCCGCTCTCGAGTGCGCGCAGGTCAGTCAGCAGGTCGTTTGCGGTGGCGTAACGTGCCGCCGTGTTTTTCTCCAGCATCCGCGCGACGATCTGGCTGAGTCCATCCGGCACGTCCTTGAGAAGCTTGCAGAGCGGGACCGGGGTCTCGTGCAAGATGCGGTTTGTCGTGGCCGCCAGGTTGCCACCCCGGAACGGATGCCGCCCGCTCAGCGCCTCGTAGAACACCACGCCGAGGGAAAACAGGTCTGAGCGCGTGTCGATGGCGCGGTCCAGCATGACCTCCGGCGCCATGTAGAGGAAGGTGCCGCCCACGCTGAGCCGAGTCTGATCGACGGCGCTATCTGATGTGATGTCGCTGGCCTCCGGCAAGCGTTTGGCCACGCCGAAATCGAGCACCTTCACGTCGCCATTAGGCGTCAATATGATGTTTTCCGGCTTGATATCGCTGTGGACGATGCGCTTTTCATGCGCCGCAGCCAGCGCGTCGCCGCACTGCCGCGCGATATGCAGGAATTCCTTTACGCCCAATGGCTGGCCCATGCGCTGGCGCAGGGTCTGGCCCTCGACGTACTCCATTACCAGGAACGTGCCGCGCGCGTCTTCCAACACGTCGAAAATGCCGGCGATCTTGGAGTGAGCGAGGCTAGAAGCGCGTTCCGCCTCCTTGAAGAAGCGGGCGCGATAATAGGGGTCGGCTTGCAGCGAAGGTGCAATGCGCTTGAGCGCTACCGTGCGTTTCAGCACCGTGTCTTCGGCGCGGTAAACCTCGCCCATCGCGCCCGAACCGAGCCGCGCGCGGATCACGAAGCGCCCGACGGTTGCGCCGGTCAGATCTTCAGGGGCTTGCGCCGTTTTCGTTGCTCCCGCGGATGGCTCGCCCATGTGATTAGGAGGCCGCCCGCACGTTCAGCCGCTCTATCCGGTTGGGTTTACACACCGTGGCGTAGAAGGCCCGGCAGGCCGCCTGTGCTCCTGTGCGGCCTATCTTAATACGATTCGGCTTTCCTCGGCGGTCAATCTGCAAAAACGCTATTGCCCATAGATGATTCCTCTTGAAAGCATCGTAAAGAGCGCAGGCAACCCTGTCAACGCGCGGCTCTCTCCGCTACGTCTTTACTTCCTCAACATCCTTCGCCTCGCTTTCTCGCCTGGAATGACAATCGCGCGTATAATTGAAGACGGCGGGCAGGTCAGACGATCGCTGGTGTGACGGCGGCTTCGGCTGTCGTTGCGCTGGAGGAAAGTCCGGACTCCGCAGGGTAACGCGCCTGGTAACGCCAGGGGGCTGAATGTAGCGCCAGGCTTTAGCCCGGCACTTCATCTGGCTACGGACAGTGCCACAGAAAATAAACCGCCGGTGCGTTCCGCCTCTGTGACAGGCCCGAGGAAAACCTCGGACACGTCCTCCAAGGGCAGAGACATCTGGTAAGGGTGAAATGGTGGGGTAAGAGCCCACCGCTCCGCTGGCAACAGCGGAGGCACGGCAAACCCCGCGTGGAGCAAGGCCAAATAGGAGGGGAGGGCTGTCCCGGCCCGTTGTGGCGCAAGCCATAGCCCGCACCGAGCAATCGGCGCGGCCATCAACCCTCGGGTAGGCCGCTTGAGTCCGGTCGTGAGACCGGACCTAGAGGAATGATCGTCACGGTGCGCAAGCCGATCCTTGGACGCGCGCCGAACAGGATCCGGCTTATCGCCCTGCCCGCCAATTTTTTCTGGAAGTTTCTAACGCAGCCCTACTAGCCCCTTCACCGATTCAATCAGCTTGGCCGAGTCGTAGGCGATACCATCCTTGAAGACGATTTCCACTTTTTCGATGTCGGCGATATTTGCGGCAGGATTGCCGCGAATCACGACGATGTCCGCGGCCTTACCCACGGCGAGCGTTCCGACGCACTCGAGCTCACCCAGAAACTGCGCGCCATTCGACATGGCGATGTGGATCGCCTCCATTTATCTGTTCAGAAAATTCTCCTGCAAAATCCGGTCCAGTGTCGCATGCAAAAAGTCTGCATCAACCTCAGAAAACACCATCGGCGGGCGGAGTTTTAGTACGTTGTGCAGGGGCCCTTCCGTGCCGATCAGGATGCCGCAATCTTTCATGCGATTTGCGATGTAGCTTGCCGCTTCCGCCGCTGGCTCGAGTGTCTCGCGGTCGCGCACTAACTCAGCACCAATGAACAGCCCCATTCCGCGCACATCGCCGATCAGCGGGTGCTCTTCCATTAACACGAGCAAGCCTTCCATTAATCGCGTGCCGACGCGCCCCGCATTGGCCTGTAACTTTTCTTCGGCGAGTACGTCCAGCACGGCCATTCCCACCGCGCAGGACACCGGATTTCCGCCGAACGTGCTGAAGAATTCCATGCCGTTGGCAAACGATTCCGCGATCTCGCGCGTGGTCACCACCGCTCCCAGCGGATGCCCGTTCCCAATGGGTTTTCCGAGCGTGACAATGTCCGGCACTGCGCCTTGCGCCTCAAACGCCCAGAAATGCGTTCCCGTGCGCCCGAAGCCTACTTGCACCTCGTCGGCAATGCACACGCCACCCGCGGCGCGCATGTGCTCGTAGGCTTTTTTCAGATAGCCGGCAGGCGGAATGATGTGCCCCGCCGAGCTGGGCAACGACTCGCTGATGAAAGCTCCGATGCGTCTGCTACTTTTTCGATTTTGCTCAATTAGCTCAGCGACGTGATGCGCATATTTCTCGCCTGCCTGCGGGTCGCCCTTTTTGTACCGCCCGCGGTACACGTCTGGCAGCGGCGCATTGAACACATGCTCCGGCGCGCCAGCACCTCCGGGCCCATCAAACTTGTACGGACTGATCTCCACCAGGCTCGTCGTGTTGCCGTGATACGCGCCGTCGAGCACGATGATTTCCTTTCTTTTGGTGTGCGCGCGCGCCAGGCGCAGCGCCAGCTCATTCGCCTCGCTTCCGGAGTTCACGAAAAAGCAAACGCGCAGCGGCTTGGGCAGCGTGGCGCACAGCCGCTCGGCGTAGCGCACGATATTTTCGTGCAAGTAGCGCGTGTTCGTGTTCAGCACGGCCATCTGCTCTTGCGCGGCGCGCACCACGCGCGGATGGCTGTGTCCCACATGCGGCACGTTGTTCACGGCATCAAGATAGCGCCGCCCTTCGTCGTCGTAGAGATACTGCATCCAACCGCGCACGAGCTTGAGCGGCTTCCTGTATGTGAGGCTCAGGTTCGGCCCGATGCGCTGTTTTCGCGCGGCGGCGATTTGTTCGGCGCTCCACTCCCGCTGTGCCGTATCGCCCGCGGGCAGGCCCGCAATCAGATTTGGGTCCGGGCTCACGCTCAGCCAGATAGCGCGCTCGCTCGGCCTCGCCACGCCGGGGAAGTCGCCGCTGCGACCCATCAAATCGCTGATGATTTGAAAATGCAGATGCGGCGGCCAGCCACCATTCACTGCTGCATTGCCAATCTTTGCAATGCATGCGCCCTGCTTTACATCCATGCCTTCACGCAGATTGTCGAGCGAGTCGGCGCTCAGGTGTCCATAGAGAGTGTAAAACGTCACGCCCGCAACAGGAGAATGCTGCAGGATGATGGTCGGGCCGTAATCGAGCGGCCCCGCGTTGATGTGGAAGCTGTGCACCGTTGCGTCGAGCGGGGCGAAGACCGGCGAGCCCGGTTCCATGAAAATGTCCAGGCCCAGGTGGACCGTTCGCCATTCGGGCCCGTCATTGCTTTCCGATTGGAACAGCTCGCTGGTATAGACGAGGCGTGCTTCGTTGTACCGGCCGATGCCGGCCGCCGCATTCGCCGCTCGCATCCGATCGAAGAGTTTGCGCGTGAAGCCGCTCAGGTCTGCCAGTTCTGCCGGATTGGCAATCTCGCGGCTTTCTGCGCTCAAGTCGAAGGTCACTGTTTTCGCCGTTTTCAAATCCGGTTCGACTACCCGCCCGATCTTGGAGTTGATTTCCCTCAGCCATTGCACCACGGCCGCGCTACCGGGACACGGCGGCAGCCCGCACGCGTTGCGAAACGCGTAGTGGGCGAAGCGCGGGTGTACTTCCTCCAACTGTTCGAGCAGCGCCCACGCATCCGCCTCCGTCACCATCAGATATTTGTTTTCCGGCTCGACTTCGCGCTGGTAATTGGAATTGGTCACGCTCACCGCAAGCCGCGTGGCAATCAGCGGGAAAAGCGTCTCCAGCTCCCGCTCCGTGAGCGGAAACATTTCGTGATAGCCGGAGACGACGTGCGCGGCTGCGGCGATGGGGTCCGCCTTGCGCAGCATGGCATAAGCGCAGGCCACCGCCAGCTCGCACACCGTGTTGGAAACGAGCATGTCCCCGAAATCAATCACGCCGGCGACACGGCGCTGCTCGGGGTGCTCTTCGGTCACCAACACGTTGTAATCGTTGGCGTCGTTGTAGATCACGCTCGAACGCATGAGGGGAAGCGCCGGCACGACCTCCGCCTCAAACCGAGCCAGCAGCCGTTCGACCATCGCCCGCCGTTTCGCATCGGCGATGCGCGGCACGTATTCGCGGATCCACCCCGCGCGCCGCAAGTCCCATTTCAACGGCCGGTCAGCGGCCGGATGAGAAAAATCTTCGAGCGCGCGGTCGAGCGTGCCTAGCACACGCCCCAAACTGCGCAGCAACTCCGGCGTGTGCGGATTGATATGGACGAAGAGTTTTCCCGGCAGGTAGCTCAGCACGCGCACAAAATGCTTCGCGCCGGCGGCGGTACTTGTAGTGGTGATCAGCTCGCCTGCGGGCGTGGCGCAGACCCGCGGCACCAGCAGGGACGGGGCGCGCGCGGCCACGTGCTCCATGGCCTCGTTCTGCAGGTCGAGAATGTCGCGCTGCTCCGCCACGTTGGCGATTTTCAGCACGAACTTCTGACCGGTTTTTGTGCGCAGGAGGAAATTCTGGTCGCGCTCACTGGGCAGGGGTTGCACCGTGCCCTCGAGGCCGTAACATTCGCGAGCGATGCGCAGGGCAACCTGCTCGCTGAATTGTGGCAATTCAAACTTCACGCTAATCATTTTCCAACAAAAACTTTCTGCCGCGCGGACCGAAGCGTATGCGCGGCGGCAAGAGTATAGTCTGCCCTTCGCCCCGCGCAAACAGGACACCAGCGGTCCTGCAAAAACGGAATGGCCCAACGCTGCCGCCTAGGTTCCTTTCGATCGCTTCTGCCAATTCCCGAAAACCTCTGTTAATCTTTCCCTCGCCATGATGCCAACTCGGTTCCACCATGCCTGAGCACACGCCCCGACTTACGCACACCTTGCCCGGCGACTTGGCCGCGGCCGTCCACGTTGCGCTGGACGACTGGCGGCGGAACAAGAAAGTGGCGCGCCTGTGGGCCCGCGATGCCTCGCTCTGGACGGGCGCCGACGAAGCCCGCTGGCTCGGCTGGCTCGAGCTCACCAAAACCACGCCGGACCAGTGCTGCGAGCTCACCGCCTTTGCCGAGGAAATCAAGCGGGAAGGCTTCACGCATGCTCTTGTCCTCGGCATGGGCGGCTCCAGCATGTGTCCCGAAGTGCTTGCCGAGACGTTTGGCCACCAGCATGGCTTTCCCGCTCTGCATATTCTCGATTCCACGGACCCGGCGCAGGTCCGGGCGAGCGAAGCAAAAATTGACTTACTGAAAACGCTCTTCATCGTGGCCAGCAAATCCGGCAGCACGCTCGAGCCCAACATCTTCAAGGACTATTTTTTCGAGCGCGTGAAAGCAACCGCCGGCGCCGATGGCGCGGGGAAGCGCTTCGTCGCGATTACTGACCCCGGCTCGAAGCTGCAGCAGGTGGCCGAACGCGACGGATTCCGCCGGATATTCTTCGGCGTTTCCAGCGTCGGCGGCCGGTATTCCGCTCTTTCGAAT
The DNA here is from genome assembly GCA_964542805.1 of uncultured Acidobacteriaceae bacterium. Classification (GTDB taxonomy): domain Bacteria; phylum Acidobacteriota; class Terriglobia; order Acidiferrales; family UBA7541; genus JACQDE01. Next base: position 15,253 of record CAZIWR010000036.1, read on the forward strand.
TTCGGTCTGCTTCCCGCCGCCGTGATGGGCCTTGATCCGGAAAAACTACTCGCGCGCGCGCGGGAAATGGCTTGCATGAGCGCTGCCGAAGATTCCCTGGAGCAGAATCCCGCGGTGGCCCTCGGCGCGATCCTGAGTGTCGCCGCGCAGCGCGGCCGCAACAAAGTAACCCTGGTGGCATCTCCGCGCATTGTTGATTTTGGCGCCTGGCTGGAACAACTCCTCGCTGAGTCCACCGGCAAGGAGGGCAAGGCGCTCATTCCGGTGGACCGCGAGCGGCCGGATGAGCCTGCGCGGTCCAGCAGCGATCGCCTCTTTGTGTATCTGCGTTTAGCTTCGGCGCCCGATCCCGTGCAGGATAGTGTGGTCGCTGCGCTGGCGGAGGCCGGGCATCCGGTGGTGTGCGTTTCCTTGCGTGACGCGTACGACCTGGCCGCCGAGTTTCTCCGCTGGGAAATTGCTACGGCCGTGGCCGGCTCCATCCTTGGCATCCATCCCTTTAACCAGCCCGACGTCGAAGCCAGCAAAATCGAAACGCGCAATCTCACCACTGCTTACGAGAAATCCGGCGCGTTTCCTCCTGAGGCACCGATTCTGATCGAGCAGGGCATGCAACTTTTCACCGATGAGAGAAACGCTACGGAACTGCAACAACTGGCGGGCAGCGACCGCAGCTTGGCCGGATACCTCCGCGCGCACCTTGCGCGCCTTTCGTCCGGCGACTACTTCGCCTTGCTGGCCTACATCGAAATGAACGCGGAGCATGAAAAAACTCTCCAGCAAATCCGCCATGCCGTCCGAGATGTGCGACGCATAGCCACGTGTCTTGGCTTCGGCCCGCGCTTTCTGCATTCTACGGGGCAAGCGTACAAAGGCGGCCCGAACACCGGCGTCTTTTTGCAGATTACGTGCGACGACGCTGAGGATCTTGCCGTGCCGGGCGCGAAATATACGTTTGGCGTGGTGAAGTCCGCGCAAGCCCGCGGCGATTTCGCGGTGCTCGCGGAACGCAAGCGCCGCGCGTTGCGCGTCCATCTTGGCAAGGACGTTCCGGCCGGTCTTGCGGCGTTGCATTCTGCGGTCCGCTGCGCGCTGGCGTAGTTTTCTCCGTGCTCTCTGCGCCTTTGCGTTCTCTGTGTTAAGGTTTTTGGGGCTTGATTCGGAGCGCCTGACTTTCCCATGATCCTCGCCGGCGATATCGGCGGAACCAACACGCGGCTGGCTCTCTTCCGCCGCGAGGGCACTGCCACGATTCACGCAGCCACACCTTGTGTCGCGGAAGAAACCTTCTCCAGCCGCAAGTCCTCCGCGCTGCGCGATATCGTGCGCGAATTCCTCGCCCGCAGCGGTGCGCAAGTTAACCGCGCCTGTTTCGGCGTTGCCGGGCCTATCTGCGACCGCCGCTGCGTGGCCACCAATATGCCGTGGGTTGTGGAAGCGGATGCGCTGGCGGCCGAGCTGCATCTCCCACCCGGCGAGGTTTTGCTGATCAATGACCTCGAAGCAAACGCCTACGGAATTCCCGGGCTCGCCGCGAGCGACTTGGCCACCATCCGCGAGGGCGCGCCCGGCGCGCAGGGAAACGCCGCGCTAATATCTGCCGGCACCGGCCTTGGCGAAGCGGGCCTCTTCTGGGATGGGAGCGCGCATCGGCCCTTCGCCTGCGAAGGCGGCCATTCCACTTTCGCGCCCGCCACCGCGCTGCACCTCGAATTGTACCAGTGGCTATTGAAAAGATTCGCGCATGTCAGCTGGGAGCGCGTGGTTTCCGGGCCGGGCCTGGTCACGCTGTTTGAGTTTCTTCGCGAGACCGGCCGCGGCGAGCAGCCTGCGTGGCTCGCGGAGGAAATGCGGCAAGGCGATCCGGCGCCGGTCATTTCGCGCCATGCGCTGGCAGGGAAGTCCCCGCTCTGCGAGAAAGCGCTCGACCTGTTTGTGGAGCTGTATGGCGCCGAGGCCGGCAACTTGGCCCTGAAGTATTTGGCCACCGGCGGAGTCTATGTCGGGGGCGGCATTGTGCCACGGATTCTCCCAAAATTATTGGCGCCGGCTTTTAGCGAAGCTTTTCTTGCGAAAGGGCGCATGCGTCCGCTCTTGGAAACCATGCCGCTTCGGATTATCCTGAATGTGCGTGCTGCGCTTATCGGCGCTGCGCGCCACGCCTTGACGCGTTGAGAAAGCCGCAGAGAGCAAGAGCTATCACCGGCCATTCATCGTCAACAGAAAGTGTGAATTCAAACTCGATGCAAGCCCTCGCCCCTGAAATTCGAATCGTGAAGGACTCTGAAGAACTGACACGCGCGGCCGCCGGTGAGCTGGTGCGTTGCGCCAAGGAATCCGTTGGCCGCCAGGGACGCTTCACCGTGGCGCTGGCCGGTGGCAACACACCCATCTCCCTCTACGAAATGCTGGCCACCCAGCCGACCTTCCGCACTTTGCTGCCGTGGGGCAACAGCCATTTCTTCTGGGGGGACGAGCGGCACGTTCCTCCGGACCACGCGGAAAACCATTACCGCAAAGCGCACGCGGCCATGTTTTCCCGAGTGGATGTGCCGCCGGAGAATATCCACCGCATCCCCACCGAGAATCCCGATGCCGCCTCGGCCGCCTCAGAGTACGAAGCGGAATTAAGACGCTTCTTTGCTGTAAAGCCTGGCAAGCTGCCGCGCTTCGATTTCGCCCTGCTGGGGATGGGCCCTGACGGTCACATCGCCGCGCTTTTCCCGGGTTCGGATGCGCTCGCTGTTTCCGATCATTTCGCCGTTGCCACGCGAGATGCCCAACTGAATACGGAATGGATCACGCTGACGCTCCCCGTCCTGAACAACGCCTCTACCGTCGTATTCCTTGCCTGCGGCCGTGAGAAGGCGGAAACATTGCGTGAAGTGCTGCGGCGCGTGGAACACCCGCCCAAAACCGCCGTGCGCATCCCCGCCGAGCTGGTGCGGCCCGTCAACGGGCGCCTGCTGTGG
>CAZIWR010000037.1:0-17994 GCA_964542805.1 uncultured Acidobacteriaceae bacterium
CCAATGGAACCATTGTCTCGTCGGGTGTGACGCGCCGATACCTGCTGTACGTGCCGAAAACCTACGATCGGTCCAAGCCAACGCCATTGGTTATCAGCATGCACGCCGGGGCGTTATGGCCGGCGGCTGAAATGGCAATAAGCCGGTGGAACGACGTGGCCGATGAGCACGGTTTCCTAGTCGTTTACCCGGCAGGGACTGGCTTTCCACAAGTGTGGCACATGGGCCCACGTAGTCTGGGATTGAACGTCACATTCATTTCAGAGTTGATCGACAAGCTGGAAGCTGAATACAACATCGATCCGAACCGCATCTATGCCGACGGAATGTCGATCGGTGGAGGCATGGCGTTTGCGTTGTCGTGCAAGCTGTCCGACCGGGTCGCCGCGGTCGGTGCCGTGGCGGCTGCACAAATGTTGGACTGGGAGCAGTGTGGAGATTCCAAGCCGGTGCCGACGGTGGCGTTTCATGGCACGGCAGACCCACTCGCCCCCTACCAGGGCGGGGCATCGCCGATCGCTCCTGGACAGTTTCCGAACATTCGGGATTGGACAGCCCGTGTGGCCAGCCGAAACCGATGTGCAGGAGATCCGATCGACGCTCGGATCACCGCCAGCGTCCGCCGTCTCGCATATACGAATTGTGTCGGCAATGCGGACGTGATTCTCTATACCGTCGAGGGCGGAGGCCATACCTGGCCAGGCGGCAAGCCCGTGCCGGAATGGTTTAATGGGCGCACGACCCGTGAGATCAACGCCACCAGCGTGATGTGGGCGTTCTTCGTCCAGCATCCGCGTGGACCGAAGTAGCGCGAGCTGCCATTGGCGGTGGCGCTGGCGGGACAGCAGCGGTTGCGGGCCAGCACCCGCGGGCGCGGGCTTTGGAAGTGGCCTAAAAACCTAGGCTCTGAGTGTCCGAATCTGAAGGTGGCACGGCAGCTGGTCTCTCAAAGGATCGCCAAATGTGGCGCAGGAGGGCACGATGGGGAAAATTAACTGGGGACGAGTTGTTCTTTGCGGGTTCTTGACGGGCGTCGTGTGGGGCGTGCTGTACGCGATTGCACTTCCTCTCGTGGGTGGCCACGACATTCCGGGCAACGCTGCCGGGTGGCCATTCCGGGGAACCAGCGCTAGTGTGCGCGCAATCGTGATGATCACGCCCCTTGCGGTGGGAATCTGGACCATGTGGCTCTACGCGGCTATCCGTCCGCGCTACGGCCCAGGGCCGAAGACCGCCGCCGTGGCTGGGTTTGCCTTGTGGTTCATCGGCAGTTGGGCTGATGCTTTCTGGGCCGCGTTCGGGGCCGTTCCACTAGGAGTGCTCGTGGGACCTGTGGCCGCAAAGCTACCAATTGCTCTGGTGGCGGCTGTCGTCGGCGCCTGGCCCTACAAGGAGTGAGCGGGGGGTGAGGGTGGCGGCCATTCTTGTCCAGGCGGCAAGCACCTGCCGGAATGGTGGGTCGGGCGCACGACCCGTGAAATCAACGCCAGCAGAGTGATGTGGGAGTTCTACCTCCAGCATCCGCGTGGACCGAAGTAAGACGAGAGGCCATTGCGGGTGGCGCAACGATCCTGCTTAAGAATCATTCGCCTTTTCCAATATCGGCTCACATTAGATCGTAGAGTATTCGTCGCCCTCTCTTGTTGAGAATCTCACGTTAATTGAATCCCGCCATTTCCCATTTCTTCAGCGTGTCCTGCACCAGCGCCTTCACCTTCGCCACCACTTTTTTGTAGTACTCGTCCGCCTTGGCCTGGTCGAAATCCTTCGGCCAGCCCTGGCCTTCCTTGTAAAGACCAATCGTTGACGGGAACGGTGTGGCCGACCACGTGCCCGGCGCGGGATTGGCCGTGGCCATGTCCTTGCCCGTGTACATCTCCTTGTGCACCAGCTTGGGATTTATGGCTTGGATGAACGCCGTCTCGTTGATGCCCGCGTGCCCGCCGTCTTCTTTGAACACCTCCAGCGTCGCATCGCTCGCCAGTGACCACCAGTTAATCACCAGCGTGTTCACCTTGTGCGCCAGCGCGATCTCACTGGACACGGCATTCAGAATCGCCGTCTGCCCGCCGCCGTGCCCGTTGATGACCACAATATTCTTGAACCCGTTTTTCACCATGCCTTCCATCACTGCGCGGAAATACGGGCGGAAGGCGTCGTCGGAAATGTGCACAGCGCCGGGATAAGGAGACATCGCGCCGGTCACGCCGTACGGAATGTGCGGCGCAATCAGCGCGTTCACGTCCGACGCAATGGCATTGGCGATGGTCACCGGCGCCGTATTGTCCGCGCCATTGTTGATGACGCCGTGCGGCTCGAGCGTCCCCACGGTCACCAGCACCGTCTTCACTTTCGCCGGCACAAGTTGCCGAAATTCCATCCAATTTAAGTCGTCCATGGCCCGCGTGGACAGTTGCTGGGCCGATGCCGAAAAACTGGCTGCAACGATCAAAAAGAATAGTCTGCGCATGGGTCCTCCATGTGACGTCCGGGATTCTAACCGATTCAGGAGCGCACTGCCGACGAGTTGCGCGCAGCGGAATCGCGCGCGGCGAGAATGGTATTGATGTGAATGCGCACGGTGTCTTCCACGCGGCGCGCGTAGCCGCCGGCCAGCGTCACCGCCACGGGCACGCCAAGGCGGCGCGCGTGGTCGAACACCAGCAGGTCGCGCCGTTGCAATCCCTCCAGCGTCAGCCGCAGCCCGCCGAGTTGATCTTCCATGTACGGGTCCGCCCCGCCCACGTAGAACAGCACGTCCGGATGGAAATCGTGAAATGCCTGGATCAGATGTTTTTCCAGAATAGCCAGATAATCCGCGTCGCCGATTCCGTCAGGAAGATGCAGGTCAATGTTCGACGCCGGCTTGGGATACGGATAGTTGTTCTCCTGGTGGATGGAAAGCGTAAAGATGTCGCCGTCGCCGCCGAAAATCTCCGCCGTGCCGTTTCCCTGGTGCACGTCTGTGTCCACCACCATGGCCGTGGCGATGGACTTGTCGAACTGCAGCCGGCGAATGGCGATGGCTACGTCGTGAATCGCGCAAAAGCCTTCGCCGTGTTCCGGGAATGCGTGATGAAAGCCCCCGCCGACGTTGACCGCCATGCGGTCGTCCAGCGCGCGCTGCCCGGCAAGGATTGATCCGCCCGCTGCGCACCAGAACGCTTCAATCGTTTCCGTCGAGTACGGAATTTCCAGCCGCATCAATTCCGTCAGACTCAGTCTTCCGGTCTTCAGCTTGCGCACCCATTCCTGCGAATGCACGCGCAGCACGTCCGCGTCCGCCGCGGGTTCCGGCGCGAGAAAGTCGCTCTCTTCAACCAGTTTTTCGCGGAGGAGTGTTTCGCGCACCAGGCGGTATTTCTGCGAGGCAAAAACATGCGCGCCGAGATTCAAGTCGTAGCGGTCGTGGTAGATCAGTTTGAACGGCAGCATCCCCACGAGACTCAGCTTTCGCGTTCGAGAATGAAGTCGGGCAAGGCAAGAAGCGCGCGGCGGTAATCCGAATCCGACAAATCTTGCAGGCAGGCTTTTGACTTTGCGGCGAAATCCTGCGCGAGGCGCCGCGTGCGCTCGATGGCGCCGGTCGTGCGCACCAGCGACGTAATCTGGTCCCGGCGCACGCTCACAAATCCTTTTTCATCCAGAATCGTGTTCACCATGCGCCGCTCTTCCGGCCCTGACCCTTCCAGCGCGTAAATCAGCGGCAGCGTGATTTTGCCTTCCTTCAAATCGTTCAGCACCGGCTTGCCTAGAATTTTCGGCGACGCGGTGAAGTCCAGCAGGTCGTCCACAAGCTGGAAGGCCAGCCCGGAATAGCGGCCGTACTCGGCGAGCGCCTGTTCGGTAATCGGGTCACGGTCGGCGATCACCGCGCCAAGCTGCGCGCAGCCGGAAAGCAGGCACGCCGTCTTGCGGTACGCCAGGTCCAGCGCTTCCGCTTCCGTCTGCTCCAGGCGGCCAAGTTGCGTGAGCTGCATCAACTCGCCTTCCACCATGTTTTGGGTGAGCTCAATCAGAATATCGAGCACGCGGAAATTGCGCTCCCGTAACGCCATCTGGAACGACTGCATGTACAGCCAGTCGCCGGCCAGCACGGACATGTGGTTGCCCCAGCGCGAATTCGCGGAGGCCCGTCCCCGGCGAATGTTGGCGTCGTCGATGACGTCGTCGTGCACCAGCGTCGCGGAGTGGATTAGTTCGACAACGGCTCCCAGCCGGATGGCGCCTTCGCCCCGGCAGCCGCAAAACCGCGCGCTCAACAGCAGCAGCGCCGGGCGCAGCCGCTTGCCGCCGCCGGTAAGCAGGTAGTTGCCGATCTCCGACACCGGTTCCAGCGCGGAATTGCTCTGCGCGGCAATTTCCTCTTCGACGCGCGCTAGGTCGTCGCGCACCAACTCGAAGATTTCTTTGACCGTCACGACTGCGATGGCAGCCCTCCGCGCTCGGGGGATGACTTCGGGGAGCGTGCCTCCCCGCTCAGCTTGAAAAAACGGCGGAAATTACCGGCCGTAATGGACGCCATTTCCGATGCCGGTAAGTTTCTCACACTTGCAAGCGTTCGCGCCACTTCCGCCACGTTGGCCGGCTCGTTGCGTTTTCCGCGCAGCCCTTGCGGCGCCAGAAACGGCGAATCCGTTTCGATCAGCAGCGACTCCAGCGGCAACTCCCGCGCGACATCGCGCAAGTTTTGCGCCTTCGGGTACGTCACGTTTCCCGCGAACGACACCACAAAGCCCATCGCCAGGCTCCGCCGCGCTTCCTCGATGTTTCCTGTAAAGCAATGCATGATGCCGCCCAGCCCGGAGCTCCGCCACGCCTCTTCGAGAATCGCCAGGCAATCTGTCCATGCATCGCGGCAATGAATCACAATCGGCAGCCGCGCCGCGCGCGCTTGCTCCAGTTGTCGCCGGAAGACAGAGTGCTGCGCATCCTTTGGCGAATGGTCGTAGAAATAGTCCAAACCAATTTCGCCCCACGCAATCACGCGGGCGTGCCGCGCCAGCTCATCCAATCGCGCAAAGTGTTCCCCTGTCGCCAGCTTTGCTTCGTGCGGGTGGACGCCAATCGTGGCGTAAATCCAATCGTGCGATTCTGCAAAAGGAATGGCCGCGTCCAGCCGCGCTGGCCCGCTGCCGCTGCCAATCGCCAGCAACGTCGCAACGCCCGCCGCTCGCGCCCGCGCCAGCACTTCTTCGCGGTCGGCATCAAATTGCGAGAATTCCAAATGCGCGTGGGAATCGATGAGATCGAGCGGTTCGCTCATCCTAGTAGGGGCACGGAATTCCGCGCCCGCCTCTACTTCAATCTTGCTCCAACCGGCACATCCTCCAGGAATCCCGCCAATATCGGTCTGCCTTCAGGGGGAACTGAGGCCGCTACAATCATGCCATTCGACTCGACGCCGCGGAGTTTTCTTGGCTGGAGATTCACTACCACTATAACTTTGCGGCCGACGAGTTCTTCCGGCTTGTACACTTCGGCGATGCCCGCGACGATTTGCCGCACTTCGTCGCCGATGTCTACCATCAGCTTCAACAGCTTATCGGCTCCGGCCACGCGCTCCGCGGACTTCACTTCCCCGACGCGCATTTCCACTTTGGCGAAATCCTCGATGCCGATTTTGTTGCTCGTCGGCGCCGCGGCTGCCGGAGCGGCTGCCGCCGGTGCGGCCGGCTGCGCGGGATTACGAATTTGTTCTTCCATGGTTTCGATCCTTTCCATCGCTTCTTCTTTTTTGACGCGCGGGAAAACCGCCTGGGGCTCGCCGATGCGCGTACCTGCCGCCAGCTCTCCCCAGCTCAAATCATCCAAGGCAAGCCTCGGCAATTCGCGGAATTGTCCAAGCTGCTGCCAAATCTGCTGCGTCGCGTGCGGAAGCACCGGGTGCGCCAGTACCGTAACAATGCGCAGCGCTTCCGCCGCCGTGTACAGGATGGTTCCCAGCCGCATTCTCTGTTCGGCATCTTCCGCCAGCTTCCACGGTTTATTCTCCACCAGGTACTTGTCCACATCCGCGATCACGCCCCAGATGGTCTCCAGCGCGCGCGAGAATTCGTAGCGTTCGTATTGCTCGAGTGTCGCCGCGATTGCTCCCGTCGCCGCTTGCGCCACTGCCAACTCTCGCTCGCCCCCGGCCGACGGCTCCGGAATCTCACTCGCGAAATAATTCTGAATCATGGTCAGCACGCGGCTGGCCAGGTTGCCCAGGCCGTTGGCCAGGTCGCTGTTGTAGCGCGTCACCAGCGATTCGTACGAAAAGTTGCTGTCTTGCCCGAAAACCATTTCGCGCAGCAGGAAGTAGCGCAGCGCGTCGATGCCCAGCACCTGTGCGATGGGCTGCGGCAGCGCGATGTTCCCGCGCGACTTGGACATTTTCTCTCCGGCAAACGTCCACCAGCCGTGCGCGAAAATCTGCTTCGGCAGCTCCATCGGCTCGCCTTTTTCCGTCGCGGCCATGATGAACGCGGGCCAATAGACGGCATGGAACCGCAGAATTTCTTTGCCGATGAGGTGGAGGTCCGCCGGCCAGTATTTTTCGAACTGCACCTCGTCATCGCCGTAGCCGATGCCCGACATATAGCTCGTCAGCGCGTCGTACCAGACGTAAAAAACGTGTTTCTCATCGCCCGGCCACGGCACGCCCCACTTTAGCGTGGTGCGGCTGATGGAGAGATCGCGCAGGCCGCCGCGCACGAAGGCCATCACTTCATTGCGCCGCGTTTCCGGCTGGATGAACTCCGGATGTGTTTCGTATAGCTCGAGCAGTCGCTCCTGAAACGCTGACAGCTTGAAGTAGTAGTTCTCTTCGCGGATGCGTTCGGTGGGTCGCCCGCAATCCGGACACGGAGCCCCGGGCGTCGGGTCGTCCACGTACAGCTCATCAAAAACGCAATATTGCCCCTCGTAGTGACCCTTATAGATGTAGCCCGCGTCCAGCGCGTGTTGCAGCAGCCGGTGCACCGCGCGCTCGTGACGGTCTTCCGTCGTGCGGATGAATCGGTCGTACGGAATGTCGAGCTCTTTCCACAGCTCGCTGTACTCTCTCGAGATGCGGTCGGCATACGTCTGCTCTTTCACGCCCGCCGCTTTCGCTGCCCGCTCCACTTTCTGCCCGTGCTCGTCCGTGCCGGTCAGAAAAACCACTTCAAAACCGCGCATCCGCTTGTAGCGCGCAATCGTGTCCGCGATCACAGTCGTGTAGGTGTGGCCCAGGTGCGGGCGCGCGTTGACGTAATAAATCGGCGTGGTTAGATAAAATTTCGGCATTTCCATTCAGCGATTCTTCTTTTGCGTCTTCGCGAAGTGCTGATACGCGTGCAGCGCATCCGCCATCACCTGACGAAGCGGCACGCCCACCGCAGCGGCGAGTCGCTGGCAATCTTCAAACTCCGGCTGAGCGTTCACGACGTCTCCGTTCAAATGCGCCACCTTGATACGAACTTCCCCGCCAAATTTGCTCTGCACCGAAACGGACTCTCGCTGGAGCGTGCGCCGCCTCGCTTCGTACGCGCGCACGCCAATCGTCGTCGTCTCGCGGAAAATCAGATCCACCAATGCATCGGCTGTTGTCGGCGCGCACACCAGAGTCACCAGCAGTCCCGGCCGGTTCTTTTTCATCTGCACGGGCGTCGAGAAGACGTCCAGCGCGCCGGCCTCGAACGCCTTCTGCGCAAAGTAGCCGTAGATCTGCGGGTTCATGTCGTCCACGTTGGCTTCAATCACGCTGACCGTTTCATCCCAACCCGTCCCGGCTTCTCGCGAAGCTGTCTCGCCGACAAAAATCCGCAAAACGTTGGCTTGCTCGGCCAGTTCGGCGCTGCCTGCGCCGTACCCAATTTTTGCCACCGTCATCATCGGCAGCGGTCCATACTTCGTCGTCGTTCCCGCCAGGATGGCCGCGCCCGTCGGCGTGGCGAGTTCCTTCTCGATTCCCGTGGAGTACGTTGGCGCTTGCCGCAGCATGTCCGCGGTCGCCGGCGCCGGCACCGGCAGGATGCCATGCGCCGTGTTCACTCGCCCCGCGCCCACATTAATCGGCCCGCAGGCGAACTCCTCGATGCCCAGCAGTTCGAATCCCACGCACGCGCCCACAATGTCCACAATTGCATCCACCGCGCCGACTTCGTGAAAATGCACCTTCTCAATCGACGTTTGATGAATCCGCGCTTCCGCCTCGCCCAAACATTCAAAAATGGTTCGAGCGCGCTGCGCCACTCGCGGCGCCAGCCCCGCATCGTCAATGATTCCAAGAATGTGGCTTAGGTGCCGGTGTTTGGTCTGTTCGGACGTCTCCACGCGGACATACGTGGCACCAATTCCTTTTCGCTTCACCTTCTCGGCGGAAATCGTCCAGCTGCTCACCGCCAGCTTGCGCAGTTCCACCTCGATGCGGGTGATGTCCGCGCCGGCGTCCACCAGGGCGCCCAGCACCATGTCTCCGCTGATGCCGGAAAAGCAATCGAAGTAAGCGAGCTTCATGGCCGGGTCCGTAAACGATGGATACTAGACTGCGCGCGAATGGCTGTCAAACCCCGCAAAACGCGCTCAGAAATTGGCTGCCAGCAGTTGCGGAAGCAGCTCGCCGCATTTTCCGCGGAGTGTGATGTCCGCCACCGAGCTCAGCTCCGTGGTTTCCAGATTGACTTCAATCACCCGCGCGCCGTGCTGCTTCGCCACGTGCGGCAGCGCTGCCGCGGGGTACACCACCGAAGACGTGCCGGCCACCAGAAACACATCTGCGGAATACGCCGCCTGCAACGCGCGCTCCATGGACGCTTGCGGCAGTGCTTCACCGAACCACACCACGTCCGGGCGTAGCATGCCGCCGCAAGTGCACCGCGGCGGCAGCGGATCGAGCGGCACCTGCGTGTTGTCCTCTTCCCCGCCGCACCCCATGCAGCGCACCCGCCACAGGCTGCCGTGCAAATGGACGATGCGCCTGCTCCCCGCGCGCTCATGCAGCGAATCTACGTTTTGCGTAATCAACAGAAATTCCTGTGCACGCTGCTCGAGTTCCGCCAGCGCGCGGTGCCCCGCATTGGGCTCGCATTTTGCGTGAATGCTGCGCCGCCAGTCGTACCACTCCCACACCAGTTGCGGATCGCGATGAAAAGCCTCCGGCGTAGCCAGTTCTTCCGGCCGGAAGTTGCGCCACAGTCCGCCCGGCCCGCGAAACGTCGGCAGCCCGCTCTCCGCGGAGATTCCCGCACCCGTCAGCACAGCAACGGACTTGGCCCGTGCAATCCACTCTCTGGCTTCGGTAACGCTCATTCGCTCTTGCGCCCGGCAAATTCCACGCGGAATGCTAGTGGCCGCGCGCGAGCGTGTCAAACATCTGCGTTTGCCATGAAACGCTGCTTTGACGGCTTGTGTGCGTATCTCTATAATCGATTGATTTTTTTGCGGGCCTAAGGAGCGCTGTGTATCTCACGATTGAGAAGCGGATTCAGAAAGCGCTGCGCGAGCACATTCGCCGCCGCTACGAGTTGGATGTGGCCGTCCCCACGTCGCGCCCGCCCAAGATCGAAATGGGTGAGGTGGCTTCGCCCGTCTGCTTCGAGCTGGCCAAACGCTTGAAGCGCGCTCCCCGCCAATTGGCGCAAGAAATCGTCGCCGAACTCGCACCTATCGAGGGCGTAGCCCGCTGGGAAGTTGCCGGCGGCGGCTACCTGAATGCCTTTCTCGACCGCGCTGCATTTTTCCAGGCGGCTTTGAATGAAATGAGCTTCGCCGAAATGCGGACGAAAGAACCACCGGCCCCTGATGCGCCAAAGGTCATCGTCGAGCACACCAACATCAATCCCAACAAGGCCGCGCACATCGGCCACCTGCGCAATGCCGCTCTCGGCGACACATTCGTGCGCCTGCTGCGCAACTCCGGCGAGCGCGTCGAAGTCCAAAACTATCTCGACAACACCGGCGTGCAAGTCGCCGACGTGGTCATCGGCTTCCAGCATCTGGAGAAGAAGTCGCCAGCTGACGTTCGCGCGCTGGCCGCGCAGCCTCGCTTCGATTACTACTGCTGGGATCTCTACGCGCGCGTCACGCATTTCTACGAAGAGGACAAGACCCGCGAATCTCTGCGCGGCGAGACGCTGAAGGCGATTGAAGAAGATCGCGGCGACGCCGCCGAAATCGGCCGCATCGTCGCGGAAGCCATTGTCCGCTGCCACCTGCGCACCATGGACCGCCTCGGCGTGCGTTACGACATCCTGCCGCGCGAAAGCGACATCCTGCACCTGAAATTCTGGGACGCCGCGTTCCAGTTGCTCAAGGAACGCAAAGCGATTCAGCTTGCCGCGTCCGGCAAAAACGCCGGCTGCTGGGTGATGCCGCTTTCGGAAGACGCCGACGCCACCGCCGACGACGACGCAAAAATTATCGTCCGCTCCAACGGCACGGTGACCTACGTCGGAAAAGACATTGCCTACCAGATGTGGAAGTTCGGCCTGCTGGGCAAGGATTTTCAATACCAGAAGTTTCACACCTATCCCGACGGCCACATCGCTTGGGTCAGCGCGTCCGATGCAGGCGAGCCCGGCGCTCCGGAATTTGGTCGTGGCACGCGCGTCTTCAACGTGATTGACTCCCGGCAATCCTATTTGCAGAACGTCGTGTTCGCCGGCCTGCGCGCTCTGGGCTTCACCTCGCAAGCGGACCGCTCCGTGCATTTTGCATATGAAAAGGTCGCGCTCACGCCGCGCTGCGCCGCGGAAATGGGTTACGAAATCCCGCCGGAGGATTCTAAGAAGCCGTACGTCGAAGTGAGCGGGCGAAAAGGCCTCGGCGTGAAGGCCGACGATCTGCTCGACCGCCTCGAAGCCAACGCTCGCGCCGAAGTGGACAAGCGCCATCCGGATGAATCGGGAATTGTTCGTTCACACATCGCCCACTGCATCGCCATCGGCGCGCTACGTTATTTCCTTTTGAAATTTACGCGCAACACAGTGATCGCTTTTGATTTCAAGGACGCGCTGAGTTTTGAAGGCGAAACCGGCCCCTACTGCCAATACGCCGTCGTCCGCGCGCGCAGTATTTTCCGCAAGCTGGAGGAACGCGACGCCAGCGCACCCGCGTCTGGATCGGCCGGTGTGAGGTCCGCGGAACAACTCGGTGTGCTGCTGCGTTCTCCCGCGGGCAACGCGTTATGGGAGCTGGCGCTTCTGGCAGGCTCGCTCGACTGGCACGCTGCCGCCGCGGTGAACGCGCAAGAGCCGGCCTTCATCGCCAAATTCGCATTTCAACTCTCGCAAGCCTTCAACAATTTTTACCACAAGCACCATATTCTTTCGGAAGAGGACGCTACTCGGAAGGCTCTTCTGTTGATGCTGACCCGGCTGATCGAAACCCAACTTGTCGGTGCGCTCGACCTGCTCGGAATCGAAGCGCCAGAAAAGATGTAAAACTTACGTCGCGGGCTAATCGCCCAACAGAAGTTTGCGGATCTCCGGTTCGCTGGGCAGCTTCACCAGGATGAGGACCACATCCCCGCTCTGGAATATCGTGTCCCCGCGCGGCACGATGGCCTCGCCCTGGCGGAAGATGGTGACGATGTTGCACTCCGCGGGAAACGTCTGGTTGCGGAGCTGTTTGCCGACTACCGGCGAATTCCCATCCAGACGGTATTCCATGATTTCGAGCTGTCCGGTCCGTAGGTCGAGCACTTGGCGGATGCGCGTGTGTGGCAGTTCGCTCTGAATGGCGCCGGTGATGATGGCCGTGGAGCTCACCGTGATGTCCACGCCCAATTGTTGCATGAGCGCTTCGTTGGCGGGATTTTTCACGCGCGCAATGGTTTTGGGCACGCCGAATTCCTGCTTGGCGAGTTGGCAGGCGATCAAGTTGTCCTGGTCGTGGTTGGTCACCGCCACAAACACATTGGCCCGCCGCGCGCCAGCCATTTCCAGTGCAGCCGTCGAGGAGCCGTCGCCGTAAATCACCGGGCAATCCACTTGCTGCGACACCAGGTCAAAAATCTCCTTGTTCGATTCGATGATGGTCACTTCAACGTTGTTCTCCAGCAACGCGCGTGCCAGGAAGTAGCCCACGCGCCCGCCGCCCACCACCAGCACGTACATCGGCCCGCTGGCTTCGCGTGCCGGCGTCACCGGCGCTTCGGCGGCATGCCCGTGCGCGCGCTCCCACACTTGCGTGAAGTCCTTGGGTGGCGTGGTCGCCAGTTGCCCGACCAGGAATTCCGCGCCGGCCACCGTGAGCGCCATGGTCTCGATGCCCGCGGCGCGGTAGCTCGGCTCGCGCGCCGGGTCATACACCACGGCCATCACCTTGGGAATGTTGAAGACCGTGCGCGCCACCTGGGCCACCATGAGGTTGGTGTTTTCGTCGCGCGTAAGCGCAAACAGCGCGCCGGCCTGTTCCGCGCCGGCTTCGCGCAGCAAGTCGGGGTCCGTGGCATTTCCTGCTATGAAGCGCACGCTGGGGTCGCGGTCCGGGCGGCGCAGCAGTTCGCGCTGCTTGTCAATTACGATCACTTCGTTCTGTTGTGTGTCCAGGTGTTTCACCACCTGCGAGCCCAGCCGTCCGTGTCCAACCACAATAATTCGCATGGAATCGTTCTCTCCCTGAAATCATCCGTTAGAATTTCATCGCTACATCTATTAACGTGCGCACCGCAACTCCGCTGGCGCCTTTCGCCGACCACGGCTTGGCCTCGTCCAGCCATGCCGTACCGGCGATGTCCAGATGGATCCACGGCGTTTCTTCGGAAAACTCTTTCAGAAACATCGCCGCGGTGACGGCGCCGCCGCCTTTGCCGCTACCGACGTTTTGGATATCCGCGATGCCGCTCTTGATCATCTCGCGGTATTCTTCGTCCACGGGCATGGGCCACATCTTCTCTCCGCACGCGCGCGCGGACGCCAGCAGTCGGTCGGTGAACCCCTGCTCCGAGCCGAAGACGCCGACATTGACGTGGGAAAGCGCCACCACGATCGCGCCGGTCAGCGTGGCCGCGTCAATCAAATGCGTGCAGCCCAGCCGCCGCGCGTACGTCAGGCCGTCCGCCAGAATCAGCCGCCCTTCTGCGTCCGTATTGATGACTTCAATGGATTTGCCGGACATGGCGAACTGCACGTCGCCGGGCTTCTGCGCGCGGCCACCCGGCATGTTTTCCGTCGCCGGCACGCACGCGATCACTTTCACCGCGGGCTTCAGTTGCGCCAGCGCTTTCATCACGCCAAGCATAGTCGCCCCGCCCGCCATGTCGTACTTCATTTTTTCCATGCCGTCGGCGGGCTTGATGGAAATTCCCCCGGTATCGAACGTCACTGCCTTGCCGACTAGGCCCAGCACTGCCGCGCCTTCCTTGTGATTCGGCGGCGTGTAGGTGACCACGATGAACCGCGGCGGCTCCGCGCTGCCCTGCGCTACGCTCAGCAGCGCGCCCATGCTCAGCTCGCGGATCTTGTTTTCGTCGAACACCTCGACGGCGAGCCCGGCTTCGCGCGCCATGGCCTCGGCGCGCTCCGCCAGCATGCGCGGCGTCAGTTTGTTGGAAGGCTCATTCACCAGCGCCCGCGTGAAGTTCTGCGCCCCGGCGGTAACCAGTCCGGCGGCTCTCCCCTTCTCCGCAGCATCGTTCGGCCATCCAGCGATGGAAGCGCTGTCGACTTGCTTGCCGTTTTTCTTTTCCGTTTTGTAGATGTCGGATTCCATCTCCCCGAGCAGCAGGCCTTCCACCACGGTTTGTGCCGACGCTGCGTCGCGCATCTGCTCACGAGCAAGCACGCTCATGCGTCTAACCGAGCGGGTCTTCAGGAAGCGCAGCGCCGCTCCGCTGGCCCGGAGAATCTCCCGTCCTGTACATTTCTCCGGCTTGCCGAGGCCCACCAGCAGCAGCCGCTTCGCCGCCAGTCCAGGAGGGTTGTGGATCAGCGTCATCTCCAGCAGCTTGCCGGTCAGTTCCCCGCTCGCGTCGAGTTCGCGCAGCCGGCCGCCGGTGGCGCCGTCCGCCTCCGCCAGCACGCCTTCGATTTTGTCATCCTTTTCATGAACAAATATGACCAGTGCCTCCGTGGCGATTTTCGAGAACGGCTGGCTTTCGATGGTGAGTTCCATGTCTCCTCGTCAACGTCGTTTGGAATGGTAGAGCGCATCTTTGGCCTCGCGCTTGGCCTCTTTGGTGCGTTCCGACTCGCGCCGGTCGTGATACTTCTTGCCCCGCGCCAGGGCCACCTCGCACTTGGCCATGCCATCTTTGAAGTAGATACGCAGTGGCACCAGCGTGAGTCCTTTTTCCTGCGTCTTGCCGGCCAGCTTGTTGATTTCCCGGCTGTGCAGCAGCAGCTTGCGCGGTCGCAGCGGCACATGATTGAAGGGCCCGCCCGGCTGGTATTCCGGGATGTGACAGTTGATCAGCCATACCTCCATGCCGCGGACTACGGCGTAGGCCTCGCGCAGGCTGACTTTGCCGCTGCGCAGCGACTTCACCTCCGTGCCCAGCAGCACCATTCCGGCCTCGAAGCTCTCCAGCAGGTGGTAGTCGTATGAGGCGGCGCGGTTTTGGGCGGCGACACGTTCGGCTGGCTTGTCTGTCTTCTTCACACTCGCTCTCGCAAACAGATATCATAGCCGCGCCGTGCGAGCGGACGCAAGGACGCGGCTTGCTGCATCTGAATCCAGGTGCTAGACTCAGCGGGATTTGTGGCCTAATCAAAGGGTGATGATGCGGAGTCCATTCAAGAATATTCTGCTTCTGATCTGTTCCACGCTGTTGCTGGCCGGATGTCCCAAGGGAAATGCCGACTTTCTCGCCGCCAAAAAGGCGGAGGCCATCAATGACCTGGACACGGCTCTGATCCACTACGAACGCGCCTTACGCGCCGATCCGCGCAACGTCACCTACCGCTTGAAGGCCACTCACTTGCGCTTCGAAGCGGCGCAGGCCCACGTGGTCAAGGGGCAGAAGTTTCGGGACGCGGGCGAGCTGCAGTTGGCCGTCGCGGAATTCGAAAAGGCCGCGGCCATTGACCCTTCCAGCCCCGTGGCCGGTCAGGAACTAAGGCGCGCCATGGAAATGCTGGCCGCCCGGCAGGCGCAAGCGCAGCCCGCCCCGCCAGAAGGCCAGGAGAGAGAGCCGCTCCTTCTCGACAAGCCGCCTGACCTCACTCCCATAGCCCGCGAACCCATCAACCTGCGTCTTACCAACGACGCGCGCATCGTTTACGAAACCATTGGCAAGCTCGCCGGAGTTTCCGTACTGTTCGACGCCGACTTTCAGCCCCGCCGCATTTCCACCGAACTCACCAAAGTATCGCTGGAGCAGGCCTTGGATGTCGTTGCGCTCCAGAGCAAAACCTTTTGGAAGCCGATTGCCGGAAACATTATTTTTGTCGTCCCCGACCAGCAGCAGAAGCGGCGCGACTACGAAGAATTCGTGGTCAAGACATTTTATCTTTCCAACACCGTCCAGGCCCAGGATCTTACGGAAATCGTGAACGCCCTTCGCCAGTTGTTCGATTTTCGCCGCATCCTGCAGGTCAATTCTCAGAACGCCATCGTCATCCGTGACACGCCGGACAAAATCGCTCTGGCCGAAAAAGTCATCCGCGACATCGACAAGGCCAAACCGGAAGTGGTGATTCAAGTAGCCGTGCTGCAGGCCCGGCGGGATCGCGCGCGCGATCTGGGGATAGAACCCGGATCCAGTTCGGTTCTGGGCTTTACCCCGCGGAACCCCACGGGCGGCACGGGCACCAGCGGGACCGCCACCACTTCCAATCAAGTCCGGCTGAACGATCTGCAACGCCTTTCCAGCGCCGATTGGAGCCTCTCGCTGCCCGGTGCCAAGGCCCTTGCACTGATGACAGACAGTACCACCAAGATCATCCAGAACCCCGAGATTCGCGCCGTCGACGGCCAGTCCGCCAAGCTGCGCGTCGGCGACCGCGTGCCCATCGCTACGGGGAGTTTCCAGGCGGGACTTGGCGGCACCGCTGGCGGCGCGGGCGCCGCGGGTTTCATCAACCCGCTGGTGAATACGCAGTTCCAATATCAGGAAGTGGGCGTAAATATCGACATCACGCCGCGCGTCCACGCCAACCGCGAAGTCAGCTTAAAGGTGTCCATCGAAGTTTCCTCGGTTACCGGCAAATCCAATATCGGCGGCATCGAGCAACCCATCATCAGCCAGCGCAAGATCGATAATGACGTTCGTTTGCGCGAAGGCGAAGTCAACGTGCTTGGCGGACTGTTTGAGGAATCGCAAACCAAATCCATCAGCGGATGGCCCGGCCTCTCCAAGATTCCTTTTTTGCGCTATTTCTTTTCCAGCGAAAGCGTGGACACCTCGGAGAATGAAGTTCTGATTGTTCTCACGCCGCGCATCATTCGCCTCCCGGACATCACCGCAGCCAATCTGCGTTCCGTCAGCGCGGGGACCGACGCCAATCCGCAAGTACGCCGCGTGGATGAAGCGCCCAAGCCCTCTACGCCTCCTCCGGCGCAGCCGCCAGCCGCGGTGCCGCCTCCGCAGGCGCCGGGCGCGGAAGCGCGCTCCGCCCGCATGCGCTTTGAGCCGCCGGTGATCAATCTCAAACCCGGTGACACCATGACGGTCAACGTGGTTGTGGAGGACGTCAAAGACCTCTTCTCCATTCCCATGCTGCTGCAGTACAACCCGGCGGTGATTTCCATCGAAGAAGTGCGCCACGGCGGATTCCTCTCCGGCGGCACGCAGGAAATCGCCATCGTGCAGCAAATCATGAAGGAAAAGGGCCAGGCCATTGTTTCCGCCACGCGCCAGCCCAACACGGCGGGCATTGGCGGCACCGGCACGCTGGTCGGCATCGTCATCCGCGGCGTCGCGCCGGGCAGTTGCAAGCTGCAAATTGTGCAGGTCAACGCCAAGGACTCGGCGCAGAAACCCATCCCCCTGGTGGCCGGCGAAGCCACTGTGCAGGTCCAATAAGCGGGAGCACGCAGCATGATGCAGGGGTACAGCATGCGGCACACCGCACAGCGGGGCATGACTCTGCTCGAGTTGATCATCGCCACGAGCATTCTGCTCATCCTTGCTTCCGCCGCGATTCCCGTCAACCGCATGGCCATCAAGCGCCAGAAGGAGTTTGAGCTGCGCGAGTACCTGCGTGAAATGCGCTCGGCCATTGACCGCTACAAAGATGCCGCCGATAAAAACCTGATTCAGGTGGAGCTTGGTACGGAAGGCTATCCGAAAACTTTGGAAGTTCTCGTCGATGGCGTGGAACTCGCTACCGCCAAGGAGCGACGCGTTCGCTTCCTGCGCCGCATTCCGGTGGACCCCATGACCGGCCGCACCGATTGGGGCATGCGCTCCGTGCAGGATGATCCGAAATCCGGCTCGTGGGGCGGGCAAAACGTCTTCGACGTCTACTCGCGCTCCAGCGGCATCGCGCTGGACGGCAGCCGTTATGCGGACTGGTAATTAGATCGCATGAATCCACTGCGCACAAATCGTGCTCGCCGCAATCACAGCAACGTGCTTGGCTTCACGCTGCTCGAAATGATGGTGGTCATCACCATCATCCTGATTCTGCTTTCACTGGCCACCGGCCGCTATCAGCAATCCGTGGTGCGCGCCAAGGAAGCATCGCTGAAGCAAGACCTCGCCGTCATGCGCAAGGCCATTGACCAGTACACGCTCGACAAGCTGGCTGCGCCGCAATCGCTGGATGATCTGGTGAGCGCAGGTTATCTGCGCGAAGTGCCCACCGACCCCATCACCCTCAAAAAGGACTGGCTGGTGGATTACGAAACCGAAGTGCTGTTCAGCCCCGAGCAGACCTCTACCGGCGTCAGCAACGTCCATTCCGCTTCCGACAGAATTTCTCCCTTCGAAGGCACCGCGTACAATTCCTGGTGAATGCAGGACTGTAATTTTCAGCAGGACAATTTACGCCCGCCGTGCCGCGTTTGACGATTCTGCATGAATGGGCTATTCTCTTTACGCGGGGTGGAGCAGTCTGGTAGCTCGTCGGGCTCATAACCCGGAGG
>CAZIWR010000038.1:0-17354 GCA_964542805.1 uncultured Acidobacteriaceae bacterium
CAACGAAGACCTCAGCCATTGTCATTGGCTGATGCGCATTCCGGCGCGGGAAGCACACCGCTCCGTGAATCTGGGGCAGGCCGTGGCCATTTGCCTCTACGAACTCGCGCGCAATTCGAAGCGCGTACGGCCCGCGGAAAAAAAGAAACTTGCCACGGCCGGCGAGGTCGAGCGGGTTTACGCAGTGCTGCTCGACGCGTTGCGCGCCAGCGGCTACATGAAGCCGCGCCCCACCGCGGTCACGCAAGAAAAAGTGCGCCGCCTGCTTCGTCGCCTCCACCTGTCCGTGAGCGACGCCGAGGCTTGGCTGGGTATGCTCCGGCAGATTCTCTGGAAGCTGCGCTCCGGCAAAGGCCCCGTGTAGCGCCCACCGTATCCTTCGCGCCCCCCGAGCCGGGCAAAGGGGGGCGCCTGCGGGCAATTTAGCTCTTGACAGGCTTATGTCAATTAGCTAATGTATTGATACTATGCACGCCAGAAAGCTTATCACCGCCGTCCACTCTCGCCGTTCTGCCTCAACACCGCAACATCCAACCCCTTTCCCCTCTATCGTTTGGCGACTCTTTTGCATTCTTGCTTCGCTCCCGTGCGCCCCTAAAGCTTTTCCCCTAAACCATTTGCGGACTCTTTTGCAAAAAATAGGGGGGGAGGGGGGGGCAATTCCCGACTTCAACTTTGGAGCAAGCCATGACTACTGCAATCAAAGACCGTTGCGCCTACCGCAGCCCCACTGGCCGCCGGTGTCAGAACGAAGCTGATGACGCTTGGAACATGTGCTCGAAGCACTGCGACTTCAGCAGCGCCCGCGCCGCTGCCGACGAGATCGTCTCCAACAAGGACCGCCTCGACACCGCCGAAGGCATCCACTCGATGATGGCCCGGGTGCTCCGCGCCCTGGCCGCGGGAAAAATCCGCCCCCGCGAAGCTGGAATTCTCCTCTATGGCGGCCAGACCATGTTGTTCTCGCTCACCCATCTTCGCGAAGAACGCAAGAAACTTTTCCTCGTGGAGGAAGGCGAGGCTTGGCGCCAGAAAGCCCTTGCTGATTCCTACCACGACGCGCTCAACTTCGAGGAGTCCTCTGAAGAAGAAAATGGCGAGGAAAATTCGGGAGAGCAGGAAACTGCGGCCTCAAAAACAAAAACGAAATGAATTCCTGTCGCCGCCACTTCGTCTCCGCACTGCAAGGCGCGGGCTTGTGGCCTTTGCGTCGCCGCGTGGTGTCTAGCGTGAGGACGCCCGTCTGCGATAGGATGCGCACTCCCATGAGTGGCACATTGCGACTGGGCACGTCCGCATTCACCGCCGCCGGTTGGCCGGGGACGTTCTACCCCGAGGGCCTGCCACCGGCCGAGTATCTCTCTTACTACGCGCAGCACTTCGATACTGTCGAGGTGGACAGCACCTACTACCGCATCCCTACCCTGGCCATGACGCGCGGCTGGGCGGCCAAGACGCCGAAGAATTTCGTATTTGCCCTGAAGATGACCAGCACCATCACGCACGAGAAGGTGCTGGTGGATTGCGAGGACGAGTTCAATCGTTTTCTCGCCGCCGCCGATGCGCTCGGCGATAAACTCGGCCCGCTGCTCTTTCAATTTCCCTACTTCAACAAAAAAGCCTTCGCCACGGCGGACGAGTTTCTGGCGCGGCTCGCGCCATTCCTGAAAAAACTGCCCAAGGGATACCGCTTCGCCGTGGAGACGCGCAACAAAAACTGGCTCGTGCCGAAGTTTGTCGAGCTGCTGCGAGAGCGCGGCGTGGCTCTGGCGCTGATTGATCATCCCTGGATGCCGCGGCCCAAAGAAATCCTCGGCAAGCTCGATCCCGTCACCGCAGACTTCACCTACATCCGCTGGCTGGGCGACCGCAAGGGAATTGAAGAGCAAACCAAAACCTGGGACAAAACCATCGTGGACCGCCGCACGGAGCTCGTGGAATGGGTGGAGACCTGCCGCAAACTCTCCGCGCGCAGCGTGGATATTTTTGCCTTTGCCAACAATCACTACGCGGGTCACGCGCCGGACACTGTCCGGCAATTTTTTGAATTATGGAGAAAGAAGTGAGCCAGTCGAAACGCGCGGCGGGAGCCCCGCGTCCATGAGTTCGGTTGCCCGTAGCTCCATCCGCAGTCTGCATCGAGGAGAAACGAAATGAAGAAACGCATGCTCTGGCTGGCCCTCCTGATTGTCGCGATGGTTTCGCTGCCGCTGCTTTCGCAGGAACGCGAAGACCGCACGCTGCTCAACTGGACGCAGATGCGCGCCATCATCAACGAAGCGTCCGGCGAGCGCGCGATGCATCACTTGCTGGAAATGGTGCCGTATCCCCGTGTGCGCGCGAAAGCGGAATACGAAGGCACCTTCCGCGAAAGCGAAGTGATGGCGCGGTTCGCAAAAGAATATGGCTTCGCCAACGTGGAGATTGAGACGTTTCCAGCGCCGCAGCGAAACTGGTTCGCGTCGCAGGCGGAGCTGTGGATGGTGGAGCCGGAGTCGCGCAAGCTGTTCGACGTGTACGACGTGGCCATCGCCATCGCCGGGAACAGCGAAACGGGCGACGTCACCGCCGAACTGGTGGACGTCGGCTTCGGCGGGCGCGCCGAGGACTACGCCGGCAAAGATGTGAAGGGCAAAATCGTGCTCGGTTCCGCAAGCACAAACGTATTGCAGCGCATGGCCGTGTTCGAGCGCGAGGCGGTAGGCGTGATCGGCTACAACACGGTGCGCCCGATTAGCGACCTGGACCAGATCCTCTCGCAGGGAATTTCCGCGAACGCGCCGCAAGGAAAGAAGCCGGGATTCGGGTGGGCCATTTCGCCGCGCGTGGCGCGCGAGCTGGCCATACGCCTGCGCAATGAAAACATTGTGATGCGCTCGATCGTGAAAGCGGATTTTGTACCCGGCGAAATGGAAACGGTGCACGCCATGATCCCCGGCGACGGCTCCACGGAGCAGGACGTCATCATCTCCGGCCACCTCTATGAGGGCTACTTGAAGCAAGGCGCCAACGACGACGGGTCGGGCTGCGCGGTGACGCTGGAGATGGGACGCACGCTGATCCGGCTGATCAACGAAGGAAAGCTGCCCAAGCCAAAACGCAATATTCACTTCCTGTGGGTGCCGGAAATCAGCGGCACGAATGCGTGGTTGAACAAGCACGCGGACATCAAGAAGCGGCTGATTGCCGACTTGAACTTCGATATGGAGGGTTTGCACCTCTCGCGCAGCGGCAGCATCTTCACCATGAACCGCACGCCGGACAGTTTTCCGTCCTTCCTGAACGATATCGGCGCGAGCCTGATGGATTTTGTGATGGCCACCAACAAAGAGCGTGTGCAGTATCGCGCCAATGGCTACCGCTTCGCGCTGCCCATCACTGCGCCCAACGGCAGCAACGATCCTTTCTGGGCCAGCGTGGACAAGCACTACGGCGCGAGCGACCACGTGGTGTACATGAACCAGGGAATTCCCGCGGTGATTTTCTGCACCTGGCCGGACACGTGGTATCACTCGTCGCAGGATACGCCGGACAAAATGGACTCCACGCAGTTCAAGCGCGTGGCGGTGATCGGCGCGGCGGGGGCAATCATCGTGGCCGCAGCGGATGATGAGCTAGCCGCGCGCGTGGCCGCGGAATCGCTCGCCCGCGGGACAGAACGCATGGGCGCGGCACAGCGCAAGGGGCTGTCCTATCTCACGGACAATACGGATAGCGCGGCGCTGGTCAATGCCTATCGCGAATCGCGAGTCACGGTTGGCCACCAGACAAACGTGGAGAAGGAAGTAGTCCGCTCTGCCGCGGTGCTGTTCATCAATCCAGAAGAAGCGAAAAAGAAACTTGGCGCGTTCGAGGCTTTGGTGGATCAGCGCGGCGCGTCGCTGCAAAACGAAGTGAAAGCTTTCTACCAGCTTTCCTCCGAGCAGAAAAAAGTGGCCGCAGCGGAGCCTCCGACGAGCGAACTAATGACGCAAGCATCAAAGCTAATTCCGGAAAGCGTCGGCGGGCCGGGCGGCGGCGGATTTGGCGGGGGAGGCGGAGGAGGCGGCGGTGCGCCAGGCCAGCAACCGGCCGCGGCGGGTGCGCCGCAATTGAGCGCGGAAGAAGGCGCTGCACTGCAAGCCACCATGCGCAAAGTGCCGCAACACATGACTGCGGAGCTCAACGCGCTGCTGACGCGGAACTCCGCGCGCAAGCGCACCGTGCTCGAAATCCGCGATTTTCTTTCGGGAGAATTTGAGCTTCTGCCGCTGGAAGACTTAATGGGCAACTTGAAGGCGCGGGAGAAACTTGGATCGTTGAAGCTTACGGAAAAACCGGAAGAACCCAAACCAGCACCGGCGAAAAAAGGCGGCAAGCCGGCGAAGAAGCCGCAGTAAAGAAGGTTTAGTCGTCGGCGGAAACGGCGGCCGGCTGCCGCGCGCCGAAGTGGCGGCGGTACCACTGCTGCATCGCTTCCATGTACACGTAAAACACCGGCGTCAGATACAGCGTAACGAACTGCGAGAAGACCAGCCCGCCGACCACCGCCAGACCTAGCGGACGCCGCGCTTCGGCGCCCGCGCCCACGCCCAGCGCGATGGGCAGCGTACCCATCAGCGCGGCCATGGTGGTCATCATAATCGGACGGAAGCGGACCAGGCAACCCCGGTAGATGGCGTCCTGCGCCGGCAAGCCTTCCGTGCGCTGTGCTGCCAGCGCGAAATCGATCATCATGATGGCATTTTTCTTCACGATGCCCACCAGCATGATGACGCCGACGAAAGCGTACAGACTCAGCTCCATATGGAAGAGCTTCAGCGTGAGCAGCGCGCCGAAGCCGGCGGAAGGCAGTCCGGAAAGAATCGTGATGGGGTGAATGAAGCTTTCATAGAGGATGCCCAGCACGATGTAGATCACCAGGATGGCCATCACCAGCAGCAGGCCGAGCCCGCGCATGGACGACTCGAAGGCCTGCGCGGTGCCCTGGAAGTTGCGCGTGGTGGTGGCGGGCAGGATTTCGTTGGCGGCGCGGTTGACCTCCTCGACGGCATTGCCGAGCGCCACGCCCGGTCTCAGGTTGAAGGAGAGCGTGACTGCGGGGAGCTGGCCGAGGTGGTTTACCGTGAGCGGGCCCACCGTGCGGCGCAGGTTGGCTACAGCGTTGAGCGGAACGAGTTGGCCGGTGGTTGCGCGGACGTAAAGCAGCGAGAGCGCGCTGGGGTCGGCCTGGTATTGCGGCAACAGCTCGACGATCACGCGATACTGATTGTTGGGCGCGTAGATGGTGGAAATTTGCCGCGCCGCGTAGGACGTGTAGAGGGCTTCCTCGACTTGTTGCGCGCTGAGGCCGAGTGACGCGGCTTTGTCGCGGTCAATTTCCACCACCACTTGCGGGTTTTTGATTTGGAGGTCGCTGGTGACGTCCAGCAGGCCGGGAACTTCCCGCAGGCGCGCCTCCATCTGGACGGCTTGTTCGTAAAGTTCCTTCGTGTCCGGGCTCTGAATGGTGAACTGATACTGGCTCTTGCTGAGCATGCCGCCGATGCGGATGGGCGGCAGGTTTTGCATGAACACGCGGATGCCGGGAACTTTCGCGAACTTGGGGCGCAGCTCCTGAATGACCTCATCAGCGCTGAGCTTGCGCTGATCGCGCGGCTTCAGGCGCATGAAGATGCGGCCGGTATTGCCGGCGCCCCCGGCAGGGCCGCCTCCGCCCATGCCGGACATGAAGGAATCCACGTTTTCGTCCTGGCGCACGATTTCCGCCAGCTCCATCTGGTGCTGCTTCATGGAGTCGAACGAAATTCCCTGCGCGCCCTCGGTGAAGGCGAAAATCTGCCCGAGGTCTTCGCTGGGGAGAAAGCCCTTGGGCACGATGCCAAACAGCTGCACGGTGGCCACGACCAGCACGAGGGAGAGCAGCATGGTAGCGGCGCGGTGACGCAAGGCGAACTGAAGGGTGATGTCGTACCAGTGCAGCATTCCCTGGAAGAATTTATCGGTGAGGTTGTACATCCAGCCGTGATGAATTTCCCTGGGAGGCCGCAGAAAGCGGCTGCACAGCATGGGCGTCAAGCTGAGGGAGACAAACCCGGAGACGAGGATGGCGGAGGCAATGGTCACGGCAAATTCATGCAGCAGACGGCCGACGATCCCGCCCATAAACAGCACGGGAATAAATACGGAGACCAGGGAAAGCGTCATGGAAAGAATAGTGAAGCTGATTTCGCGCGAGCCCTGCAGCGCGGCGCGCATCACCGGCACGCCTTGCTCCATGTGGCGCACGATGTTTTCCAGCATGACGATAGCGTCGTCCACTACGAATCCTACGGACAGAGTGAGCGCCATCAGCGAGAGGTTGTCCAAGCTGTAGCCGAGCTGGTACATCAGCGCAAAGGTGCCCACGATGGACATGGGCAGCGCAAGGCTGGGAATCACCGTGGCGGAGATATTGCGCAGAAAAAGGAAAATGACCATGACCACCAGACCGACGGTCAGCAGCAAAGTGAATTTGACGTCGTTCACGGAATTGCGAATGGAGAGCGAGCGGTCGTAGAGAACGTTCAGTTCTATGGAGGGCGGCATCTGCGAGCGGAAGGTGGGCATGAGCCGCTTAATGGAGTCGACGACTTCCACGGTGTTGGTGCCGGGCTGGCGCTGGATGGCCAGCACGACGGAGCGGCTGTTGTTGTACCAGCTGGCTACTTTGTCGTTTTCCACGCTGTCCAGCACTTGGCCGATTTCGCCGAGCCGCACCGGCGAGCCGTTGCGGTAGGCCACGATGATGGGACGGTAGTCCGGGGCGCGCAGGAGCTGGCCGTTGGACTCCACGGTGAAAGCCTGGTTCGGGCCGAAGAGTGTGCCCGTTGGAAGATTGGAGTTGCCGCGCTGGATGGCGGCTACGGCTTCGTCCACGCCGATGCCGCGTGTGGCCAGTGCCTTGGGGTCGAGCTGCACGCGCACGGCGTACTTTTGCGAACCCATCACCTGCACCTGGGCTACGCCGCTGATCATGGAGATGCGCTGGGCGATGAAGGTGTCCGCGTACTCGTTCACGTCGGAAAGCGGCAGCGTGGGCGAGCTGAGCGCGAGGTACAGCACGGGCTGGTCGGCCGGGTTCACCTTCTGGTAGGAAGGCGGGCTGGGCATGTTCTGCGGGAGGTCGCGGGCGGCCTTGGCAATCATGGCCTGGACGTCCTGCGCGGCGTCGTCGATGTTGCGTTCGAGAGTGAACTGCAAGGTGATGGAGGTGCCGCCCAGCGAGCTGGCCGAGGTCATCGAATCGACGCCGGCGATGGTGGAGAACTGCCGCTCGAGCGGCAGGGCTACGGCGGAGGCCATCGTCTCCGGGCTCGCGCCCGGCAGGCTGGCGTTGACCTGCACGGTGGGAAAGTCCACGTTGGGAAGGTCGCTCACCGGCAGCAGTCGGTAGCCCATGATGCCAAAGAGCAGGATGGAGGCCATGACCAGCGTGGTCATGATCGGGCGGCGGATGAAAATTTCTGCGATGTTCATAAGTGAACCCGTTTCCGGCTCATGGCTTTTTCTTGATGGAGACCTTGGCGTTGGGAACGAGCGAAACCTGCCCGTCCACGACCACCGTCTCGCCGGGCTGCAAGCCCTTTTCGATGATGGCCAGACCGTCCGCGGTGCGGCTGACGATCACCGGCCGCATCTCTGCAGAACGATCGCTCTTCACTACAAAAACAAATTGCCCGGCTTGTCCGGTTTGCACCGCTTCGGATGGCGCGACGATGGCGTTGGCCTGCTCGGCCAGAGTGAGCGTGACGTTGACGAACTGACCGGGCCAAAGGCGCGCGTCTTCGTTGGAATACGTGGCGCGCAGGCGAATCGTGCCGGTGGTGCGGTCCACTGTGTTATCCACGAACGAGAGCGCGCCGCGCGCGGGCCGCGCGTCGTCCGGAATCTGCGCGTCCACGGAAAGTTTGCCGGAGGCCATGTGGCGCTTGACCGCAGCGAGATTCTGCTCCGGAATGGCGAACTCCACGTAGGTCGGGCTGATCTGGTTGATCACGACGAGAACGGGCACGTCGTTGGATTTCACCAGCGTGCCGGGATAAACCAACAGCGTGCCCGTGCGGCCGTCCATGGGCGCGCGGATGGTGCAGTATTCGATCTGGAGTTTGGCGTAGTCGATGGCGGCGCGGTCGGCGCGGACGGAGGCCTCCAGCGCATCAGCGTTCGCGGTGGTCTGATCAGCTAACTGTTTCGCGACAATTCCTTGTTCGGCAAGCTGTGCGTAGCGCCGCGCCTGAATCTGCGCGTTTTCGAGCTGGGCCATGTCGCGGGCCAGGTTGCCCTCGGCTTGCCGGAGTGCCGCTTCAAACGTGCGCGAATCAATTTTGAAAAGCAGGTCGCCTTTTTTCACGTCCTGGCCGGGCTTGAAATGCACGCTCAGGATTTCTCCGCTTACCTGCGACTTCAGCGAAACGGTGGAAAACGTTTCCACGCGGCCGATGGCACGCAACTGCAAGGGAACGTTTCTCTGCTGGACCGTAGCCACCACCACCGGCACCACCTGAGCGGACGGCGCAGGCCCCGCCGACTGCGCGGACTTGGAGGAGCAACCGCCCAGAATGGCCAGGGCCATCAGAGCCGCCAGTGTTCCAGCCGCAGCGAATTTCGTTTTTGAATACGGGAATCTCATTGTTCGCCTCACCCCTGCGGGGAGTTTATTTGATGCGGTTCCTAGCGCGCGCTTTTCGCGAAGTGTGCGGCTGCATGCCCTGGAGCCAGAGTTCCGCCATTTCGCGGCTCACGCGGCTCAGGTTGTCTTTGCCGTTGCGGGGCCCGTGAAAAACGCCGTGGGTCAAAATGTAATCCAATAACATACCCAGGAATCCGCGCGCGGCCAGAAAGGGATTCACCGCGCGAAACGTGCCGCGCCGAATCTGCCGGCGGATGTAGCCGGCCAGCAAATCGTAGTAGTCGGCCATGTAGGCGCGATAAAAGCGCCGGTAGAGGCGATGGTTTTCCAATCCGCTAAAGAGCCACAGCCGCAGCACGCTGGCATCCTCAAAATTGCGATGCAGCAATCCATCGGCGATGGCCGCGAAAACTTCAGGGACCGGCTGTCCGCTCTTCAGGAGAGTCTTCAATTCCACAAATCCGCGCCGAGCTTTGCATTTCTCATCGAGGACCGCCCAGTAGAGCTCTTCCTTGGAAGGGAAGTGGCGGAAGAGGAGGGCCTCGTTGACGCGGGCTTTGGAGGAAATTTCTCGGGTGCGCGTGCCCTGGAAACCCTGGCGCGCAAACAAAGTGGTGGCCACCGCCAGAATCTGGCGACGGCGTTCCAAAGCGGGGATGCGTGCGGCGGGGCGAGCCATAGTAAGTAACTACTTACTTCTACGTGATTCGAAGCGAGCTGTCAAGCTGCCGGCCGCGGCGCGGAAGCGATAGATAAGGCCGAACTGCATGCGCTTGCTGAGGCTTTACGCTATGCTGAGTGGGCTAGCGCTGTCCGCGCCGGTCACTGCGTGATGATGATGCCGAATCGAAAGCAAATACTTTTTCTGTGTTGCGCTGGCCTGGCGGTTTGCGGTTTTGCGGCCCTGGCCCAGCAAATCGACCCGAAGTCCTCCGGACAGCCGCTCCTGCGCCCCGCAGAAACGTTCGGGACGCACACGACGCGCATCGCGTTCGGGTCCTGCGCCGTGCAGAGCGAACCGCAGCCGATCTGGGAGCGCATTCTCGCGGTAAAACCGGATCTCTTCCTGTCCCTCGGGGATATCGTATATGTGAACAACGGCACCGAGAACCACGCCGACCGCGTGGCCGCCTTCGCGAAGGTGAATGCGATGCCTGGCTTTGCGCGGCTGCGGCAAACGGTGCCGCTGCTTGCGATGTGGGACGACGGCGAATTTGGCGCCGGCGACGGCGGCGCAGATTTTGCCCGCCGCGATGAATTTCGCAGCGATTTCCTTGATTTCCTCGGGGAGCCCCAGGATTCTCCGCGCCGCACACGCGCCGGAGTGTACGACGCCAAAGTGTTCGGCCTGTCCGGCCGGCGCGTGCAGATTATTCTGCTGGACACGCGCTACAACCGCAGCCCGCTCAAGCGCGGCAACTTCAGCGAAGACCAGGGCCGCTACGTCCCGGACGCCGATCCCGCCAAAACGATACTGGGCGAAGAACAGTGGAAATGGCTCGAAGAGCAGCTGCGCCTACCGGCGGAGGTCCGCCTGATCGTCTCCGGCATTCAAGTGGTTTCCGAAGACCATCTGTGGGAAAAGTGGGCGAATCTCCCGCTAGAGCGCCAGCGACTGTTCCAATTGATTCAGACGAGCGGGGCTCGCGGCGTTTTGTTTTTGAGCGGGGACCGGCATCTCGCGGAACTCTCCATGATGGACGGCGGGGCCGGCTATCCGCTGTTTGATCTGACTTCCAGCGGGCTCAATGCGGGGCACAAGAAATGGCGGCGGTTCGAAGCCAACCGGCACCGCGTGGCGACAATGGACATCGGCGACAACTTCGGTCTGGTGGAAATCGACTGGGAACGCACCGATCCGCGCATTTCGTTACAGATCCGCGATGTGGTGGGCGACATCACCATCCAGCGAAAGATTTCCCTTAGCTTCCTGAAACCGGGCAGTGTAGGCAAGTAGGTTGCCAGAGGGTTTCCAGCCGCCCCGAAGCGGGACGCGGGATTCCCAAACTGGTTTGGTCTGCGAGGGAAGTATTAGAGCAGGAATCAGCTCCCCACCTGTAAATCCTCTTACATGATTAACTTAAGGAATAACAATTTTGCCGAGCGGCTGGCAATTGGTTTGCAAATGATGGAGGCATGGGTACGCTTCACGGCGCATCGCCAATTTCATGGTCGGGAGGGAAGGGGCCCGCCCATCGGGAGAAGCGAAGCGTTGCCACCTGCCTCTGAGAGGGAAGCTAGGATGGATGACCCCAGACCCGGCTCGCCTAAGCCGGGACTACGAAGCGTACTTCGAGGGCTCCCGTTCCCAGGCGGGGGCCCTCACTCTTTTAAGCCGGGACTGCGGCGGCCGCGAATACTACGACTGATCCCGGACAAGGCTCCTTCGCTCGGCATGTCATCCCGAACCTCCGCACCTTCGGGCCGCTGAGGCACCTCTCTGACTTTCCGCCGCGCGTTCCGCCTGCTCTCGCGGGCCGTCGTGAAGGGCGCCTTGTCAAAACGGCCCGCGAACATAGCTAATTGTCGTTCTTGTCCACTCCTTTCAGCTTGGTGCGCGTAGTTACGTACAAGTCGAAGCCCCCGAAACCTCCGGGACGATCCGAGTGAAAGTAGAGGGCCGTGCCGTCAAACGAGAGCGCCGGGCGGAAGTCCAAACCCGTGGTCCCAATTACGACAGCGCTGTTGACGACAGCGCCCAGGTTCGCCGGGGTTGACCAGGGGTCCGAAGTGCTCGGGCGCGTCGAAACCCATAGGTCTGCCCCGCCGAACGTTCCCGGCCGGTTGGAAGCCAAGAACATTTCCAATCCGTCCCGCCGGATCGCTGGGACCATGTCGCGAAACGCGCTGCTCAGCTCCGGGACAAGTACCGCCGGCCCATAGGTCTCATCCGGTTGGAGCATGCTGGCATAGATGTTCTCGAAGGGCATGCCTCCCGGCCAGGTCGAGCTAAAGTACAGGGTGATGGTGCCAGTCTCGTCATCCTCGAAGTGAGCCGGGCTGCGTTCGACGGCGGGGCTATTGACTCCGCTGCCCAGATTCACCGGGGGTTGCCAGCCGAAGTCGTCCCGCTAGTTGTGCCGTCTAGAAACATAGAGGTCAAGGTCGCCAAAGCCTCCCGGACGATTACTCGCGAAATAGAGCCGGTGCCCGTCCAACGAAATGGTTGGGGTTTGCTCGTTGTCGCTGGTGTTGATGTTGGGTCCGAGGTTTCGCGGGGGTCCCCAGGGATCCTCCACGCTGGCACGCTGCGAGACGTAGATGTCAAATTGGCCATACCCATCGGTACGACACGGCGGGACTGGGTTGGAGCCACAGGTCCACACGCCAAAGTAAAGGCTCAGCCCGTCCTTCGAGATGAACGGGCCAGCTTCGGCAGTGGCCGAATTTACGATCGGACCGAGGTTGACCGGCGCCGACCAATCCGAAAATTGCTTAGGGTCTTCTGCCATCATGAGCATGGCCGACACACAGAAGACGACGCCAACCAGTGTTGTGACTGCGATGTTTCTGCCAAATCGGATTCTCATAACTCCTCCGCTTTTTCCTAATGCCACTGACGCTTAAAGGCCCGTGGCTTTCCGTGCCCCGCTCACGCGGGGTTTGGCTTCAATCAGGTTTTCCGACTAGGTCGCTTCCTTACGGGCGCGGCTAACTAAGGGGAAAGGCGTTGCCTCATTGGGCTTGTACACGGGCTTTTGGACTGGGTCTTGAACAGCAGGCAACCTGGGGCGGCAAGTGAATTCTCTGCCTGGTTGAATTCTAAAGTCAAGTACGAATTCGATTAGTACTGGTCCGAGAGGCCACAAGCAATAAAAAAGGGCGGCGCGGGGCCCTCATTCTTTTAAGCCGGAACCGCGGCGGCGGCGAATGGGTCCACGCGCCTGAGCACGCGAATGCGTACCTGCCCGAGCGCGTGAGCCACCTGGGATTCCTGCAAGCGCGAAGCATCGTACTCAAAGGTGAGCAGCTTCTTAGTTTCGTCGACGCGGAAGCGGCGCAGGCCGTAGGTGTTCGCGAACTCTCCCAACTGCCGCATCTGCTGTTCGGTGAGCGGCGACTGCAGTTCGAAAGTAGCTTCCATCAAAGTCATGGGCGGATTATAGCAAAGCATGATTACTGTGCGCCCACGATTCGCAAGAGCTTTTGTGAGGCCGCTGCCATCCGTGCAGAGGGGGGTTGACGCTTTGGAATCGCGGTATTGAATTCGATGTTTTCAGCAAAGGTTCGAGGCGTAGGCTACATACCCCGCCAGAGAGGGGCATTAGCCGTGGCCACTCGGAATACAGGGATCGAATCCGCCGGCAGTGCAGTCGCAGCGCGGCCGCAAGCAGAGCGGCGCCGTGGAAGCCGCCAAGCCTTGCAACTCAAAATCCTGGTGCGTCCTTGCGTACCCCATCCGAATGATTTTGAAGAGATTTGCACAACGCTGAACATCGCGCGCGACGGGTTTTATTTTCTCTCCAGCCCTACATTGTACCGGCGGGGAATGCAATTAAACGTGACCTGGCTGTACTCGTCCGTGCCGGAAAGCCGGCAGTCGAACTACGTCGGTAAGATCGTCCGGGTCGACGCGGTGTCGCGAGATTTCTCCGGTGTTGCTGTGCAGTTGGTGCAGCCCATCGTCTCCTGAGCCGCGCTGGCGGCGGCCGACCTCCGGTTGACTTCCATCTTCCTGCCACCTACGATGCCCGCGATATGGGGGCATCTCCACCGAAGCGCATCCTCCGCTGGGCTGTCGTTCTTGCTGCCGGATTTCTCATTCTATTGTTGCCGCGCCCGGAAGGTGTGAGCGAGCAAGGCTGGCGGCTGCTGGCAATATTCGTTGCCACGGTGATTGGCCTGATCGCGCAGCCGCTGCCCATGGGCGCGATGACTCTGCTGGCGATTACGGTGGCGGGGCTGACGAAAACGGTGACCGCGGAGATGGCCTTCTCCGCGTTTGCCAACCCGACCATCTGGCTGATTGTGGCGGCGTTTCTTTTTTCGCGCTCGGTGGTGAAGACCGGGCTGGGCCGGCGCATCGCGTATTTGTTTGTGCGCTGGTTCGGCAGCAGTTCGCTGCGGCTGGGTTACGCGCTGGCAGGCGCAGACCTGGTGGTTTCTCCGTTCATCCCTTCGGACACCGCGCGGGCGGGCGGCATCATATTTCCCATTGCGCGAAGCCTGGCGGAAAGCTACGACTCGCATCCCGGCCCGACGGCGCAGCGGCTGGGCGCCTATCTGATGCAATGCGCGTATCACATCGGCTGCACCACCGCGGCGATTTTCCTGACCAGCATGGCCGCCAATCCGCTGGCGGCAAAATTCGCCAAAGATTTCGCCAATGTGGACCTCACTTGGAACACGTGGGCGCTGGCGTCGTGCGTGCCAGCGGCGATTTCCGTCGGCCTGCTGCCGTGGCTGATTTTTCGTCTGGACCCGCCGGAATTGAAGAGCACGCCGGAGGCACGCGCGATGGCCCAGCGGGAATTGCAGGCCCTCGGGCCCATGGCGCGGCAGGAAGTTGCGCTGGTGGCGATTCTGATCGCGGTTATCGCCGGCTGGGTGACGCAGAAATGGCATGGATTACATCCGGCGGTGATTGCCTGCGGCGGCGTCTCGCTGATTGTGCTGAGCGGCGTGATTGACTGGGACGACGTGATCGGCGAGCGCCGCGCCTGGGACGCGCTGCTCTGGTTTGGCGGGCTGATCATGATGGCCGGCGGGCTGAATCAGCTCGGAGTGATCAAGGCGTTCACCGATTCGCTTTCCTCGGGTTTGCAGGGCTGGAGCCCGCTGGGAGCGTTGGTGGCGCTGGTGCTGGCGTACACCTACATTCATTACGGTTTCGCTTCGATGACCGCGCACATCACCGCGCTGTACCCGGCGTTTTTGTTGCTGGCGGTGGCCAACGGCGCGCCGACGCTGGTGGCGGCAGTGGCCCTGGCGTTTTTTTCCAACTTGAACGCGTCACTCACGCATTATGGAACCGGCCCGGCGCCGATATTTTTTGGGTCGGGCTACGTGAGCCAGGTCACCTGGTGGCGAGTGGGCTTCGTCGTGGTGCTGTTCAATCTGGTTGTGTGGCTGGGCCTAGGGCTGGTGTGGTGGCGGCTGCTGGGCCTGTGGTAGGACAATCGCGCACGCCTTCCCGCGCCAAACCAATGAGCATTCCTGGCGTCTAAAAGGATAGCGGAAGGGTCCGCCACCTGTGGGGGATCCGTGCTGCCCGGGAAGGGAACAATTCTCCCGGCGATGCGTACTATCTAGTAGCAGGCAACCTAACGGGGAGAGGTGCACGAACATGGCAGGGAATGGCAAAAACGGGAAGAAACGCCGGCGGTGGATCTGGATCAGTGTGATCGCTCTGGTGCTGATCGCGGTGATCGCGGGCGGCGCGGTGGCGCTGAAGCCCAGCAAGGAAATTGATCCGTCCAAGCTGGCCGCGGTGGAAAAAGGCGACATTGCGCGCTCCGTGGTGGCCACCGGGAAAATCCAGCCGCTGGTGAAAGTGGAGATCAAGTCGAAGGCGAGCGGAATCGTGAAAAAACTTTACGTGGACTACGGCGAGCAAGTGAAGGCCGGCCAGTTGCTGTGCGAGCTGGACAAGGAAGAGTTGCAGGCGCGGGTGCGCGAGGCGCGGGCCACGCTGCAGGCCACGCAAGCCGCGCAGGAATCAGCGAAAGCGGCGCTGGAGCGCAACCAAGTGGAAGCCGAAGGCCCCGACGTGCCTTTCCTGAAAAAGAATATGGACCGCGCGCAACAGCTCTACACGGATGGGCTGGTGGCCAAGTCCGCGGTGGAAGACACGGAAAAGGCTTACCAGATGGCGTTGAACAAACAGACCTCCGCGCTGCGCAGTGTGGCGCTGGCGCGCGCAGAGCTTTCGCGCTCGGGGGCGCAGGTGGCCCAGGCGCAGGCGGCGCTGGATCGCGCGGATACAGACCTGCTCAATTCCACCATCGTAAGCCCCATGGACGGGCTGATCCTCTCGCGAGACGTGCAGGTGGGCGACGCGGTCAGCTCCATCCTGGTGAACGGGTCGCAGGCCACGCTGATCATGACGCTGGGCGACGTCAGCGAAGTCTACGTACTCGGAAAAGTGGATGAAGCCGATATCGGCAAAGTCTATCTGGACCAGGCGGCGCGCATCGTGGTGGAGTCGTTCAAGGACAAAAAATTCAATGGCAAGGTGACGAAAATCTCTCCGCTGGGCAAGGAGAAGGACAACGTCACCACCTTCGAAGTGCGCGTTTCGATTCTCAACTCCGGCGGCGAGCTCAAGTCCAACATGAGCGCCAATGCGGAGATTATCCTCGAAGAGAAAAAGGGCGTGCTGCTGATTCCGGAATCGGCGGTGATCTACGACAAGGACCGCAAGGCCTCGATTGAAATCCCGGATCCCAAGGCCGAAAAAGGACGCGCGAAAAAAGAAGTGAAGCTGGGCATCTCCAACGGCGTCAAGACGGAGCTGGTCTCCGGGCTGAACGAAGGGCAAAAGGTTGTTTTGCAGTAGCGATTTTGTTTTCGAAGGGGCGCGCTCCTGCCCTATTCTTGCCGATCGCGCGCTACGAATTTCTGACCATGGTATTCCGGGACCTCCTCACCGATACACTGCGCACGCTGCTGGCGCACAAACTACGCACCTTCCTGACGATGTTCGGCATCGCCTGGGGAATCATCTCCATCACGCTCATGGTGGCGGCGGGCGAAGGCTTGCGGGTGGGTCAGCAGCGCCAGAATGAAAATTTTGGCAAGGACATCATGATCGTCTTTGCGGGGCGCACCAGCCTGCAAGTAGGCGGGCAACGCGCCGGCCGCCGGGTGTGGTGGGAAGACAGCGACCCTGCGGTGGTGCAGCGGGATTCTCCGGATTGTGCCTACGTGCTCCCCGAGCTGGGCAATACAGCCGCGATCCGCAGCCCATACAACAACGCCAACCTATTGGTGACCGGATCATGGCCGCCGTTTGCCGAACTGCGCTCCGTCCGCGTCGGCGGCGGGCGCTTTTATTCGTGGGAAGACGACGCGCAAGGCCGGCACGTCGCATTCCTTGGCAGCGACGCGAAGAAACAGCTTTTCGGGACCCGCGAGGCGCTGGGCGCCACCATCTGGATCCGAGACATCCCCTACAGCGTCATCGGAGTGATGCGGGAGAAAAATCAGAATTCGAGTTACGATGGCCAGGACGTGCAAAAGGTCTTCATTCCGTTCAGCGTGATGATTCAGGAGATTCCCAACGTGCCGCCGTCGGCGCCACGCTCTATCGACCGTCTGCTCGTCGCGCCCAAGTCGTGGGCAAGCCACGAAGCCTGCAAGCAGCAGGTACGGCGCTCGCTGGGACGGCTGCACCACTTTGATCCGCTGGACAAGGAAGCCGCTGGCGTCTGGGACACCGTCGAGGATGCCAAAGCGTTCCAGATGATCGTGGACGGGATGGAGTATTTCCTCGGGGCTATCGGCGTGACGTCGTTGTTCCTCGGCGGGATCGGCGTGATGAACGTGATGCTGGTGGCGGTACGCGAGCGCACACGCGAAATCGGCGTGCGCAAAGCGGTGGGCGCCACGCGGCGCGCGATTGTGGGGCAATTTTTCGTCGAGAGCCTGATTGTTGTGTTTCTGAGCGGCGGCGTGGGCCTGGCCATCGGGTATGGACTCTGCGGGCTGATTAATCTCATTCCCATGCCGGAGTTTTTTGCGGGAATGCTGGTGAGCTGGGAGA
>CAZIWR010000039.1:0-17323 GCA_964542805.1 uncultured Acidobacteriaceae bacterium
TCCACCACATCCCGCAGCACAATCGTTTCCCGGTGCATGTTGGGCACTTCGATGCCCACCGTGGATTTTCCCGGGATGCGCTCCATCAGGATGGATTCCGCCTTCAGCGCCAGGCACAGGTCGTCGGAAAGCCCGATGATGCGGCTGTACTTCACCCCCGCCTCGGGCTTGAACTCGTACGTGGTCACCACCGGCCCGGGGTTGATTTGCGTCACGTGCCCGGTCACGTCAAATTCTTTGCACTTCAGCTCGATGGCCCGCGCCCGTTCCTTCAGTTCCGCTTCCTGCAGCTTTTCTCCGCGCTCGGCCATCCGCAACAGTCCGGGCGACGGCAGCCGGTAATTCGTTTTGCCGCGCGCAATCTTCGGCTCGGTGGCGCTGCTGCTCACCAACTCGGCGTGGCCCTCGTCTCTTGATTTCACCAGCGTCAGCTCAATCTTCGGATCGGTCTTTTCTCTGCGCGGTTTCTCCCCCAGCTCAATCGGTGCGATGGTCTGCTGCGGCGCCGGCGGCCGTCCGGCAATCTGGATTTGCGCCACGCGGTTCTTCAAGCGCTTCTGTTCGCGCGCCTCGCGCCACGCCTTCCACCGCGCCTGCACCTTGGCGAACGGGCTGGCCTTCTCGCGCAGCCATTCCGTCGTGCTGCTGAACGAAAAACGCGTGGTCAGAAACAGCGCCGTCAGCAAGAAGCACACCGCCAGCAAGTGTGCGCCCACCGGGTTGAATCCCGCCAGCAGCGCGCGCGAGAGCAGGATGCCCAGCAAACCTCCGGCCGGCACCGTGCCGCGCACATCCGGCAATCCCAGCAGCGCCAGCAGCGCGGACAGGGAAGCGATCAGCAGCGCCATGCCGGAAAGTTTCACGATCGGCGACGTCACCACCTGGCTGCGAAACCATCGCATGCCCACCACGAACGCGCCCACCGGCAGCAGAAACGCTGCGTAGCCCAGCACCTGGAACAGAAAATCCGAGCCATGCGCTCCCACTGGGCCGATCCAGTTGCGGGCCGGCTGAATTCCTTCCCCCGGCAGCGGTGCGGACACGTTCAGCGCGGCGTCGTGCGGATTGTACGAAAGCAGGCTGAGCGCCATCAGGATTGCGATGGTCACACCCAGAAATCCCACCAATTCGTTCAAACGGTGATTTTCAGTTGGCGTAAGAATGCGCACAAATTCTCCTGTCGAAATGGGGGGAAGGCTCCAGCGTTGATCGGGTCGCACGGGCGCTGTCGCGCGGAGGCCCTACCGGAGGACTGCGAACAACAAAAGCACTATACCAAGCAGATTCCCGCGAACAACAAATATCTTGCTCGCAGATGTTTACAGGTAACGGATGGAATTGCGCCCTGGCTAGACCAATCCCGCCGCCCACGCCAGCACGGCGGCTCCCACCACAATCCTATAAATGGCGAACGGCACAAATCCATGCCGCCGCACCCACGCCATGAACCACGCCACCGACCCGTAGGCCACAATGAACGACACCACAAATCCGATTCCCAACACGATCCAGCCATGCGCATCAATCTGCCCGACACCTATCGCGTTCTTGTCTTTGCCCAGCAAAAATTTCAAGAGCTGATAACCCGCCGCAGCCGCCATCGTCGGCATGGATAGAAAAAACGAAAACTCCAGCGCCGCCGCGCGCGACATTCCTGTCAGTTGCCCGCCCGCGATCGTCGCCATCGACCGCGACGTCCCCGGAAACACCGCCGACAGGACTTGACAGACTCCGATCCACGCCGCTTGTCCCGCGCTCATCTCCTCCATATGCCACGTGCGTATGCGACTCGCGGGAGCGCTCGCTCCAGCCTGTTCCGCCGCTGCGTTTCGCGCGTCCACCACCCACATCACGATTCCACCCACCAGCAGCGAGCTTCCGATCACGTACAGGTTTTCCAGATGCTCGCCGATAATTTTGGAGAGCAAAAAGGCCGGAATCGCCGTAATCACAAACGCCAGCATCGTGAGGCTCAGCGGATGCGTCATCCACGTGTGCTCGCCGCGCTCGCCCCGGGGAAAGGTGGCCACGAATTTCCGGATCCGCGCCGCAAAATAAACCGGCAAGCTCAGAATCGCGCCTAACTGAATGACGACGGTGTACATCTTCCAGTACCCGCTCGTCAGGCTCACGTTGAACAACGCCTCCGCGATGCGCAAATGCGCCGTCGAGCTCACCGGAAGAAACTCCGTCAGCCCTTCAATGATCCCCAGCAATATAGACAACAGAAAATCGTTCACCGCTCCCTCGCAGATTTCATTTGGACTGTGGGCTCAGCCGCTTGAGCATTTCATATGCGTCCAGCTTTTCCATGTAATAGTTTTTCAAGACGGCCACGGTACGATAGCCGTGCTTCTTCCAGAAGGCAACCGCGGGGGAATTGTCTGTCGCCGTCTCCAGCGACACGCGCCTTACGCCCGCCTCCATCATCCGCGCCTCGGCCGCGGCCAGCAGAGCCGTGCCCACGCCGCGCCGCCTGTGCGACTCCGCCACGTCCAGCGTGATGATGTGTCCCAAGTCGTTTTCGCGCTCGGTGACGATGAATCCGGCCAGCGCACCGTCGCCTTCCGCCACCAGGCAGTCCGCGCCCGGCAGCCGCAGGTACCACTTAATTTCCCGCCGCGAATACGCAATCCCCGGTGGATAGCACTCCTGGTCGAGCTGATACATCGCCTCGACGTCTTCTGAATTGTATGGGCGGAGTCCGGCGTCCACGGTTTACACTTCGAGGATCACGGGCAGAATCAGCGGTCGCTTGGCGGTCTGCTTGTTCAAATATTTTTTCAGGTCCACGCGAATCTTTTCTTTGATGACGCTCCAATCCGCCATTTCCTCGGGATTGGATTGCGCCATCGTGCGCAGCACCACTTCGCGCGCCCCGGCCATCACTTCCTGCCCGTCATCGGCGGAGAGGAACCCGCGGCTGACGACTTCCGGCGAGCCTTCCACTGTCCCCGTCTGCTTGTCGATGGCGACGATGGGCACCACCACGCCGTCTTCCGAGAGGTGTTGCCGGTCGCGAATCACCACTTCTTCGATCTCCTCGAGCGACCCCGAATCCACCAGCACGCGTCCCGCGCGCACTTTTTCGCGCTTGTACGCGCCGTCTTCGGTAAACTCAATCGGCTGGCCGTCCTCAATCACAAAAATTTCGCCGGAGACGGTGCCCACCTGGCGCGCCAGCGCCGCGTGCCGGAAGAGCATGCGGTACTCGCCGTGCACCGGAATAAAATATTTCGGCCGCACCAAGTTCAGCACCAGCTTCAACTCTTCCTGGCTGGCGTGCCCGGACACGTGGATCGGCGCGCGCCCGCCGTCCTCGTAGTAGATCAGCGCCCGCCGCCGGAACATGTGGTCAATCATCCGGAAGATGGGCTTCTCGTTGCCGGGGATGATGCGCGACGACAGGATCACCGTGTCGTTCTCGTCCACCGTCAACTGCCGGTGGTTGTCCACGGCCACCCGCGATAGCGCCGACATCGGCTCCGCCTGGCTGCCGCTCATCAGCACCACCAGCTTTTTCGGGTCGTACGATTTCAAGTCCTGCGGCCGCACGACCATGCCATCGGGGATGGACAGCCGGTTGAGCGCGTGGCTCAGCTCCACGTTGTTGGCCATGCTGCGCCCGACAAACCCCACCTTGCGCCCTACCATGGCGGCGACTTCGATCACTTGCTGGATGCGGTGAATGGACGACGCAAAGCACGACACAATCACTTTCCGCGGCGCCGCGCGGAACAACTCCTCCAGCCGCGGCAGCACCGCGCGCTCCGACGGCGTGTACCCCGCCCGCTCCACGTTGGTGCTGTCGCTAAAGAGCGCCAGTACGCCTTCCTTCCCATAGTTCGCCAGCGTGTGCAGGTCGAAGGGGCGCAGATCAGTGGGCGTGGGATCAATCTTGAAGTCGCCCGTGTGGATCACCACGCCGATGGGCGTGCGGATGGCCAGCGCCGCGCAGTCAATCGTGCTGTGCGTCACATAGATGTATTCGATTTCGAACGCGCCGATTTCAATCTTGACGCCCGTTTTCACTTCACGCAGCGTGGCGTCGCTCAGCAACCCGTGCTCCTCCAGCCGCCGCTTTACCAGCGCCAGCGTGTACTCCGTGCCGTAAATCGGCACGTTGATGTCGCGCAACAGGTACGGCAGCGCGCCGATGTGGTCTTCGTGGCCGTGCGTCAGCACAATTGCGCGCAGCGATTTGCGGTTCTCTTTCAGAAAGGTGATGTCGGGGATGACCACGTCCACGCCCAGCAGCTCGGCTTCGGGAAACATCATCCCCGCATCAATCACGATCATGTCGTCTCCGTAGCGGAGAACGAGCATGTTCATCCCGAATTCGCCCAGCCCTCCCAGCGGCACTGTCCATAAAGATTGCTGCTTCAAATCATTTCCTCTTTCCCAACGCGGCCATTCATCGTATCACACGCGGGTTTTCTTCGTCGAAGCACGCAGCGGAGGCGTACTTCGTCAACTTGAAATTACGAGCTTTGACGACAAAGCTCCGAATGTCATACTTATGCAAACATGTCCGAGCATGATATGAAACGCTTTTGTTGGAGAGGGAATTAGGCTATGTCAATCATCCGGCTATTGCGCGTCCCGGTATTGCTGGCGCTTTGTGTTATTGCCACGTGCCCTACTTTGAAAGCTCAAAAATCGAAGTTCCCGCCTTTGCCCGAAAAGGTCAAGGCAGCGAAGACGATCTATCTTGAGAATCAAAGCGCGCGCAGCGATGTCTTCAACAACCTCTATGAGCCGTTGAAGGAGTGGGGGCGTTGGAAGGTAGTGGGAGAGCCATCGAGCGCTGATCTCCGCCTCATCTTGACGAACACCTCTCCCACAGGAAAAAACTACCGATTCAATCGATATTGGTTTCTAATCCTTACTGAACCAAACAGCGAAACTCCCCTTCTCTACATCAGCGCGGATATTGCTGTGAGCACGGTCAAAGGGGCGGCGCGAGGCCTCGTCAAGAAACTGCGCGAAAGGATTGATAAGGCCGCCGAATAGCGGGAACCCAAGTGTTACCTTGAATGCTATGGGGACAGTCGCTCGGAACCATCACGTTGTTCCACAGGGATACCTCGCAGGGTTTACAGACACTGGCACGCGTGACGGAAAGCTCTTCGTATTCGATTGTCCGACGGGCAGATTCTTCTTAACCAAGCCAAGCAATGTTGGTGTCGAACGTGATTTCAACCGTATCAACGTTGAGGGCCAGAGCCCCGACGCTCTCGAAAAGGCCCTTGGCAATTTCGAACGCACGGTTTTTCCTGTAATGCGACAAATGTGTAAGGATGACTGCATACCACCGGATGAAGATTTCAGTTATGTCATCAATTTCATCTGCCTTCTAGTCGTTCATAATCCAACCGCGCGGCAGTCAATGACCGTGGCGCGGCAGCACTCGGCCCGCATGATCGTGGACTTGTTGGCATCAAACAAAGATCGCTACGAGTATCACAATCGAAAAGCTCGTACGGAGGGCTTCGTCGTTGGGCCCGACGTTTCGTTTGAGCGAATGAGAGAGTTTGTGAAAAGTGATCGATACTCTATTCAGATCACTACAGATGCGAGTCTTGAAACGGAGTTCGGCGTTTTTGACAAAGTCCTTCAGTTGCTGGGCCATCGCTTCTGGTCATTGATGCATGCTGGGCCGAACGTAGCTGACTTTGTGACCTGTGACCGTCCGGCGACGCTCGCCTTCAAAGACCAGAAGGCACACGGCCCAATTGGCTTTGGTTTGCGTCACACCGAGGTCGTTTTTCCCATCGACGCAAAGCATGCTCTTCTAGGCGTATTCGAGGATCCACTGCCACGTTATGTTGCCCTATGCGCCGCAGATATTGCGGCGTTCAATACTCGAATCATTCGCAGCGCAGACCGGCAGATTTATTGCCGAACTCCAGTCGTGTGTGTTCTTCGTGATGGCGAGATTGCTGAACTGGACTTGAGGGAAGAACAGTCGAGAGCTTGCATTAGCGAAATGTCGGGGTCAACGTGAGCGGTTTATTGCAAACAGTGAGCAGTGCTAACGGTCTCTCCTGCCAAACAGCCTTGCCACCGACACCAGCGCCACCGCTCCCACCGTGGCCGCCGCGAGGCTGTACAAAAATCCGCCACCAAAGATTCCCAGCTTCGTAAAAATCCCCCCGCCCAGTAGCGCCCTGTTTTTCGTGCTGCGGAGCTTCTAATGACCAAAGAGCGCCTCAAGATTCCGGCTGCCTCGCGCAACGTGAAGAATCATCACATCCACGTTCGCGATGCGGTAAATGATCACATACTCGCCAACGGGAAAGCTGCGCAAGCCGGGGCGCAAATCGTCATCGCGGCGGCGGCCCACGTGGGGATGGCTGGACAGAAGAAAGAAGCGCTCGGTAATGGAGTCAATCAGGCGGTCGGCAATCTCGATGCTGCCGCTTTCCTTGGCAACGTAATACCATATGTCGTCTAGCTCGGCTTCGGCTTCCGGTGCGAGGCGGTGTCCCATTTAGCGGGGAGCTGGTTGCTCGTTGGCGAGGCGGGCGCGTCCACGCCGTTTCACTTCGTCGCCAAGCTCCTGCATGGATTGCTGCGTGATGGTGCGTCCCCCACCGCGCGCCAGGGAGGCCTC
This sequence comes from uncultured Acidobacteriaceae bacterium, assembly GCA_964542805.1. GTDB lineage: Bacteria > Acidobacteriota > Terriglobia > Acidiferrales > UBA7541 > JACQDE01. The sequence continues at coordinate 6,617 of CAZIWR010000039.1, forward strand.
CGCAGTGTCAACGGCTGCCAGGATTTCAGCGCGGGTGCGCTCGCGCTCTTCCCACAGCGACATCGCTTCCTGTACCGCGTCTTCCTCGCGGTGCAGGCGACCCGCCTCGATCGCTTGGCGGATGAATGCCTTTTGGTCGGGGGTGAAATCCACTTTCATAGCTTTAGGGTAATTATAGCAAAAGTAGGTGTCAAGCGCCGGCGGAGTTTAGGGCCAGTCTTCAGACCGCCCTTGTCAGCACATCTGGTCGTCCTATTGACCGCTCCCGCCGAACAGCCGCGCCACGGACACGAGCACTACCGCCCCTACCGTCGCCGCCGCGAGGCTGTACAAAAATCCCCCGCCGAAAATCCCCAGCTCCCTGAAAATCCCCCCGCCCAGCAGCGCTCCGACCAGGCCCAGGACGATGTCCGCCAGGCATCCGAAGCCTTTTCCGCGCGTGAGTTTTCCCGTCAGCCATCCGGCAATCAAGCCAATCAAAATCCATCCAATCAATGAATTTCGCATCGTTCGTTTCTCCCGCTTTTACCTCGCGAAAATGTACCCCAGCGTCTTGTAAATCAATTTCGCCGCCAGAAAATCCGACGCGTGGTCGCCCGGCTGCGGCAACAGCTCCACCACGTCCATGGCCACAATCTTTTTCTTGGCGGCCACCGCGCGGATCAGCGACGTCACCTGCTGCCAGTCCAGTCCGCCCGGCTCCGGCGTGCCCGTGGCCGGCACGTACGCCGGATCGAACCCGTCCAGATCCACCGTGAGGTAGACGTGCTCGCTCAAGTCCGCCACCACGCGCGGAATCCACGACTCCAGCGGCGCGCGCACGATGTCCTTGCACCAATACACTTTCGTCCGCAGCGTGGGGATGGCTTCCGCTTCCTCCACGGAAATCGAGCGGATGCCCACCTGCACCGCCGGACAAATCTCCACCACCCGCCGCATCACCGACGCGTGGCTCGCCGCATTGCCCTGGTAGGACTCGCGCAAATCCGCGTGCGCGTCGATCTGCAGCACCGTCAGTCCGGAAAACTTTTTCGCCGCCGCGGCCACCAGCGGCGCGGTCAGTGAATGTTCGCCGCCCAGCGCCACGGGGAACTTCCCATCGTTCAGGAGCCCGAGCTCCGCGGTGTGCAGCTCCGCCAGCACTTTTTCGAGCGTGCCCTCCTGCGTGTCAATGGGCCGCAGCGTGGCAATGCCGCATTTCTTGTAAATCTCGCAGCCGAGTTCCTCGTCGTACACTTCCATGTTGCGGCTGGCGGCGATGATCGCCGCCGGACCGTTGCGCGTGCCGCTCATATACGTGGTGGTGCGCTCCAGCGGCACCGGAAAAATCACCGCGCGCGCGCTTGCGTAATTCGAATTTTCTGTGGGGAGACCGCCGAAATTGTCGGGCAGAGTCTCTGTGTAGCCTCGGTTCAAGGGGCAGACCTTTCGGGAGCCAGCGCTTCCCGTTTCCTTTCCTTCAGATTATCCTATCCGTGCGACGCACTTTTGTATTATCAATAGGCGCGCGACGCAAACAAAAAATTCCCGGCCGCGCGGTCCGGCCCGGGCCGAAGAGGATCAATGCCCAAAAAGACAGTGACAGGTCGCATCCTGCACAATCCGGTCAAGGACCATCTGAAGCCGATCTTCCCTCTGGACCTTTCCAAATGCCGCACGATCGACCAGCTCGTGCGCGCCATGGGCCGCACCGCCTTCACCGGGCGCCAGGTGGGCGACGCTGCTGACGTTCTCGAAGCCATGGCCCGCGACAAAGATTGCTTCGTCGTCCTCACTCTCTCCGGCGCTCTGACCGTCGGCAAGATGGGCCTCATCTTCTGCGACCTCGTCGAATCCGGCATCGTCAACGCCATCGTCTCCACCGGCGCGCTGATGGCTCACGGCCTCGTCGAGGCCACCGGCCTCTCGCATTTCCGTTACGACGAGAAGATGGACGACCGCGCGCTCTTCCGCGCCGGCTACAACCGAGTTTACGATTCCCTCGAGCCCGAAACCAATCTCGACCACGTCGAGGAAGTGGTGCAGTCCATCCTTATTGATTGGGACGCCGACGATGTGGTCAGCAGTTGGAAGCTACATCATCGCATCGGCGAGCTGTTGCACCGCACCATGAAGGGCCGCGGCATCCTGAAGTCCGCCTTCGAGCATAACGTGCCCGTCTTCGTGCCCGCTTTCACCGATTCCGAGCTGGGTATTGATTTCGCGCTCCACAAAATCCACCGGCAGAGGAAGGGCCTGCCGCTGCTGCGCTACGATGCCTACGAAGATTTCGACAAATTTGCCAAGACCATGCTGGCCACCCGCCGCATGGGCATCTTCACCGTGGGAGGCGGCGTGCCGCGCAACTGGACGCAGCAGTTTGGCGTCTATGCCGAGCTGCTTTCCCGCCGCGGCTACGAAAAAATTCCGCTCAAGCGCTACAACTACGGCCTGCGCATCTGCCCCGAGCCGGTCAATTGGGGCGGACTTTCCGGTAGCACCTACACCGAGGCCGTCTCCTGGGGTAAATTCGTGCCGCCCGAAGAGGGCGGCCGCTTCGCCGAGGTCCTCGACGACGCCACCGTCGCGCTCCCGCTCATCGTCGGCGCGGTCCTCGAGCGCATCGGCTATCACAAGGGCAAGCGCCTGAAAAAGCGATTGCACGTCTAGGGATTTGGAAACTTCGGAGAAGGGAAGTCCAGCGGTCTAGTCGTCCCCGCCCAGCAAAAATGCGGCGGAGAGCACCGTGGTCCACAGCCCGCGCTTGTCGCCCACCGCGGACTGCGTAATGTTCATCGTGCGCACGATGCGGTTCGAAATCCGGTACACTTCTTTTTTCTCGTCCCACGACAGGTCCGGGTCAAACTCCACATTCAGCGTCGTCGCCAGCATTTCCGCCGCTAGCTCTTCCGTGTATTCGCCCGCCACTTCTTCCGTCTCGCCGAAGGAGTGGTGTTCGGAAAGGTAGCCGAACATGGACTTGTCTGCCGGCAGCGCCAGCCCGATGCCCGCCGCAATCAGCCGGTGCGGCTCGCGCGTGGAGTTCTCGCTGATCACGCAGAACGCCACTTGTCCCGGCTTGATGTGCTTCAGCCCTTCGCTGCGCGAAATCAGCTTGCAGCTCGGCGGAAAAATCGACGACACGCGCACGATATTGCACTGCGCGATCCCCGCATTGCGCAGCGCCAGTTCAAAGCTGGAGAGGCGCTCGCGGTGTTTGCCGACGCCTTTGGTGAGAAATATGCGCTTGGCGACGAAGGCCATCTATTTTGCCGGGACGTCCGCAGCTGCGGCGGAGGGTGTGCGTTGTGTTGGAAGTGTCATGAAAATTTTTGCGTGCTGAAAATTAACAAGAACAGAATGCAGTGTCAACACTTTTGTCACTTTCTTTCCTCAGGATTTCCGCAGTGCGCCGCGGCGCTCCGTCCTCACGGCCCGCCGGTGTTCCCACTCTCCCGCTGCCGCGCTTCTTTCACCAGCGCCTCGAACGCTTCCCGCGGCACAATCTTCCAGTTGCCATTCGCTTCCGTGAGAAGTTTTCCCATGCGGCTCACCGACTCGATAATCAGCTCGCGCGTTTCCATCGGCGAGCGGTACACCACCGGCAAGCCTTGCAGGGTCGCGTAACGCCCGCCGCCCGAATAGCGGTAGTTGTTCGTCGCCACGCGCAATTTCGTGTCGTCCGCCAGCGGCGCGCCCTTGTACTTCAGGTCGCGGATGCGCTGCCCCACCGGCTGCGTCAGGTCGATGGTGTACTCCACGCCTTCGGCGCAGTCCGCGTTGAAGCCCGGCAAGCGAATGCGTTCGCCTTCTTTGAACGGCCAGCCCGGGAAAAACTCCGCCGCGTGTTCCAGCACTTCGCGAAGCTGCTTGCCGTTCATTTCCACCGTGTATAGCGTGTTCTCGTAGATGTAGAGGCCGGCCACCTGCCGCAGCGTCACCTGGCCCGCCGGGATTTGCAGCCGCGAATAAAACATCGTCGCCAGCGACACATCCGCTTTCCCGTACTCCATTTGCACTTTGTGGATCTGGTCCACGAAGGGATGGTCCTCATAGCGCGCGGTCGACGCGTCCAGCGCCTTGCTCGACGTGGCCACCGGCGTATCCAGATACTTTTCCGTCGTGTCGTGGTACGCCTGCGCCAGTTTCAAGACCTCCGCGTCCGCCGCCACCGCGTCCGTCACCGGGATCACCGTCGAGCGTTTCGACGCCACCTTCCAACGGCCGCGCACACGTTCCATCTCCACGTCCACCCGCGCCAGCGACTGCCCCCAGTTCCTCGCCTGCACCAGCAGCACGCCGTTGATCAATTTCGTAGGCAGCTCGCGGTGCGAATGCCCGTACAGAATCACGTCGATCCCCGGCACCTGCTCGGCCAGCGCTCCAACCGCATTCTCGTTCTCCATCTGATCGGAGTAGCTCTGACCTGTTTGCGGGTCGCGCTCCAGCCCCGAATGCGCGACGACCACGACGAGGTCGGCCTCCTTGCGCACCTGCGGGATTACCCACTTAGCCGTGTCTACAATCAGCTTGAACTCGTAGCCACGGTAATTCGCCGGAACCTCCCAGCGCGGGACTCCCGGCGTAGTGAAACCCACGATGGCCACGCGCACACCAGCGACAACTTTGGTGATGTAGGCGCCGATCAGTTGTGGCTGCTGCTTGTAAGTTGCCAGGATATTGGCCGCTAGCCAGGGGAACTTGGATTCGCTCTTGGCTTTCCACAGAGCCTCCAGCCCGAAATTAAATTCGTGGTTGCCCACGGCCATCGCGTCGTACCCCAGCGCATTCATCGCCGCGATGGTGGGGTTCATCTTCGTCGTGTCTTTGCGCGCGAAGTAGTACGCCAGCGGCGTGCCCTGGATGGTGTCGCCGGAATCGAGCAGCAGCACGTTTTTTTCTTCGGCGCGCGTCTGCCGCACCAGTGTGGCAATTTTCGCCAGGCCGCGGTTGGCCGGCTGGTTCGTGTAGTAATCAACGGGGAAGATGTTTCCGTGGAGGTCGGTGGTGCCCAGCAGCGTGATGCGGACGCGGTCTGCGCCGTCGTTCGGCCGCACCGGCACCGCAGCCGCCAGCAATAGCAGCGCGCCACACGCAACAAAAAATCGTCGGGAAAAGTTGTTCACGGTTTAGGAGACCGCGCAGAGCTTCAGGCAGCGGCCAATCTGCACGCTGACGGACACCAGGTCGCCCAGTTCCTTGGGAGTAAAGTCGGGTCCCGCGGCGGCCTGGGTCTTGCCCTTGCGCGACACTTGGATCACGCCGATCACTTTGTTGTCCACCTGCACCGGCGCGCTCATGATTTTCTGGATGGGGTCGCCGCGCTGATCGGTCAAGGGCACCGCTTCAAACACCGTGGAGTGTTTGGCGATGGCGAAGTTGTTGATCACCTCCGGGCGCTTGTCCCGCGCCGTGCGCGCAGCCAGCGCCGTCGTGCTGGTCACCGGAATCGTGCCGATATTTTGAAGTTTTTCGGGCACCACAAACTTCAAAAATTTATTGTCAAAGACTAATGTAAGGACGGCGACCTCGTCCTCTTTCACGCCAAACGCCTTGGCGATCTGCTGGCCCAGTTTGCTCAGCGTCGGAATAGGGATCGGCTCGCCGGTTTTCACCAGCTCATCCACGACCTTGGTAACTTCCGTCGCCAGCTTTTCTGTGCTCATCCAACGTCCTCCGGCTGCTCTACCGCAACAGCATAGTATATCTGAAAGTCTCTGTCACCTCTCGCAAATTTCGATTCCGCCTGTGGCTTGAAAACTCCCCGCCGAATCCATATACTGATGCGCTTGCCGGTCGTTCACGGCTTCTTTGTGCACAGCCCTTCTCCGATCTCGACGCGCACGCCCTCCGCCGCGAATCTCCATCAGCTTCCCGGTACTCTTTCCATGTCCGATGCCGCGGTGAAAGGAAGGGTTTTGTGAGTGCCTCCGCTCCCGCCGCCGCCGTGGTCGATAGTCCTTCAGCGGACTCTCGATTAGCGCGCATCCTCGGTTCTTCCATCGGACAGAAGCTGGTCATGGCGGCTACCGGGATCATCCTCTCGGGCTTCATTGTCGGGCACATGGTCGGAAACCTCACCGTCTTCAAGGGTGCGGATGCCATCAACGCCTACGGTGCTGCCCTGCGCAAGTTTCCCGCGGTTTTGTGGGGCGTGCGCTTCGGCCTTTTGCTGAGCGTCGGCCTGCACATTTGGGCCTATCTGGCGCTCAGCTTCAAGAGCTGGGGCGCGCGTCCCAAGGGCTATCGCGTCACCTCCTACAAGGAAGCCAGCCTGGCCTCGCGCACCATGCGCTGGACCGGCCCCATTCTCGGCGCATTCATCATTTATCATCTGTTGCATCTCACCACTGGCACGGTTCATCCCAATTTCAAGGAAGGCGATGTTTATCACAATCTCGTCGCCGGCCTCAGCGTCACACGCGTCGCCATCTTCTACCTCGTGGCCATGGCCTGCCTCGCCTTGCACGTCTTCCACGGCGTGTGGAGCCTCTTTCAATCGCTCGGCATCAGCCAGCCGCGCTACGAATCTTTCGCCCGCCGCCTGGCCACTCTGTTCACCATCGTCGTGGTCGGCGGATTCATTATCATCCCCATCGCCGTGCTGGCGGGTTTTTTGAAGTTGCAATAGGGAAGCGAAATTATGGAACTCAAGTCCAATGTCCCCTCCGGTCCCATCGATCAGCAGTGGACCAGGCACAAGTTCGAGATGAAGCTGGTCAATCCGGCCAACAAGCGCAAGTACACGGTGATCGTCGTTGGCTCCGGTCTCGCCGGCGCCTCCGCCGCGGCCACCATGGCCGAGCTGGGCTATCAGGTGAAGTGCTATTGCTATCAGGACACGCCGCGCCGCGCGCACTCCATAGCCGCGCAGGGCGGCATCAACGCCGCCAAGAATTATCAGAACGACGGCGACAGCGTCTTCCGCCTTTTCTACGACACCGTCAAGGGCGGCGACTTCCGCTCGCGCGAAAGCAACGTCCACCGTCTCGCCGAAGTTTCCGTGAACATCATTGACCAGTGCGTGGCCCAGGGCGTGCCCTTTGCCCGCGAGTACGGCGGCATGTTGTCCAACCGCTCCTTCGGCGGCGCGCAGGTTTCGCGCACCTTTTACGCGCGCGGCCAGACCGGCCAGCAGCTTCTGCTCGGCGCCTACCAGGCACTCGAGCGGCAAATCGGCCTCGGCGCGGTGAAGATGTTCACGCGCCACGAAATGCAGGAGCTGATTGTGATTGACGGCCGCGCCCGCGGCATCGTCACCCGCGACATGATTACCGGCAAGATCGAATCGCACATCGCCGACGCCGTGGTCCTGGCCACCGGCGGCTATGCTTCCGTCTTCTGTCTCTCCACCAACGCCAAAGGTTGCAACACCACCGCGATTTGGCGCGCCTACAAAAAGGGCGCTGCCTTCGGCAATCCCTGTTACACGCAGATTCACCCCACGTGCATTCCCGTCACCGGCGAGCATCAGAGCAAGCTCACCCTGATGTCCGAATCGCTGCGCAACGACGGCCGCATCTGGGTGCCCATGAAAAAAGGTGACACGCGCTCCCCTGCGCAAATTCCGGAAGACGAGCGCGATTATTACCTCGAGCGCAAGTACCCCAGCTTCGGCAATCTCGCCCCGCGCGACATCTCTTCCCGAGCCGCCAAGGCCGTTTGCGACGAAGGCCGCGGCGTCGGCTCCACCGGTCTCGGCGTCTATCTCGATTTTTCCGACGCCATCCAGCGCCTCGGCGAGGCCACAATCCGCGAGCGTTACGGCAACCTCTTCGACATGTACGAGCGCATCACCGGCGAAAACCCCTACAAAGTTCCCATGCGCATCTATCCCGCCGCGCACTACACCATGGGCGGCCTCTGGGTGGACTACAACCTGATGTCCACCATTCCCGGTCTCTTTGTCCTCGGTGAAGCGAATTTCTCCGACCACGGCGCCAACCGCCTCGGCGCCAGCGCCCTCATGCAGGGCCTTGCCGACGGCTATTTCATCCTCCCCTACACCATCGGCAACTATTTCGCCTCCAACAAATTTGAAAAGCTCAGCGACACGCACGCCGCCTGCAAGTCCGGCGAATCCTCCACGGCCGTCCGCGTCCAGAAATTTCTCGCCATCAACGGCCAGCGCACCGTGGATTCCTTCCACCGTGAGCTGGGACACATCATGTGGGAGTTCTGCGGCATGGGCCGCAACGAAAAGGGTCTGCAGACCGCCCTGCAAAAACTCCCCGCCCTCCGCGAGGAGTTCTGGAAAAATGTCCGTGTGCTCGGCGACGGTGAAGAAATCAACCAGTCGCTCGAAAAGGCCGGCCGCGTCGCCGACTTCCTCGAACTGGGCGAGCTGATGTGCCTCGACGCGCTCGAGCGCCGCGAATCCTGCGGCGGCCATTTCCGCGAGGAATTCCAGACCGCGGACGGCGAGGCCCTCCGCGACGACCAGAAGTTCACTCACGTCGCCGCCTGGGAGTTCGCCGGCGACGCCAAGAAGCCCGTGCGTCATGTCGAGCCGCTGGCCTTCGAAAACGTTCATTTGCAGACGCGCAGCTACAAGTAGGAGCAGTCATCTTCGATCGAAGAGTAAACCGATGGCTCCAAGCAGCGAGCACAAACCGATGAACCTGACTCTGCACATTTGGCGCCAGAAGAATCGCAATGCCGAGGGCGCATTCGTCACCTACCAGGCCCGCGACGTCAGCCCGGACATGTCTTTCCTCGAAATGCTCGACGTGGTCAACGAAGGCCTCATCCTCAAGGGCGAGGAGCCTATCGCTTTCGACCACGATTGCCGCGAAGGCATCTGCGGCCAGTGCGGCGTCGTCGTCAACGGCAGCCCGCACGGCCCGCGCTCCGCCACCACCACCTGCCAGTTGCACATGCGCAGTTTCAAGGACGGCGACACGCTCACTCTCGAGCCCTGGCGCGCCAACGCCTTTCCCGTCGTCAAAGATTTGATCGTGGATCGCTCCGCCTTTGACCGCATTATCGCCACCGGCGGTTTCATCTCTGCGTCCACCGGGACCGCGCCCGACGGCAACGCCATCCTCGTCGCCAAGCCCGCCGCCGAACGCTCCATGGACGCCGCCGCCTGCATCGGTTGCGGCGCATGCGTCGCCGCCTGCCCCAATGGTTCCGCGATGCTTTTCGTCGCCGCGAAGATCGCCCATCTCGGCTATCTGCCGCAGGGCCAGCCGGAGCGCGACCGCCGCGCGCTCGCCATGGTCGCCCGCATGGACGAGGAAGGCTTCGGCACCTGCACCAATCACGGCGAATGCGAAGCGGCCTGTCCCAAGGAAATTCCCATCGAGTTCATCGCGCGCATGAACGGCGATTTCTTCAAGGCCGTCTTCTTCGCGCCGCCCGAGCGCGCCGGCTCCTCCGGCTTGCCCTGAGCAACCGAAGGGCTTGCCCTGAGCAACCGAAGGGCTTGCCCTGAGCGGCGCGAAGGGCGGCGCCTGATTTTGCGGTTTGTGAATTTGTAGCGGCAACCTGCGCTGGGCTGCCCAGGTTGCCACGCGTTTTTCTTAACAGGGAACTGCTATTCATGGAGAAAACGGTGACGAAAACCATGTTCCTGCATCTGCTTTCCGTGGCCGCTGTGCTGCTCGTCGCCACGGCCTTGACCGGCGTTCGCGCCGACGGCATTTCCGACCGCGCCAAAGCCCTCCACAAGCGCGCTCTCATCGTGGACACGCACGACGACACGCCCCAGCGCATGGTGTGGGAGAAATTCGATCTCGCGCACCGCGACCCCAAAGGCCACATTGATATCCCGCGCATGCGCGAGGGCAATCTCGGCGCCATCTTTTTCTCCATTTGGGTGCCCTCGAAAGTCACTGGCCCGCTCGCGGTCGAGCGCGCGCTCAACCAGATTGACGCTGTCCGCGAGCAGGCGCGCCTGCATCCTGCGGATCTTGCGCTCGCCACCACTGCCGCCGAAGTCCGCGCCGCGCGCGCCAAGCGCCAGATTGCTGTTCTGATGGGTGTGGAGGGCGGCCACATGATTGACGACAATCTCGCCACGCTCCGCCGCTTTGCCTCGCTCGGCGTGCGCTATCTCACGCTCACCCATTTCCTCAACAACAATTGGGCCGACGCCTCCACCGACAAGCCCGCCCACAACGGCCTCACCGATTTCGGCAAGGATGTCGTCCGCGAGCTGAATCGTCTCGGCGTCATCGTGGACATCTCCCATGTCTCCGACAAAACTTTCTATGACGTTCTCGCGCTCACCAAAGCGCCGGTCATTGCTTCGCATTCCTCCTGCCGTGCGATTTGCAATCATCCGCGCAACATGAGCGACGACATGCTCCGCGCCCTCGCCAAAAACGGCGGCGTCGTCCAGATCAACTTTCATTACACCTTCCTCAGCCAGGAAGCCCTCGACGCCACCCGCGCCCTGGGCAAAGACGTCACCGTCATCGAGCAGGAAGTCGAGCAACTCTGCGGCGAAAACGAAGCCTGCCAGGTGATGGAAGGCGAGCGTCGCGCCCACGAGATGATGACGTCGGGCAAAGTGCCCAAAGTGTCCTGGGAAAAAATCATTGAGCACATTGACCACGCCGTAAAAGTCGCCGGCGTGGACCACGTCGGCCTCGGCTCCGATTTCGACGGCGCCACCATGCCCTTCGGCATGGAGGACATCTCCAAGTTCCCGCAGATTACGGAAGCCTTGCTTCGCAAGGGCTATTCGGAAAAAGATATTGAGAAGATTCTCGGCGGCAATAC
>CAZIWR010000040.1:0-8227 GCA_964542805.1 uncultured Acidobacteriaceae bacterium
TACCACGACGCGGTGGTGCGGCAGATTGCGTCGGCGGGCGCACCGGAGCGCGGGCGGCTGCTGGTGATCTTGATGGAACGTCTGGACCCGGTGGTGTGGTCCGAAGTGGTGGACGAAATCGGAATGAGCGGAGACACGGAAACGGCGCGGGCGCTGCTGGCCCTAGTCCATGGCGAGCGCGGTGCAGCGGCGGGGCCGTACATCCAGGTGAAAGCGATTGAGGCACTGGGGCGGTTGCGAGCGGAAGGGGCCGCGGATGCACTGCGAAAGATCGTCGAGGCGCGGCAGGTGTTTCGCTGGGCGCAGCCGAACGAGCTGCGCGTGGTGGCGGCGCAAGCCTTGCAGAACATTGATCCGGCGTGGGCGGCCGAGTATCTGCCCAAGAGCGGGCTGAGCGCAGAAGACCTGGGGCTGGCACCGCTCGATCCGACGCCGAATGCGGCGTGGCTACGGCAGCGGCGGTACGCGCGCGTGAAACTGGCGAAGACAATGAACGCGGTGGCCGAAACGTCGCACGGCGAATATAAGATGACAGCGCAACTCCTGAGCCTGGGCGGAGGGCTGGCGGCGGCCGAATCCAGGATGACGCAGGGCGTGCAAGCGAGTCTGAAGATGCAGGCCGGGTTGCGGCCGCTGAAGGCGCGCGTGCTGATGCGTAAGGCCGGGTCGCAGCACGTGGGGTTCGAGTTCGTGGAGATGGACCTCGAAGAGCGCACACGGCTGCGCAAGCTGCTGACCGGGCTGGGCAAGACGTCGTCGGCCTTGAATCTGTCGCTGGCGCCTCCGAAGCCGGCGACGGTGGCGTGAGCGCACCGGCCGCTCGATTCAACTACCTTTTTGACGGACCGCGCAGCACATCGAGGATCTGTTGCGCCGTGCGTCCCGCATCCACCAAGGCTTCAAACTGCTTGTACACATCGCTCATGTGGCCTGCGCGCCGCGCGCCGACCGCGCAGACGAGCACGAGCCGTTCGCGGTCGTACATGCGATAGATCACGCGATGCGCGGCAAAGTGGTGGGACCAGAAGCCCTTCAGGACTCCAACCAGGGGCTCCCCATATTGCGCGGGATGAATGGCCAGTTTCTTCTCTAAAACCTTTTGCAGTTGCTTGCGGACACTCCCATCGAGTGCCTCGACATCGCGCTTTGCGTCGGATGTAAAGTAAATGGCAAAAGGGCCAGCGGCGGGGCTCATGACTTTCCGAAAACGTCGTCCATGGAAAAGAGCCGGATCTTCCGCGCGCGGAGGCGGGAATCCACGGTCCTGCCCAGCGTGATGAGACGCTCGGCCAGTTTGGGGTCGGCAAGAATCGCGAGCGTGGCCAGAGCGCTTTCGCGTTGCTGAATCAGGTCGTCGAGAAATGCTTTATCCACCAGATATTTTGATTTTTGGCGGCGATTCTCAATCAGGATCACGTTCTTGCCGGAAACCCCCGCGGCCAGCCGGCGGAATTTGTTTCGAAAAGTGGTTGCCCGCACCTTCTTTGCTACCAGCATCACGGCACCCTCCTCGCTGACATCAGTGTACATTTGCGCGTACCAAATGTACAGTTGAGTTTTGAACCGTTTTCGAGGGCTGCACGGCGCAAGCCTACGCGCGGGGGTGGGCTTTGTCGTACACCTCCATCAACTGGCGGATGGAGGCGTGCGTGTATTTCTGCGTGGTGGAAAGCGAGGCGTGGCCCAGCAGTTCCTGGATGGCGCGGAGGTCGGCGCCGTCGGCAAGGAGATGCGTGGCGAAAGCGTGGCGGAGCGAGTGCGGGTGAATGTCCCAGTTGATGTTGAAAACGTGAACGTATTTTTTGACGAGACGTGCGACGGAGCGCGTGGTGAGGCGGCGCCCGGCGTAGTTGAGGAATACGGCTGCGGCGTCCGTGGATTTATTGCGGCGGAGGAGTTCGGTGCGGACGGGCCAGTAGGCGTCGAGCGCGGCCTGAGCCTTGCCGCCGAAGGGCACGATGCGCTCCTTGCGGCCCTTGCCGCGGACGCGCAGCATCTGCTCGCGGCGGTCGAGGTCATCCAGGTTGAGGCCAGTGAGCTCGCTCACGCGGAGGCCGGAGGCGTAAAGTAGCTCGAGGATGGCGCGGTCACGCTTGAGGAGCAGGCGCGTTTCGTCATCGGGAGCGCCAGGGCGATGGTGATGCGGCCGTTCGGAATCGTCAGCGGCATGCGAAAGCTGGCCGCGGGCGAGCGAGTCGAGAAAACCGTTGATCTCCTCGGCGGAGAGAACGGCGGGGATGCGCTTGGGCAATTTCGGCGTGGCGACGAGGCGCGCGGGGTTCTGCTTGAGAATGCCTTCACGGACGCAGAACTTGAAGAACGAGCGAATCGCGGCGAGTTTGCGAGCGATGGAGGATTTTTCGAGGCGCTCGTCGTGGAGATGAGCGATGTACTCGCGGAGCAGAAGGTGGTCAATTTTGGCAAGCGCGGGATCCTTGCCGGCGGTGGGCGTGAGGTAATGCCAGAACTGGTCGAGGTCGGATTCGTAATTGCGCAAAGTGTGCGGAGAAGCGTTGCGCTCGTGCTGCAAGTGCTTCAGGAATTTTTCCAGCGCGTCTTTCATTGAAGAGATTTAACCACATTTGAGCAGAAGAAAGCTGTGGCGAGTGGCTGTTAGGGGAAGAGACCTATCGCAACGATGGAGACCCAAGCGGCGGCTAAGACTTCGCCGGCGGGTGGGGTAGCTCGTCGGCGGAAGCGGGGAAGTGCGAGGGGCGATTCAACTCCAGTGCAGCGCGGAGCACTGCGTCGCAGTCAAGCGCGTCGAGGGGACGCAGGATCACGAGGACCCGGTGGGAGTAAACAGCCAGGTCGGCCCGCTCGGGCGTCCCGGCAGGCTTCGCTCTCTCTCGCTTTCTTTGCATGGCCCACCTTCCTCCAAATTGCGGTACTCGTTCCGCTGCGAGTTCCGTGCTAAGTTGGGAAAAGCACGGTGTTTCGAAATGGATTGCAGTTCAAATATTAAGCCCAATGTTGGGCCTAAGTCAAGGGGTTTGTGTGAGCCGAGTGCGACAGGTCGAGTCCCTTCGAAAGATGCGCGAACGATTGGGGATGACGCAGGACGAATTTGCCCGCGCCCTGAGCGTTGCGCAGAGCACGGTGCAAAACTGGGAGTCCGGCCGCTCCTCTCCGCACCGGGGAACGCAGGCACGGATTGAAGAGTTGTCGGCCGGAAGACCCGCGGTGGGACAACGACGCGGACGATCGCGCATCGCTGAAGAGACGCGCATCCAACTGATCACCGCTCTGGAAACGATACTCGAACGCGCCCCCAGCGCGGTGATCGAAGAGATCTCCCGAATCCTCACCGAGCGGGCCGGGAAGTACGGCGAGCCGGAATCCTGAACTTCACCGCCATCCAGTTTTTCAGGCCGGCTCATTCGCTTGCCAAGGAGGCGTAGCGTTCGTCGCGCAGGTGGCGGAGGAATTTTTCCAGCGCGTCTTTCATTCAAGGAATTAAACCACAGATGAACACAGATAAACACAGATGAAGCGGGCAAAACCAAGCTAATGTTTCTGGCTTTTGTACTGCGACCGTTCGAATAAGAATACGACAAACCCGATTAACGCCGTTGGGACCAAGTACACCAACAGCTCCCGCGTATTGATTAGGCCCTGCCACCAGAAAACGAACGGAACTGCGAGTAGAGGCACCGCCAGCATTGCCGTCATCAAATAACGAGTACTAGGCGGCTTCCAATTCTGTGGAACTGAAGCCTTGTCATCCTTTTGCTTTGATGCCTTGACGAGAATGGCGATTCGGACTCCGACTGAAACGAACAACGCTGCCAAAATTGGCGCCACTGCCTGTTCCCGGCCACCCAACTGATTGAGGACCAGAACGCCGACCCACGGTACCGGATGTGAGCCAAGGCCAAGAAGAAAACCGATCGCCAAGGGCCAGCCGCGCTTCACAGAGAAAAAGAAAATCAGATAACTCAGGATTGGAATCAGCGGGAAGAGCCACAGAAGTAAGTATGGGTTCAAAATCGCCTCACAAGATCAAACTCTGGTCTGCGCTTTGGGAGTTGTCAAGAGGCGGCGGCTTCGGCGGGAGCGGCTTCGGGAGCGGAGATTTCCCAATCGCAGCCGTCCTTGATGCAGGTGCGGACGGCGGGGCCGTTCTTGGGGTGCTTTTCGACGACAAATTTTGCGCCGCACTTGGGGCACGGTTCGTGGATGGGGCGGAAGGGCGTGGTGAAATCGCACGCGGGATATTTGTTGCAGCCGTAGAAGCGGCGCATGCGGCCTTTTTTGGACATGCGCTCGACGAGCTCGCCGGTCTCGCACTTGGGGCAGGGAATTCCCAGCGTCTTTGAGCGGATGAACTTGCACTTGGGATAGGCGGTGCAGCCGGTGAACTCGCCGTAGCGGCCATGCTTCAGGACGAGCTGCGCACCGCATTCAGGACATTTTTCGTCGAGGAGTTGGTCGGGCTGAAGCGCTTTGCGGGTGCCGTGGGCCAGGCGGCGCGTGGTCTTGCAATCGGGATAGCCGGTGCAGGCGAGGAAGGGGCCGAAGCGGCCGCGCTTGATGGTCATTTCCTTGCCGCAGTTGTCGCAGTACTCGGGGCCGGCTTCGCTTTCGACGTTTTCGCCACCGGGTTCGGGCGCAATGTCCTGCGTGAAGTCGCAGTCGGGATAGCGGTCGCAGCCGAGGAAGAAGCCGTGGCGGCTGATGCGCTCGAGGATTTCGCCTTTGCCGCACTTCTCGCATTTCTTTCCGGTCTTGATTCCGGCTTTGTAGGACTCCATTTCGCCCTTGGCCTGCTCGAGGTCGAGGGCGAAGCGGTCGTAGAAATCCTTGACGGCGCGACGCCAGGGGAGCTTGCCTTCTTCGATTTCGTCGAGCTCTTCCTCCATGCGGGCGGTGAAGCCGACGTCGAAAATGTCCTCGAAACTTTTCACCAGCAGCTCGCTAACTTTTTCGCCGAGCAGGGTGGGGCCGAGGCGGCCCTGATCTTTGGAAACGTATTCGCGGTCCACAATGGTGGAGATGATGCTGGAGTAGGTGGACGGGCGGCCGATGCCTTTGTCTTCCAGCTCCTTGACCAGCGTGGCTTCGGTGTAGCGCGGAGGCGGCTCGGTGAAATGCTGATCGCCGCGAGGATTTTTCGCTTCCGCGCCCTCCGCGGTGCGTGGCAGCGAATGCGGGTCTGCGAGGCGCAGCCGCTCGCCTTCGGCAATCACCGGCAGCGCGCGGCCCTCTTCCTCGGCGTCTTCTTCCAGCTCTTCCTTGTCAATTTCGTAGGCGGCGAGGAAGCCGTTGAACTTGAGCACGGCGCCGGACGCGCGGAACTGGTAGTCGCCGGCGGCGATGTCGATGGTGGTCTGGTCGAAAACAGCGGGCACCATCTGCGAGGCGACGAAGCGCTGCCAGATGAGGCGGTAGAGGCGGTACATGTCGTCGTCGAGAAATTTGCGCACGGACTCGGGCGTGCGCGCGACGTCCGTGGGGCGGATGGCTTCGTGAGCGTCCTGCGCGTCTTTTTTCGATTTGTAGAAGATGGGCTTCTCGGGGAGATAGGTTGCGCCGTAGTCGGCGCCGATGAGGTCGCGGACCTGCGCCAAGGCGTCCGCGCCGACGCGCACGGAATCGGTGCGCATGTAGGTGATGAGAGCGACCGCGCCTTCGTCGCCGAGCTCGACGCCTTCGTAGAGGCGCTGGGCGAGCATCATGGTGCGCTTGGTGGTGAAGCGCAGCTTGTTGAAACCGGCTTGCTGCAGCTTGGACGTAGTGAAGGGCGGCGCGGGATAGCGGCGCTTTTCTTTTTGCGTGACGCCGGAGACGAGCCACTTTACGGGCTCGAGCTCGGAGAGCACGCGCTGCGCTTCGGCTTCGCTGGGGATGTCGAGGTCCGCGCCCTTGTACTTCCACAGTTTGGCTTCGAAGAGTGGCGGCTCGGCGGCGGCGAGCTGCACGTGGATGGTCCAGTATTCGCGCTTCTGAAAAGCGCGAATTTCGCGCTCGCGCTCGACGATGAGGCGCAGCGCGACAGTCTGCACGCGGCCGGCGGAAAGGCCGCGGCGGACTTTGTCCCAGAGCAGCGGAGAGATCTTGTAGCCGACGATGCGGTCCAGCACGCGACGGGCCTGCTGGGCGTCCACGAGGTTGGTGTCCACCTGAGCAGGCTTGTCGAAGGCGGCCTTGATGGCTTTGGCGGTGATCTCGTTGAACATCACGCGGAAAATTTTCTTGCGCTCGGTTTTGTTGCGGCCGAGCTGCACTGCGAGATGCGCGCAGATGGCCTCGCCTTCGCGGTCGGGGTCGCCGGCCAGATAGATGGCGTCAGCTTCCTTGGCGGCTTTCTTCAGCTCGCTGATGATTTTGGTCTTGCCGGGAATGACTTCGTAGGTGGGCTCGAAATCGTTGTCGAGGTCAATGCCGAGGATTTTCTTCGGCAGGTCCATCACGTGGCCGTAAGAGGCTTTGACGGAAAAATTGCGGCCGAGATACTTATTGATGGTTTTCGCCTTGGCGGGCGATTCGACGATGACGAGAGAACGGGCCATATTTTGAGACGAGACTGAGCCTTTCCTACTCTAAACACGAAATTCGAAAAATTCCATGCTGAATGTCCACAACGCCCCGAGCAGCGGACTCAACAGAGATACAGCAAAGCACCAGTGGAGCGCAAGTGCCGCTGCACCGCGTCGCCATGAATAATGATGCAGGAAGCGGGCGCGGCGTCGCTTTTTTCGTGAGGTGCGCTGGTTCGAGCAACCCCTCGCCAATGAAGAGCACAGGCTGGAAAGCCTGACCTACAAGAGCACTTTGACGAATTGTTTGCCGGGAAGCTGGCGGACGTAGCTTTTCATCTCCAGCTCAAAGAGCGAGGCGAGGACTTCGGAGGAGTTGAGGCCGGACTGCTCGACGAGCTCGTCCACGTGGCGCGCCTCGTCGGTGGAGAGCAAGGCGAAAAGCGTGCGCTCGGTTTCGGAAAGCGATTGCTCGATGAGCGTGGCGCGCTCCTGTTGCGAGGCGGCTTCGACGGGAAATAACTGCGCGCGGATTTCGGTGGGGAGCTCTTCGATGACGTCTTCCCAGCCGGTGACGAGCTTGGCGCCCTGCTTGATGAGCAGGTTGGGGCCGAAGCTGGCGGGCTGGGTAACGTTGCCGGGAACACCGAAAACTTCGCGGCCGAACTCCATGCCCAGGCGCGCGGTGATCAGCGAGCCGGAATACTGCGCGCCTTCGACGACCACCACACCCAGTGCCATGCCGGCGATGACGCGGTTGCGGATGGGGAAATTCTGCGGCGCGGGAAATGAGCCGAGCGGAAACTCAGTGATGATGACGCCGCGCTCCTCCATCTGCGCGAAGAGTTTTTTGTTTTCCTTGGGATACACGACGTCAATGCCGGAGCCGAGCACGCCGACGGTCGCGCCGCGCACGGCGGCGAGCGCGCCTTTGTGCGCGCAGGAGTCAATGCCGCGGGCGAGTCCGCTGACAATGACCAGGCCGCGCTCGGCGAGGTCGCGGGCGAGGCGCTCGGACATCTGCACGCCGTAGGGCGTGGGGCGGCGCGAGCCGACAATGGCGATGGAGAAGCGGTCGAGCAATTCGGGATTGCCGCGAACGTACAGCAGCGGCGGCGGGTCGTAGATTTCGCGGAGGCGCTGCGGATAGGCGGGCTCGTCCCAGGTGAGGAGCTGGCAGCCGTTCTTGCGAATTTCGGCGAGCTCTTTTTCGGCGTCGCGGAGCGGCGATTGCGAGTGAATGGCCTGCGCGACTGCCGCGGGAAGGCGGAAGGATTCGAGCGCGGTCAGCGAAGCGGCGAAAATGGCTTCGGGGCTGCGCAGCTCGCGAAGAAGTTTGCCGGCCTGGCGCGCGCCGAGACCCGGCGTAAGAGCCAGAGCCAGCCATCCCAGGTAGTGGTTGAGCTCCATCGCGGCGGAGCGTAGCGAGGAGCAGGGCGGGCGTCAAGGAGATGTTTGCAGAAGCGTAATGGTGGAAGCGGAAAAGAAAAACCGTGATATGGTGCGCCGCATGTCTGAAGAAGCGCGGTCGGGATTGGAGGCGTGGACGCTAGCGGATCTGCCGCGGCCGCCGGTGACGCGGGGCGCGCGAATCCTCGGCGTGATCGGGCCGGGCGCGATCATCCTGGGGCTTTCCATCGGCAGCGGAGAATGGCTGATTGGCCCGGCGGCGTTTGTGAAATACGGGCTGTCCCTGCTGTGGGTGACGTCGGTGGCGGTGTTCCTGCAAACCGTGCTGAACACCGAGC
>CAZIWR010000040.1:8327-16561 GCA_964542805.1 uncultured Acidobacteriaceae bacterium
CTGCTGTGGGTGACGTCGGTGGCGGTGTTCCTGCAAACCGTGCTGAACACCGAGCTGATGCGCTACACGCTGTACACCGGCGAGCCGGCAGTGACCGGCTTTATGCGCACGCGGCCGAACTCGACCTTCTGGGCGTGGTTCTACACGGGACTTTATTTTTTGCATGTGGGCTGGCCGGCTTGGGCGGCGAACGCGGCGGGGGCGTTCTTCTTTCTGTTTCACAACCGGCTGCCGGGGCAGGGCGACGCGAACGCGGTGTACTGGTTCGGCGTGGGAACATTTTTGGCGTGCGTGCTGCTGTTGCTGTTCGGACGGCGCATCGAGCGCACGCTGGAAATCCTGAACTGGATCCTGATTATTTTTCTGCTCGGCGGAATGCTGTTTTTGTGCCTGCTGTTTTTCGTGCCGGGGATCTGGCTGGCGGCGCTGGCGGGGTTTTTCGGGTACAGCGTCAAGACGGGCAGCTTTGTGCTCATCCCGCCGGGAGCGGACTGGTTCCTGATTGGCGCGTTCGCGGCGTATTCCGGCGCGGGCGGCGTGAGCAACCTGATGCTTTCCAACTGGGCGCGTGACAAAGGATTCGGCATGGGGCAGGTGGTGGGGTTCATCCCCGCGGCGGTGGGCGGACACAAGGTGAAGCTGGCGCATTCGGGGAGTGTGTTTCCCATCACGCCGGAAAATATGGAGAAGTGGCGCGCGTGGTGGCGGATTGTGCAGATTGACCAGTGGGGCGTGTTCTTTACCGGCGCACTGCTGGGGATGGGGCTGCCGGCGATTTTGTACACGATTTTTATTTTACCCGGGCGGGATATCCGCGACCTGGCGATTGCCGCGGAACTAGCGCAGGCGATTGCGATGCGAGGCGGGCCGCTGCTCGGCGGCCTGGTGGCGCTAATGAGCGCGTGGGTGCTGTTCAAGACGCAGCTCGACAATGTGGAAGGAATGTCGCGCGCGCTGACGGATATTTTGTGGACGGGAAGCAAACGCATCCGAGGGTGGCGCGGCGGCGACGTGCGGCTGGTGTACTACTCGCTGCTGGCGTTTTTGGTGGTTTGGGGCGTGCTCGCGCTGCGGCTGACGCGGCCGATCGTGCTGCTGCAGATGGCGGCGAACATCGCCGGCGCGGTGCTGGTGGTGGCCGCGCTGCACATTCTGTACATCAACATGAAGTTTCTGCCCGTGGAGCTGCGGCCGCCTATGTGGCGGCGCGTGGCGCTGGTGGGCACGGCGGTGTTCTACGGATTCTTCGCGTACCTGTGGCTGATGGGGGGATTGGTGCCGGATATGGAAAAGGGATTTTTGTTCAACATCGGGAAGTTCCTTCACCTCGGTGGGCAGTAATCAGCCGAAACGCGAGAGACGATACGGCGCAAGGAGCTGGACGAATTCGCCGTCGAGGATTTCCGTGGCGGCGAACTGGCCGATGATGGGAGCCAGAGTGACGCCGCTGTGCATGGCGGCGAGATAGAGATTGGGGCAGCGGTCGTCGAAGCCGACAATGGGGAATTCGTCCTTCGGGAGGACGCGCCAGCCAAGCGTGACGCGCTCGAGCGAAGCGCTCTTCAAACCGGGCAGGAAGCGTGCGGCTTCGCGAAGCATTTCGTGCCCGCGCGCGAGGGATTTGTTCGATGAAAGCGCGCCGCCGAATTCCATGCCGGTGACCACGCGACCGTCGGGGGTCTGCTTCAAGTGTGCGCCGGGGGCCAGTGCGACGCGTTCGAGCAGGCGCGGCATCGGGGCCGTATGGGCGAGCACGCCGGGCGTGGAGCGCAGAGGAACTTCGAGGCCCGCCATGCGCGCAAGAAATGCGCTGTCCAAACCGCAAGCGAGAACGAACACGTCGGCCGGGAAGCGGCCTTTGGTGGTTTCGACCGCGCGAATTTGGCCGGCAGAAACTTCCAGGCCAGTGACCTCGCACGGATAGAGCACACGCACGCCGGACGCCTTTGCGGCTCCCAGCAGCACGTTGACAGCATGCATCGGGTCGAGCACGCCTTCCTGCGCGGAGAACGATGCCGCTTCTAGGGGGCCGGGGACAACGCCGGGCAAAAGCTGGCGGAATTCGCGTTCAGCGACAAGACGCGTGTCATAGCCCCATGCGTGGTGGTTGTGGACGTCCTGACGGAGCTGATCCGCATCTTTGCCGCTCGGATACCACTCGACGCAGCCGCCCCACTGAATATGAAGCGCGCCGTGCAGCTCGCGCTGCAAGCGATGCCAGCCGGCGATGCCGAGAAGATTCAAGTCGAAATAGTTGCGCGGCTGTTTTGAGAAGGTGGCGTTGAGCCAGGCGAAAGAATTTCCGGTGGCGCCGGAACCGGGGCGAAGTTTTTCGAGCAGGGTCACGCGAGCGCCGCGGCGGGCGAGGTGATACGCGATGGACGCGCCCATAATGCCGCCGCCGGCAACGACGATTTGTTTTTGTGGAGCTTCCTCCACGCGCATATGCGGCGCGACGGCGAGAGCGGCGAGCAGTTCGACGAAACGGCGGCGGTGCATGACGGCGTTAGCCTAGCACTTGGACGAAAAGGACGAAATGCGAAATTCGAAAAACGAAAAACGGAGAGAGATCCTTCACTACGTCCCAATCCCGCGATGCGGGACCGGGACTGCGTTCAGGATGACAGTGGTTACATGGGCCAGTCGCAACCGGAGCCGATGGGAGCGCCGTCGGGCGGGTCGGCGGGACGCGTGAGGTTCAGCTCCTTGGGATTTTCCTCAAACTTTTTGATTTGGGCGAGGCCGAAGAAATAGTGCGCGCGCTGGCTTTCGTCGGTGGTGGCGCGAATCTGGCCGGAGAGCCACGTCTTGAGCTGGTTGAGCTTGTGCGCGGCGGGTTCGGAGCGCTGCTGCGCGGCAGCCACGGGACAGACCAGCAACACGGCGACAAGAAAGGAGCAGAGGCGCTTCATGGGTTTCCTCCGATTGGAAAATGGCCAGAGGGTTATTTCAGAGAAATCGTTCCCATCGGAATGTATGAAATCGCGGAGCGGTTTGACGGGAGAGACGCGGCCAGCAACGGGGTGGCGAGCAGCGAATGTGTTATATTTTGAGTTTCCGCACGAGGCGACGGACCGTGGAGAAGCTACGCATTTCGATTGTGGAGTACCTGAACACAGCGCCGCTGGTGTGGGGATTTACGGACGGGCCGCTGGCGGGGAAATACGAGCTGGAATTTACGGTGCCGTCGCAGTGCGCGGAATCACTGCGGCGAGGCACAGCGGACGTGGCCATCATTCCGGCAGTCGAATACCAGCGCATGGACCACGTGGTCGTGCTGCCAGGGATGTCCGTGGCGGCGAAGGGGGCGGTGCGCAGCATCCTGGTGATCGCCAAGAAACCGATCGAGCTGGCGAAAAAAATTGCGCTGGATACCAGTTCGCGCAGCTCGCAAGCGCTGGTGCGCCTGCTGTGCCGCGAGCGCTGGCGCATCGAGCCGGAATTTGTGCCGGCGGCGCCGGAGCCTTCGGCGATGCTCGACGAGGCCGACGCGGCCCTGCTGATCGGCGACCCGGCGCTGCGCATCGTGGTCAAAATGGACGAGCTCGCCCGGCGGCTGGCAAGCGACGGAAAATGTTGCGGCGGCGATCCGAACGACATGCCGGTGCCGGGACACGAGACGCTGTTTGTGTACGATGTGGCGCACGAATGGCGGGAAATGACCGGGCTGCCGTGCGTGCTGGCTATCTGGGTGGCGCGTCGCGGCGTGGTGACACCGGAAGTGCTGGCGGACTTTGCGGCGTCGAAGGAATATGGCATGGCGCGAATCGGGGAAATAGCCGAGGGCGCAGAAGCGAAATTAAAAATGCCGGCGGAAGCGCTGGAAAGCTACTTGCGGGACAACATTGATTTTTCGCTGGACGAGGAAAACCTGCAAGGCTTGGAGTTGTATTTCCGGAAATGCGCGGAGCTGGGGCTGATTCCGACAGCAAAGGCGGTGGAGTTTGTGGAAGCAGGAGCGAAAGTCAGTGGCTAGGAATTAGGGAAAGGACGATGGGAATCACCAACGAAAAGGCGATGGAGCTGTTCGGGTCGGAGGACCTGATCGGCATCGGCATGGCGGCGATGGAGGTTCGACGCGCAAAGACCGATGCGCGGATCGTGACGTACCAGATCGACCGGAACATCAACTACACCAATTTCTGCACGGAGTATTGCTCGTTCTGCGCATTCTACCGGCCGGTGGGGTCGAAGGAAGGCTACCTGCTTTCGTTCGAGGAAATTCACCAGAAAATCGCGGAGATGCTCGAACTGGGCGGCACGGGCGTGTTGCTGCAAGGCGGGCTGCACCCGGACCTGAAAATCGACTACTACGAGGCGATGCTGCGCTCGATCAAGGAAAAATTTCCGCAGGTGCACCTGCATTGTTTTTCCGCGCCGGAAATTCTGTTCATCGCGGAACTTTCCGGGCTGACGGTACGGGACACCATTGCGCAACTGCGCGACGCCGGGCTGGACTCGATTCCGGGGGCTGGGGCGGAGATTCTGGACGATGAAATTCGCGCGCGCATTGCGCGGCTAAAGTGCACGAGCGACGAGTGGGAAAGCGTGCACCGCGCGGCGCACGCGCTGGGCATGCGCACGACGGCGACGATGATGTTTGGATGCGGCGAGGAACACCGACACCGCGTGAACCACCTCGAACGCATCCGGCGGATTCAGGAGGACACCGGCGGGTTTACCGCGTTCATCCCGTGGATGTTCGCGCCGGAAAATACGCCGCTGGGGAAAAAAGTGCCGCAGACCACGGCGGTGGACTATTTGAAGACGCTGGCCATCAGCCGGATTGTTCTCGACAACATTGACCACGTGCAATCGAGCTGGCTGACGCCGGGCGTAAAGGTGTGCCAAGTGGGATTGCAGTTCGGCGCGGACGACGTGGGCAGTATTTTGATTGAAGAAAACGTGGTCTATGCAGCCAACGTGCGCAATCGCACGAATGAAGCGGAACTGCGGCGGATTATCACCGACGCGGGATACATTCCGGCGCAGAGGGATACGCTGTACCGGGCTTATTTTCTGAAGTAATCTCCTTCCGGCCTGAAGGCGTTCCGATCGAGCGTCAAGTCGATGTTCAGTTTTTCATTCCTGCTGATTCTGATTTTGGTGGTGCTGGCCCTGCCATTGCTGGCGGTGGCCGCGTCGGTGTTTCATTGGTGGGGCGAGAAGAAGGAGATGGAAGACGTGGACCGCAAGGCGGAGAAATTTCGCCGCGAAACGGCCGAGCGGTCTCCGGACGAACCTTCAGCAAGCAAGCCGGCGGAAACAAGACCCAAGTCTTCTGCGTAGTACAAGGCAAATGGCATCGCTGAAGCAATTTCGGGCGAAGCTGTGGCTGTGGATTGTGCTGCTGGTGATTTTCGCATCCACGGCGGCGAAAGTCGGCCCTACCGCGCTTGCGCCACAGAAATTTTCTGACTTCACGACGCCGACGCCGCTCCCGGAAGGCGACACGCTCGTAATCGGATTCCTCGGCGGTTGGGAAAAGTGGGACGAGCCCAAGCGCGGCGTACGAAAATTTGCACTGCATCTGCGCGCAAAAAATCTGCCCGGCGTGCACATTGAAACCGTCGAAAACCATCGCCGCGAAATCGCGCTGGAACTGGTGACAAAGGCATTCGACCGCAACGGCGACGGCACGCTGAGCGACGAAGAGGCAAGCAAGACGCGGCTGATTATCTTCGGGCAGAGCTTCGGGGGTGCAGCGGTGAATAAGTTATGCAAAGAGCTGAAGCCGCTGGGCGTGCCGGTGCTGCTGGCGGTGCAGATGGACAGCGTGGGCGTGGATGACGCCGAAGTGCCGTTGAACGTGCGCCGGGCGGTGAATTTTTTCCAGCGCGACGACTATTTCTTTATCCGCGGCGAGCGCGAACTGCGTGCGGAAGACGCGACGCGCACGGAAATTCTGGGCAACTACCAATACAACTACCGCGGCAAGAAAGTGGACCTTTCCGACGGGCGCTGGTACCAGAAGATTTTCCGCAACGCGCACGTGAAAATGGAACAGGACCCGGACGTGTGGGCGCAAGTCGAAGCGATCATCCTCGAAGAAATTCGAAAATAGAAAATAGAAAATAGGAAATCATCAGCGGCAGGCTGATGGCACGGTTACTTATCGCGGTGGGGTTGGATGGTGAGGTCGACGTCGGCGCCGTCGGGGAGATCGAGTGGCTCGACGGGGTGGAAGGCGCCGTTTTTGTAGCGCGCGCGGATTTTTCGAGTTTTGTCACGAAGCTTGGTCGTAGATTTCCGAGCTACGTCCGCAGCTCCCGGCACGCCGGAACGCTCAATCCCCTGAATTCTGCTGTGGCTACTGGTGCGGTCGAGGGCTTCGTTGGCGAGGGCGTCCGCGTCGCGGTTCAGCTCGCGGCGGACGTGCTCGATGGCGAAATACGCGAGACCCGCGGCGAGCTTTTTGGCGCGCTCGAAGAGCGGGCGCAGGTCGGCGTTCTTCACTTTGTAGAGGCCCTGCATCTGGCGGACGAGCAGTTCGGAATCGCTGAGGACGCGGAGATGAGCGACACCGGCGGTGGCGGCGAAATCGAGCGCGGCGATGAGCGCGTAGTATTCGGCGACGTTGTTGGTGGCGCGGCCGATGTATTTGCCGATTTCCTTGAGCAGCGAGCCGTCGGGGCGGCGGACGATCACCGCATAGGACGCAGGACCCGGATTGCCGCGGGCGGCGCCGTCAATATGAGCGCTGTGCAGATCGGCGGGGCGTTCCGGCTCGCTGAAGAGACGCGGGCGGTGAACAGCATGTTTGGAGCGCGGGCTAGGTTTCACTGGAATCGGAGGATTGCGCGACAGGTTGGGGCTGCGCCGCGGGCGGATGCGGAGCGGAATACAGGATGCGCGTGCAAGTTTCGCAATTGAAGATTTGTTCGTTGTTCGGGTCGCGAAGAAGCTGGTAGGTGTGCGGGCGGACGCGAACGCGGCACATCGAGCAAGACTCGTCTTCTTTGACTTCGGCGAGAGCGACACCGCCGTGACGATTGGCGAGCTGCTGGTAGACCAGCAACAAATCCTCGGGGACGTCGGCAACGGCCTGCTTGCGCTCGGCTTCGAGAGCAACACGCTGTTTGTCCGCAGTGGAATATTCGGCGGAGATGGACTGCTGCTCAATCTTGGCCGCCGCTTCAACTTCGACGATGGCTTTCTCGGCGGCTTTCACCTGGCGCACGAAGTCTTCGCCGGCCACCATGCGCTCGAGGAGGCGATCCTCCGCGGCGGCGATTTCCTTTTCGGCCATTTCGATTTCGTGGAGGAGCGCCTTGTAGGATTCGTTGGTCTTGACGGAGCCGGTCTGGTCCTTGTACTTGCGGACCTTTTCCTTCCACTGGTCCACGTCCATCTCGTAAGTCTTGCGGTCCTTCAGGCTCTTGGTGAGGGCCTCCTTGGAGTGGGTGAGCTGTGCGCGGGCGGCCTCGACGCGCGCGTTCACCTCGGCGAGATGCTTGGGGAAAGTGGCCAGGCGAGCGCGGACGTCGTTCAGCCGGATGTCCAC
The DNA here is from genome assembly GCA_964542805.1 of uncultured Acidobacteriaceae bacterium. Classification (GTDB taxonomy): domain Bacteria; phylum Acidobacteriota; class Terriglobia; order Acidiferrales; family UBA7541; genus JACQDE01. The sequence goes on from CAZIWR010000040.1 coordinate 15,832, forward strand.
GGCTTGCAGCTCCACCAGATGCTTCACATGAGGGTGCATGGGTGGGACATTCTAGCACAGGCGCGCATAAGCCGCGGCTGCGGTAGAATGGCGGCGTCGTGCAGAGGAGGCCAGAATGCCGCACGTACAGATTACCTGGGTGGCAGGACGCAGCGCGGAGCAGAAGCGAAAAATTGCGGAGCGAGTGTCACAGGCACTGGTGGAGGATGGGCGAGCGAAGCTGGAAAACATCCACGTTACGTTTCACGACCTGCCGGCAACCGATTACGCCGAAGCCGGGGTGATGGTGGCGGACCAAAAGCGCACGCCATAACCGCAGCTATTTCGGGGCGGGCTTTTTTTCGTGCGCGCGGATGTATTCGAGGGCGAAATCGCGCGTTGCCGGATTGCGCATGCCGACTTTCTTGGCCTCTTCCTCGGCCTCGTCCAGTTTCCAGCCGTCCTTCAGGACGCGATAAATCATCCAGAAAGCGCCAACACGGTTCGCGGAGGTGCAGTGGATGAACACCGGGCGGTTCGACGTGTCGGCCATCACTTTCAAGAATTCGTCGGCGGCTTCGGACTTGGGATTGGCGCTCTCGAAGGGAATGTGGAAGTAACGCAGGTCGAGTTCCTTGGCTTTTGCGGATTCTTCCTCGACGTTCATCTCGGAGGCTAAGCGAAAATTGATGACGGCTTTGACGCCGTCGGCCTTAAGGCGTGCGAGGTCGTCGAGGGAGGGCTGCCCGCC
>CAZIWR010000041.1:0-16541 GCA_964542805.1 uncultured Acidobacteriaceae bacterium
GGCGCGCCGAGGCCGTACGCCTGCACAGCGGTGACGCTGGGAAGCGCCACGCCGCCGACCGAAGCGGGCAGGCCCAGGTCGGTGGCGGTGAGGCCGCCGAAGTTGTACACGCCGCCGAAGTTCAGTTCAAAGATCTGTTCCTTCTTGGAGCGAAGCTGGATGAGGTTGACGTCGCCGCCGAACTTGAAGCTGTGGCGGCCCTTTGTCCAGGTCATGCTGTCGGTCCACTGCCAGCGGCGCTCGATGCGGTCCACCGTGGAGAAGGGCTCGCGGCCAAAAAAGGCGAAGCCGGTGATGTTGATGGCTGCGTCGCTGCCGCCGGGCAGTTGGGAAAAGCCGTAGTGCAAGCCGCGACGCGCGAACTGGAAGCGGAATTCGTTAAATATTTTCTGAGTAAAAGCGGTCACGTGCTGGCCGACCACGGCGAAGTCGCGGGTCTGTTGGAGCGAGGTGCGGCTGCCGGCGTTCTGCCCGAAATTCTGGTTCTGCGCATTGACTTGAATGCCCGTGACCAGCGACGGCGCCACGTTCACGCGCACAAAGCTGTTGTTTTTGTCGTTCCACTGGTGATCGAGGCGCGCGGACCACAGGCTGGTGCCCTCCTTAATCGGATAGTTCCCGACCAGGCTGCGCAGCCCGACATACGAGGCCGGCAGCGGCACTCGATTGGCCGCCGTGCAAGTGCCAGGAGGCACGGGCAGCGGGTTACAGTCAATCAGCAGCGGGAAACGCGCGCCAGCAGCGACCGGGTTGCCGAACAGCACCGTGGAGGCAAGGCCCGGATCCACGCGGTTCAGCGCCACGTTGGAGGCAGAGCCGGCGACGAGAAACACCTGCACGGCAAGTTGCGCGCCGCCGGCGGCGCCAAGCACGGCGGGGTTGGCGATGAAGGCGGCTTGCTGCGGCGTCAGGGGCAGCGTCACGCCCACCAAGCCGGGCACGCCGGCAAACGCCCACGTCGTGTTCACCAATCCAAAATTATTGGAGCCGATGTTGGTGAAGCCGGATTCCTGCCGGCGCGTGGTCTCGTAGGACAAAAAGTAAAACGTCTTGTCTTTCTTGATGGGGCCGCCGATGGTGGCGCCGCCCTGGAAGCGCGTGTAGCCCTGCTTGACGGCGGTAGCTACGCCGGTGGTGGGGCTCACTTCCACCGAAAACGGGTTGCGCGCCTGGATGCTCTTGTGCCGGAGGAAGCCGAAGAGGTTGCCGTGCACCTCGTTGGAGCCGCCCTTGGTGACAATGTTAATCACTCCGCCGGTAGCGCGGCCGAATTCCGGCATGTAGTTGCTCATGATCACCTGGAATTCCTGCACGGCTTCCTGCGAGACGGTGGCGCGCACGCCATTGACGGAGTTATCCGTGGCGTCGGCGCCGTCCACCGAGACTTGATTGGAGCGAGCGCGGGCCCCGCCGAAGTTGATGCCGCTGGTGGGGGCCGCGCCGATGGAAGGCGCGGAGTCGCGCGCGGCCTGTGAATTCGTCAGCGTAAAGTTGATGTAGTTGCGGCCGTTGATGGGCAGGTTGGCGATCTGGCGGGAGCTTACGGTTTCCGCGACGCCGGTGCGGCCCACTTCAATCATTTCCGTCGCTTCGGTGACCGTCACCGTATCCGTGCCCGTCTGTATCTTCATGTGCGCGTGGAACTCCGCGGACTGGCCGATGGTAATTACGAGTTCCGGATTCACCAGCTTGGAAAAACCGGCAGCTTCGACGGTGACCTGGTAGCGCCCCGGCGGCAGCGAGACGAATTGCGCACGACCCCCGTCATCGCTTTCCCCTGTTCGTGTGGCCGACGTCGCCACGTTTTTCACCGTCACCTTGGCGCCTTTGATGGCCGCGTCGGACGGATCAAAAACAACCACCGTCAGGTCCACCGTGTTTACCTGGGCCATAGCGGCCGCGCCAATCAGCATCACCAGCGCGAACAAACACACGAATTCGCGAATGCGCATTGTTGTTCTCCTGTGAAATCGTATCGTGGTAACACCCCATGTCCCGGCAAGCCGGAACACCTCAATATGGCGATGAAACCTCTGCCGCCCCTGACCAGCTACTGGAGACTTGTACCTTAGCCATGCAGGGCATTTCAATAGGAATCTTAGAGCGGGGCTCCAGATTCTGCAGGTTGGAACCGGGAGGCTGGGGGCCTCCCGCCGTATGCCTTTTGTGACCTGGACTTGACCCCTGTTATGCGAGCCTATTGCTCACGCGGCAGACTTTGGTCCAAAAATGGATAGATGGTGGCCGTCGGGGTCGTTGAAATTGGCCACCCACATCGGCCCAGTGGCCACGCGCGGCTGCTGCGTGAACTGCACGCCGCGGCCCTTCAGCGCCTCAAACGCAGCGGTAACATCGGGGACGGAAAAGACCACTTCGGTGCAGCCCGGGCCCTGACCGGTGTGCTTGGCAATCGGCACGCTCAGCCCGAGCGTCACGCTGCCCGCGCTGAGGAAGGCGAACTCGCCGGGCACCTCTCCCGTAACTGCCAGGCCCAGCGTGTCACGGTAGAACGCCACCGACTTGGCGAGGTCCTGCACGCCGAGCATCAAGACACCAATCTGCGAGAGCTTGAAATTCGATTCGGCCATGGGAGCGCTCCTGAGCTGCGTGGAAATTGTACTACCGAGGCAAGCGAGCGCAAACGAAAGTTGCCCCAACCAGTCGGTGCGGCCCTTCGTTTCACGCAGGGCAAGCGGGACGTGAGCTACCAGTTTACCCGCGGGATAAACCCCTCGGTTAACCTCGGGACAAGCGAGAGATGTAACGGCGGAGTTTTTCGCGGTCGTCTTGCTTCATGTGCACGAATTCGACGCCGCCGCCTGCGGGGGTGGTGTTGCGCACCACGGCGGTGGACTGAAAGCTGCGCAGGCCGGCCTTAATCTCCACGGTGAGCGCGTCGCCGATGTTCAGACGGCGGCTGGATTCCAGGAACGCACCGCCCATGCTGAGCGTCTGCACACGGGCGATCGCACTGCCCTGGGCGTTGGCGGCGACGATGCGCGCCGGCAAGGGATCGGTCAGCGGAATGCGCAGGTAGCGGCGCGGCCGAGTGCCCGGCTGGCCGGCAAATGCCTGGGAGACGCGCTCGGTCTCATCGTACTTTGCGCGCACGCGCGCGGAGGACGGGCGGTTTTCGATCAACGCAAGGGCTTCTTCAGCGGCCGCGCGAAGCCCGCCGGGTTCGACGTGCATCATGCCGGTGCGAGTGCGAAGAATTTGGCGGAGCAGGTCGGCGGCCTCCGACGAGCCCATGCGCCCCAGCGCTTCGATGGCTTTGATGCGCACGAAGACGTCGCGGAAGCGTTCGTGCTGACCGGAGGCAATCTCCATCAGCAGCGGCATCGCGGCCAGCTCGCGGGCCAGGCCCACTTCGTCCACCATCATGGGCACGACCAGCGGGTGCGCATGGGGCATGGCTTCCAGCAGTGCGGACGACAAGCCCGCGGGTTGAATGCGGGTGAGCTCCGAGACGGCCATGTCCTGCAAATTCCAGTCCCAACTGGGCAGCGCTCTTGCAAGGACTTCCACCAGGCGATCAGAGCGCGTGGCTGCCAGCAGCTTCACCGCGGCCGTGGCTCGCGGGCTGCGCGGGTCGAACACCTGCGTGACCAGCGCGCCGATGGCCGGTTCGCCGATGGCGCGCATCAGCCGCGCCATGGCCGGCAGCATTTCCACGCCACCGGGAACAGCCAGCAGGCCCGTGAGGTGATCGAGCACGCGCGTAGGGTCGCGGCCGAGGATGCGTGGCAGTGCCTCGTCCAGCGGGCGGTTGTCCAGCGCAACTTCCATCAGCCGGCGGAAATTCGTTTCCTGCAGGATGCTCTGCGTTAGGAAGCCGAGATGCACGCGCTCGGCGTCCGCGTCGGAGGTGCGTCCCTCGGCTGCACTTGTGGCTCGCGGCGCGGCTTCCACGGCCAGCAGGATGCGCTCCAGTTCGGCGAAATCTGTTTTCTTCAGCGCGAGGCGGACGAATCCGCTGGTTACCGAAGCGAGCACGGCGGAGACGTCCGGCGCAGTTTCCGCCAGCAGCGCGCGCACCACAGTGCCGCTCAGTTCCTCCGGCAGAAAGCTTGGCCAGAGCGCTTCGGAGAGATCGCCAAATTCGGAAAGCCCGGCCGCCACGGCCCGCCGCGCGGCAAGGTTTTTGGAATTGAGGCAGGAGACGTAGTTCAGCAGGATGAGGCGCGCTTCGCGCTCGCCGCCGCTGCGCACCAGGTTCTCCAGGTGCGCGGCAAGGGAATCGGCCGGCACGCACCAGGCGTGCAGGTCGCGCAGCACTTCGGACTTTTCCCTGGCGGGCAACTCTTCCCAGAACATTTGGTGGAGATTTTCGACGGCGGCTTCTTCGGTCCATTGGGCGATGGACGGCGGCACGCGCAGCAGCCGCAACTCGGCCACCGCCGCGCCGGGCTGGTATTCGGCCATCGCCGCCACTTCGCGGGCCACACGCTCGAACAGCGGGCGCAGGTTCGGCACGTCAACCTGTTCGGCGCGAAGCTGCTCGCCGGCCAGACGCAGCACCTGGCTTTCGGCTAGGCGCGAAAAGTATGCTTCGGGGTCTTCGGCCTCGCGCGGCACCTGGTTCTGAAGTGCGGTAACCAAAATCAGCACCGTGCGGCGGCTGGCCTGCTCGAAAGAACTGCGCAGAGTTTCGGCCGGGGTCATCAGCTTTGGCGATTCGCTGCGGTCCGGGGAAAGCGCCAGCGCGGGACGCAGCACATTTTTCGCCACGGTATTGAGCAAGCGCAGGACGCGGATCAGCTCATCGACGGATTTTGCCGCCGGCGGACCGGGCTCCTGCACCTCGTCGTCTTTCCATTTCTTCAAGTCCAATTGGAGTACGGCGGTGATCAAGCTGCCTAGCGCCGCGTCCGCCTTTTTTTCGTCCGCCAGGACGTTGATGCGAATGCCGGCGACGTGCTGCCGCTCGAGCAGGTGCGGCCATTCCGAGGACATCGTGGCGTGCCCGTTGCCATTGCGGGAAGCGCTCAGCAGCGCGGCGAGTGAATTCAGCTCGCCCAGATTTGTTTCGCGGGAAAAGACCAGCACGGAAACGCCGCGCCCGGAAAGATCTTCCGCGAGCGACTTCATTTCGCCGCGGCTGTCGCTGAGGGGCTGGCCGCGAAATACAACGCGGCCGTGGTCGAAGCGAATCGCCAGCGGCGCGGCATGGTCATGCGCGGCGCGCAGAGATTCTTCCGCGCCTTCCAGGCTTTCCACCAGCCGCGGATGGTTTCTCTGGTACAGCCGCGCGGAACGCAACAGCACGTGCAGCGAACGCACAAAGCGTCCGGCTGCTTGCGCGGCCGCGCGCTCGGTATGCGCCTGTCTGGACTCCGTTCGCGCCACAGGTTCCTCAATTTCGCCGAGCAACTTTCCCTAGCCCTGCAAGGGAAGCCCCCGGGGCAATACGCCCAGGCAGATGTGTGCACTTCTGCTGCCGGAGAGCGTGCGCTAGTTGAGCCCGTCTTTTCAAGGGAATGCAGGGGACGGCGCGACCTATGGGTTACGGGTCGCCAGAATTTGGGGAGAAAATGTTACAGGGTGGGAACGATTCTCGCATTAGGCGAACTGCGGAGTTACAGGCATGCTTGCGTGGCTTTTGGGCGCGGATCGCGTCGGGACAATTCAGCGGTCGATGGGGACCAAGATCCTGTTCCCGAACGTATCGAGGTATGCCCGCTGGGCCGGGATCACATTCAGGGCGTAAATTTGGGCGTCGGCATCGTACAGAAAATACCACACCATCCTGTGCCTTGTTCCGGCCAGGGTCTGTAATAAGAAGGTCCTGGCTGGAACGTTGTCTCCCCCGACGGTGGCTTTTGTTTGGCGCAGTGCATTCCCCGCCATCTTGCCTGGAATTATCTTCACGCCGGTTCGAACCGTCAGCGCTTTGATAATAAGATTGATCGTCGCAAGGGCGTCACGTGTACCAGCAACAACCGAGATGGGGGTATCGAGAAACACTCCGGTTGAAACTACAGTTCCCGCACCATTCCGTACGTGGTCTCCCACAATGGCAAAGGTACCATCACCATGCTCGCGCATGACGAATTTGCCGGGGTTCGCGCTTTGATTGTAGTCCGAAAGGATCTTGTTCAATATCCGCTTCTTCTCTTGCGCTGATGGAGAGAGGGTGTTTGGTCCTTCTGTAAAGGTGGTGCGGAACTCTCCTCCGGCGGGCCTCGTGACACCTTTGGCGTTCGGGTGCCCTGCGCGCCACTGGGGGTCTGTGTCATCGACGACGTCATAACTTGAATAGGGAGGGTCTTCGTAGTTCACGACCCATCCATATTCCTCGCTGACGGCCAAAAGTGCCTGAAATAGCGGCCTCGGGTGGTTCGCCAGCACCGTCGCCACGTTGGTGCCATGCTGGACCACTCCGCGTTGTGTGAATTGAGGCCGTTTCGCAATGTTCTGTGCTCCCAAAGTTGCGCAAACGGTGGCGACGCTTAGAAGCGCCCAGAAGTTCCTGTGCATTAAGTTTCCCCCTTCGGAGTGTGCTTCATGGGTGGAATCCGATTGCCTGACAAACCGCATAGGAATGGCCCATTTCCTGTCTACAGTTTTGAACCTCCGCCGAGCTGACCTCGCTGGTCAAAACGTTGGTACCGTATGTAGACCAGTCCAACTGGCAGATCTGCATGTCCTGATAAGCGATCGATGCGCACGGGTTCGGAACTCCATAGTGCAATAGACCGTAGTTTTGAATATACAGTACCGCAAGTGAATCCCATCCGTTGTAATCCCATCCCCAGTTGTTATATGCCAATGTATCACCTGAGCCTACCGTCCAGATGCCATCGCCAACATTAGTTGCATGAGAAAGACTACTGCCCTCCCAGTAACAAGAGTCTGTGCCTCCTTGTCCAGTTACCTCCTGAACCGAGATACCGGTGTAATTGTCCGAACCGATTACCTGATTAAATGCCGTCACGGTTGCATTTTGTGGGTCTGTTCCAATAACTTCGGTCGATTCATAGTCCGGTAGTGAAACGCAACATGCAATCTGCGCCCGGATCAGGGTCGGATTGAGGCAGAGAACGGCACCGATCAAAAAAGCAAGCGGTCTCAAAACCCATCTTCGGATCATGTAGCCTCCTCTCTGCAAATTAACTTGCCCCCCTCTGCGTTCGTCTTGATGCTAAACGAGATGCGACATTCAAACGAGAGCCTTCTCTCACTCTCCAGATTGCTATCACCAATTCCGCGCCGATCATGGGGCAAGTGCCCGCCGAAGCCTAGTAACTTGTGCCCGGGCAAGCCTCGCCGCCATAGTTTGCAGGCCGTCCCGCCCCCGGCTGCTTTGGAGTTCTGCCAGCAGTCTTCGGGCGGTTCTGCCCCGAGCAGCATCGTAAAGGCTGAGGTTGTCCGTACCCGTAGAGGCATTGCCCTTTTGAATCTGCTGACTCAGTTTGCTTGCGATTTCACTGTCCGAGGTTCCGTTGCGAATCAATTTGAAGATTGAAATCCCCTCATCGCGCTGGATGAGTTGTTCTGCCATGTATCGCTCGAACAGTTTCGACTCATTCCCGCCTACAAACAATCCATCGTCATATATGACAGCATCAAGCGCCGCGTCGAAATTATGTTGCATTTGTGATTGCAACATAAGGGGTTTTCGCAATGAGTCGGAGACCGTAATTTCTACAGCGTGGACGGACAGGAGTCCTGAAAACTGGGACGCGCTCCAATGAAAGAAAGGCGAAATTAATTCGGTTTCTTTTGAATGCAGGACTCTTTTCTGTCCAGTTAAGATTGCCTTGTCGCCAGAGGGTTCCCAATGTCCTCTTGGCTCATGCATGACAGGCAATAAAGTCTTGGTTGTTGAGCCATCCTGGTTTGTAATCGTCCACTGAACGACAAATGCCATGAGATCATGCGAAGATTCATTCTCGAAAATCACAAGCAACGGTTTGATTGTTTGGAAACCTGGCACGCTCCGCATCCCCGGGAATTTGATATCCAGAGCCGCATCAAATCCGGGATCTTCTGGGCGCAGCAAAGTAGCACCGCGGGACTCGTCGGCAGCGGCGCGATTCCGAGTGAATGCTACCGTCGCAAGAACGACTGCGATTAGAAACGTCCCAACGCATATCCGAACCCGGAGACTCATCATATTTCTATCTCCCGAAGCAATCCTTTGCTCCTCGCTCCTTCTTGCACAAACCGAAGCATTTACTGGATCAAAAGAAACACGTCCCAAGCCAGGCGGCCGGTATCTGAACCGGTGGTGCCAAAGACTCTCGCGAAATACAGGAAATGATTACCATACTGATCTCTTCGATGCGATTTCTTGTAGTCGAGGCTCATCGCGCGAATTCCTAGGTCCGCCAGCGAATGGAGTTCGCCAAGTTCCGAAATCCCGTTGTGGTTTTCGTCTGTCCACACTCGAAGCTGCCCATAGACGGCATCTCTGGCATCGATCACGCCGTCGCTATTGCCGCCGTTTTGCGGTTTGTCGTATTCCGCAAGCGCCAGGAAGCCGTTCGGCGATGTTGAAGCCGGTTGCGGAGTGAAGTTACCGAACAGCTCTTTGCCATTGTCTATGACTCCGTTTCCATTCCTATCCAGGGCAAGCCAGCCGTCATCCGATCCCCGAGTTGTCCAAGAAAGATGTTCGGGCAGACCATCTCCATCAATGTCAAACCAGACGCCATCATCTAGATCGGTCAGCGCGAAGCCGTTGCCCGCTGTGTCGATCAATATCGGCGAATTTGGACTGTTGCCAGCGCAACAACCGGTGCTGAAGTTGGGTTGCAAGCCGATCGGACAGCCAGTACCGGGGTACAAGCACGGGTCGATTGGTTCGAGGGTGTCACCTGACTCCAACGCTGGTGTGCACTGCCCGGGGCAGGGGGCAGATCCGCCGCCCCCGCATCCGTATTGCGGCACAGGGAGGAGTTTACCGGGATTGCTGAGGGGTGAATAAAAACGATTGTTAGGACGCGCTTTGATACGGCGACGAGCCAATTCCGCCGGGATTCCCGTTGGAAAATTTGCAGGCTTCGCTAGCCGAGAGCGGGCGGAATAATCGCTCGCTTTCGTCGCGAGCATGTTGTCGGTGTTCCTCGGCGCATGTTTCAGTTGGCTGTTTGCGCGGAATGTAATTGTCGCCAGCAGAATGCCAACGATGCCAAGCCATAGAAACACGGATTTGCTTTGCAGGCGGTATTTCATCTTGTAGCCCTTCCTTGACTAATTAACATCTAAGGCAGTTTGTAGTCCCGAGGGGGGGCGATGTCAAGAGAAATCTGTTAACTGGAATCTACCGGTACTACGAGGGGACTTCGGCGCTACAAACGCCAGTTGGAAGCAGCATCATTCAATTTGCGGGGGCTAACCTAATGCCTGATCCATGCCCTACTCCGCGCGGACGATGTCGGAAAACTCCAGCTTGAGGCCCGGCTTGCTGTGCAGGATTTTGGCGCGCGAGTTGTTGGCATCGAGCACTTCCGTGATTTCGACCAGGCCGACTTGCGTGGCTGCATCGCTCGCCTTGAAAACCAGAAAGCGCATGCCTACTTTCACTCCCACCGCGGAGCCCTTGTTGATGGTGCAGATGTCCTTCCCTTCGGCCGGCGGGTCGGTGATGTAGCCTTCAATCTTCGGTGCTTCGGGGACGGCGGCTGCCGCCTCCGCCCTTTTGGCTCCTTCCATCAGCGCGGTGACATTCTGGAGGATTTTCGCCACATCCGTCTTTAAGGTAATGATGTCCTGCTGATTGCTCAGGCGAAATGACGTCAGCGAGCTGTCCGTGTTACGCGCGGCGTTCTGCGCGTTTCGCAGCTCCCCTGCACTGTCCGTCTGCAACTGCTTGAGCTTGCCCAGCTCCACTTCGAGCGTGGCGACACGTTCGCTGATCTCGTCGAGTTTTTTGGTCAGCCCGGCAAATTGCTCCTCGAGGTAGGACTGGAGGATGGGGTCCTTGGGTTTTTTCTGCGCGCGCGCGATGGACGGCAAGCACAGGGCAATCATCAACACCAATGGCACAAGAAGACGGCGCATGATCTTTCCTCCTACTTCTACTTGTCCCGCTAGGGACTTGCCCCGCCAGGGGCGACGCCGCGGCTGGGTTCTTCCGAATGGAGAGGCTAATGCAAACGGGCGCCAGGTGCAATCGGAAGTCTTGCCGAAGGGGAGTTCAGACGGCTACTGCGAGAGGTTTTTGTACACCTGCACGGTCTGGCCGGGCCGCACGTTTATGGTTTCGCGCACTGCCGGGCGCGGAGCGAGATACAGCAGCAGCGAGTATTGCCCGGAGGGCAGCTCAATCCTCGCCGGCGTTTTCTGCCCGGTGTTGGTGCCGTCAATCAGAATGTCGGCGCCCGGCGGCACGGAACGAATGTCCACCCAGCCGTTGCCTTTGCGCTGCTCAGCGAGCGACACATTGAGTTTCTTCAATTCGTCGGCGCTGATCTTCACCGATTCTTCATACAGCGCGAAACCCGGCTTTTGCACTCCGATGCGGTAGTTGCCCGGCGCAACGGAAACCGTAGCCGGCGTCTGCCGGCCCTGGCGCTGCCCATTGATGAGAATGTCGGCGCCGGGCGGCCGGCTGACGATTTCCAGCCGCGCGGCTCCCACCTGCAATGAAATATTGACGGGTTTGATGGCGCCGCGGGCCAGTTGCACAATGCGTTTTTCGGTACGGTAGCCGTCCTTGGTGACCTCCAGCGCGTAGCGGCCGGGTACAAGGTCTTCGAAGCGGCAAGGCGTGCGGCACTGGTCACTCTTGCCGTCGGGCCCAATGAGAATGGCGAACGCACCGCTGATGTCCGTCAACACTTCGATTTCGCCCTTGCCCGGCGCGGTCTTCGGCTGCACTTCGGCGCCGGACTCGTCCAGCGCGTCGAACGCGTACTCCACGGAAATCCCCGCGGGCACGGCCCATTGCTTGCCCATCTGCTGCAGCCTGCGGCGTTCGCGCGGATTGGGCGAGCCGGTAAAGCGCACCACGTTATCGCGCACTTCCACTTTCACGTGGGTAGCGAGCCCGGCCTTGGCAAGCTGGCGCTCAATTCGCAAAGCCAGAACGGCAGGCTCGACTCCGGCAGCAGCGGACGATGCTTTCTTCGCGGGCGGGGCGATGGCCTTCGTCTCTGCTGCCGGGACAGTTTTCAATTCCTTGCTCGTTGCTTCCGCGCCCTTCGCTTCAGCGGGTTTTGAGGGCTGCGGTTCCGCTACTTTTTCGGGCGGCGACACCGGCTCGCCGGCAGGCGATGTCACGGACGGCGGCTGCGACCGGAAGTAAACATCTCGCAAAGTGGGCCAAATGAGGTACCCACCAAACACGAGAAGTGCAATCAGCATGACCACCAGCAGCGGACGACTCTGACTTTGCGGCTGCGGTTCTGTCGACAGAGTTGGCGCGCCATAGGAAGTCGCCGTGAGCGACGGAAGTGACGACGCGCCGGGCATCAAGCGCGGCGCGACAACATTCACCGCCGCTTCGTCCTTGCCAGCAGGCGGCACAGGCAGAGGTGCTCTTGGCGTTGCGGACGGCTCCACAAAACTGGGCATTCCAGAAAGCGTACCGGTCTTGCTCGGCGCGGGCACCGGCGGAGGCGGGGGCGGCATCGACGGCCCCGGGCGCCCGAGAACCACCACGGTGGCACCAGAGTCGGCGGGCGAGCCCGCCGGGCTGCCGTGGGCGCGGTAGTTGAGCAGGTCCTGCATCAACTCCTTGCAGCTTTGGTAGCGCGCGTCGGGTTCCTTGGCGAGGGCCTTAGCGACCACCGCACTCAGGCCGGGATGCACGGAGCTATCCAGCTCGCGCGGGGAAATGGGTTCCTCATTCACGATTTTGTAAATGACAGTGGTAATGCTCTCGCCTGGAAACGGCTTTTCGCCGGTGACCAGCTCATAGAGGATGACGCCGAGAGAAAAAACGTCGGCGCGCCCGTCGATGGGCTTTCCTTTGATCTGCTCGGGAGACATGTAACTGGGTGTGCCCACGATGGTGCCGGATTGCGTGGTGCCGAGCTGCAGGATTTTGGCGGTGCCGAAGTCGGTGACTTTGACGGTGTCGTCGGCGGCCAGCACGATGTTGGCGGGCTTGACGTCGCGGTGCACCACGTTACGCTGGTGGGCGAACTCCAGCGCGGAGCAGACTTGGCCCATGATGCGCATTACGCGCGGCAGCGGGAACGGCTGTTTCTGGTCCATCAGCGACTGCAGGCTGCGGCCTTCGACGTACTCCATGGTGATGAAGTACAGGCCTTCGGTTTCGCCGGCGTCATAAATGATGACGATGTTGGGGTGCACCAACTGACCGGCGGCGCGGGCTTCCGTCTGAAAGCGCGCCACTAATTCGGGGCGCGCCATGCCCGAGCCTTCTTCGGTGAGCTTCATGGTCTTTACCGCGACGGTGCGCCCGATCATTGGGTCGAAGGCCCTGTAGACCACACCCATAGCGCCGCGGCCCAGCTCGTCCTGCAATTCGTAGCGCCCGGCCTTCAATGGAGCCATGAAGATTCACCGTGACGGGAATTCGGAAGCAGTGTCGTCACACGAGGTCACACACGCACCTCGGCCGCGGACACACGGCCCCGAAACCTTGTGCTATGAATGAACATACCGCCGCGGTGGGGGCGCGTCAATGACTGCGCGGCTGCGCGTGCCCGCAATGCAACAGTGGTAATGAAGTGGGAGAAGAAAGAGATCAATTGCTGGAGGACTGGCTGTCCCGAGTCCCGAGGCTTCGGGATCGGGAGCCTGTTCTGCGTTAGTCGGTATCGCCCTGCAGTTCGTTCTGCAGGCTGCTGATGCCGACGAGTTGGTCGGACGCGGGCGGCGGATAAAGCGCGACGGGTTCCGGCTGGCGAACGGGTTCCGGAAAGGCCACCAGGGTTTGCGGGGCGCGCCAGTTGTCGAGCATGGCAGTTTGCTGCACGCAGGAGACAGTGCACCGTGGCGAGCAGGATTTGGCCGTGTTGAATTCGCGGCGCAGGTCCTGCTTGGTGTACTGCAACAGCGGAACGCCCGGATAGCCGCGCTGCTGCGAACAGTAGTGCACCAGCCCATCCTCGCAGATATAGAGGTAGCGCGAGCCGGCGCGGCAGCGCCACTCGTGGGAAAGGCCGTGGGCGATGCGCCGCTGGAACTGGTTGAACTGCGAATAGCAGCTCTTCTTCATCTGCCGGATTTCTTCGAAGACTTCCTGCTCGCGCGGGCCGATGGGCTTGAGCTGGCCCGAGCCGTCGTGGATGATGCCGACGGTGGAGGTGAAGTTGAGCGCCTGCGCGCGGCGGGCCACGGCCAGCGCGTCCTCGGGATTGTTCACGCCGCTGCCCAGCACCGAGTTGATGTTGACGTGAAAATCGGCGTGCTCGGCGAGGAGCTGAAGCTTCTGGTCGAGCACCTTGAGGCTTTTCTTGGAAATGTCGTCCGGCTGGACGTTGTCCACGCTGATCTGGAGATGGTCGAGGCGCGCGCGGTTGAGGCTCTCGATGCGTTCTTTGGTGAGCAGGTAGCCGTTGGTGATGATGCCGGCGATGATGCCGTGCGAACGAATGCGCGCAATCACGCGCTCAAGTTCGGGATGCAGCAGCGGTTCGCCGCCGCTCAGGGTAATCAGCGTGGTGCCGAAGGAGGCCAGCTGGTCCACGCGGCGGATGAGGTCTTCCGCCGGGACGGGCTTGGAAAAATCGTCGAATTCATTGCAATAGGAGCAGGCCAGGTTGCAGCGGCGGATGGAAATCATGTGCACCTGAACGGGATGGTGCGTGGACGCCAGCCCGCGGCCGACCAACAGGTATTCGCGGGTTCGCCGGTGCAAGAAGATGAGCTTCCGGCGCAGTTTGGTCTTCCAAGTCATCCGTTCAGATCCCTCAGGCGCCCCAAGTGCAGCAATCCCCCCTGCACGGGTCAGGGCCGGAAATACTGGTTCTAAAGATAGCCATGCTACACCAGAGGCCGCCAAATGGGGCGGTTTTTCCATTACAAGGGGGCGAAAGGCCGCCGAATGGGCGAATTCCCAAGGTGAGTAGCGGGAGCTTTACGCCCCGCCCATTCTGCGGCGGGGTAAATCCGCAATCACATTCCGGGCATTGTGGAACCCCCGGCGGCGATTACCAGCGCGCGAAACGGCGGAACGACGGCAAGGCGGAGAAGTCCTTGATGGGCCGCGGCGCGTTCCAGCAGAGCGATCTTCGCGGCAGTCCATTCCGTGGACGCCGTCTTCCCTTCCCCAAGCATAGCCAGAGCTTCCTGGCCGGCGGCGCCCAGCTCGACCAGGTTTGCCGCCACGCCTTGCGCGTCCTGAAGCTGCGGCGAACTCGCCGCCAGGCGCGAGAGCACAGCGCCGAGTTCCTGCCAGTGCTGGAATTCACGTGCTAGTGCCTGCCGGCTATTTTGATCGTGTGCGGCGTCGCGCAAGAATACAGCAATTAAGGCCGCCAATTCGCGGCGGATCGGCGCGTCCGGCGATGCGATGTCGCCGAGCGCAGTGAGCGAAGTGAGTTGTGAGGCGCGGCGCGTGCGCTGGCGCTGGCCTAGGCTGAGCGGTTCCACCAGGCGCAGCAAGTCGCGCAACGGCTCGATGTCGTCCGTGGCGGCCAGGCGGCGCAGCATGGCGTCCGGCCCGGAAAGATGCGTCAAGCCGAGCTCTTCGAGTTGCAGGCTGACGGCGTCCAGCCGGCGGTACATATCGTCCACGTCGGCCACGCTGCGCGGCGACCACAGGCGCTCGGCGATGGCTGCGGTACGCGGCCAGATGCGCGCGTCAATATTTTCCGGTGTAATCAGTTCGCCCCACATGCACACTTCGCCGCCGAGGATGCGCGAGGCCTGCACGGGGTCCAGGTCGCTCGTGGCGGGCAGAGGGTCAACCGCGTAGTGAAACGCCGAAGTTTGCATCGCGTCGAGGTAGTAGCCGGCGGAGAGGATGCCCTGGAATCCCTGCTTGGCTCCTTCGCCCAGCGACTTCTGCCCGCGCCAGGATTGCACCACGGTGTCTTTCGGCAAGTCGGAATGGAGAATTTCGTCCCAGCCGACCATGCGCTTTCCGTGCTTGCTGAGAATGCGCGAGAGCCGCTGATTGAACCAGGCCTGCAGCGCTTCGTTATCCTTCAGGCCGCGGCGCTTCTTGAAGGCCGCGACGGCCGGGCTCGCGTCCCACTGCTTGCTTTTCACTTCGTCGCCGCCGATGTGCCAGTAGGCGTCGGGAAAGATTTTCTTCATTTCGCCGACAAAGCGGTCGAGGAAGCGATACACGTCGTCGCGCGTGGGGTCGAAGGTCGCGTCGAAGACGCCAAACTCGCGAATGATGGCGTAGGGCCCGGGCGCAGTGGCCCAGCGCGCATCGCCGACAAACCAGGAAGTGGCGTGGCCGGGCATGTCGAACTCCGGCACCACGCGGATGCCGCGGTCGCGCGCGTAGGCCACCACCTCGCGCATCTGCTCTTGCGTGTAGTAAAGACCGTCGGAGCCAAACTCGTGCAGCTT
Organism: uncultured Acidobacteriaceae bacterium; assembly: GCA_964542805.1. Taxonomy (GTDB): domain Bacteria; phylum Acidobacteriota; class Terriglobia; order Acidiferrales; family UBA7541; genus JACQDE01. Next base: position 15,448 of record CAZIWR010000041.1, read on the forward strand.
GGGATAGCGGAGGCTTTCCACGCGGAAGCCCTGGTCCTCGCTGAGGTGCCAATGAAAAACATTGAGCTTCACGGCGGCCATGGCGTCGAGGTTGCGCTTAAGCACTTCGACGGGCTGCCAGTGGCGGCAGACGTCAATCAGCAGCCCGCGCCAGGGGAACCGCGGCTGGTCGGCGATTTCCGCGAATGGGAAATAAGCGCCGGTGGCATCGCGCGCAACGAGCTGAAGAAATGTTTCCAGGCCGCGGAGCGCGCCGACTACGGTGCCGGCTTGCAAGGTTGCCCGCTGCGCCGTGAGGTGGAGAGCGTACGACTCGTCCTCCGCGATGGACTGCACGGTTTCTCCGGGGCCGGCAACTTCGATCACCAGTGCCGCTGCAACGTCTTTGCCGATGGCATGCGCGAACTCCAGGCCGGTGCGCGCCTTCAGACGCTGTAGGGCGCGCGCGACGCCGCGCAGCAGCCGCGCGTCACTGTGCTTTGTGACCGCAACCCGGAATGATTTGTCGAGCGGCAGGCGCCCTGCCTCCAAGCGCACCGACGCCGGCAGAGGCATCAGCGCAAGCGGCGGCGCGCTGGTCCCGGTGCTTTGCGCCTCCGCCGATGTCCAGGAACTCATGCACAGCATCATCGCAAAAACGTATGCAGTTCGCATCGCCCACCTGTTCGTATGGTGCAATCCGGTACCCCCGGCAACGGCAAGGATACTGCAAAACGAATTCCGCCGCGCGCTCGTCGAATCGCACGAAAAAACGAAGCGGGAGGACGTCAGGAATCACAAAAAGAGAAGGCCCCGTTCCGATCATCCGGGACGGGGCCTTCGTGTTTCAAACGTTGCGTACTGCGCGGCCGGTCAAATGACCGGCCGGATCAGGTTAGAACGAATACCGGAAGCCGATTTGCATCACCCGCGGACTGCCCTGAATGTCCGTGAAGTTGGAGAAATTCGGCGACGGAGTGATACCGTTCAGGGCAGGGTCAGAAACCACGCCGAAACCGGTGCGGCCGGAATCTACTGAGCCCAAGCGTTGCGTATTGGTGACGTTGAAGACCTCCCAGCGAAGCTGCAGTACATGCTTTTCATTGAACGGCATG
>CAZIWR010000042.1:0-16407 GCA_964542805.1 uncultured Acidobacteriaceae bacterium
GCAGCGGCTGGACCATCTTCAACAACAAGGGCAAGCCCGTCCGCCAGTACGAGCCGTTCTTCAGCGCCACCCATCGCTTTGAGTTCGGTGTGCAAGTCGGCGTCAGCCCCATCCTGTTCTACGACCCGGTCGAGCGCGTGGTCGCCACCCTGCACCCTAACCACACCTGGGAGAAGGTGGTCTTCGACCCGTGGCGGCAGGTGACTTACGATGTCAACGACACCGTGTTGGTGGCCGACCCCAAGACCGACGCCGACGTGGGCGACTTCTTCAGCCGCCTGGCGAATGTCGACTACCTGCCCACCTGGCATGCGTTGCGCACCGACCCTGCAAATGCGTTAGCGGCGAACCAGCGATGGCCTGACCCCAAGACCCGCGATGCCGAGAAACGCGCGGCGGAGAAGGTGTCCGTCCATGCGGCGACACCCACCGTCGCCCACGCCGACTCGCTCGGCCGCACCTTCCTCACCGTCGCACACAACAAGTTCAAGTACAGCGACAGTCCGCCGGCCGATCCGCCCGTCGAGGAGTTCCATAGCACCCGAATCATTCTCGACATCGAAGGCAACCAGCGCGAAGTCATCGACGCCAAAGACCGGGTCGTCATGCGCTACGACTACGACATGCTCGGCAGCCGCATTAAGCAAAGGAGCATGGAGGCGGGCACCCGGTGGATGCTGAATGATGTCGCGGGCAAGCCCATCTACGGATGGGACAGCCGCAATCATCGCGTGCATCACGAATACGATGAGCTGCGCCGGCCTGTACGGTTATTCATGCGAACCGGAACTGCCCCCGAGAAGCTTGCTGAAAGGACAGTTTACGGCGAGCGGCACCCGGACTCGAATCAGCCTAATCTCCTAGACCGAAAACTCAACCTTCGCGGCAAACTTTTCATGCAGCTCGATGGTGCGGGCGTCATCATAAACGTGGCGCGGAACACGCAGACCAACGTGGACGAGGCCTACGATTTCAAGGGCAACTTGTTGCGCAGCAAACGGCAGCTTGCCACTGAGTACAAACAGCAAGTTAACTGGTTGATGATGGAACCGCTGTTGAGCGTCACTTCGCCAGCGGTGCTGAATCTCACCGCCATTGCCAACGCCCTGGCTCCGCTCCTTGAGACGGCCACCTTCACCAGTAGTACCACCTACGACGCGCTCAACCGGCCGCTTACCGCCACCTCGCCGGACGGCAGCGTCTATCGGCCCACCTTCAATGAAGCCAACCTGCTCGACAAGGTGGACGTGAACCTGCGAGGCGCGGCAGCGGCCACGCCCTTTGTCACCAACATCAACTACAACGCCAAAGGCCAGCGTGTCTTGATCGAATATGGAAGTGGGGCAGGGCCAACCCGGCAGGGCGTCACAACCATTTACGAGTATGACGAGAACACCTTCCGGTTGATCCATCTGAAGACCACGCGCCCGGCCAACCCCGACGCCACCGTCTCGCAGTTGTTCCAGAACGCGACCGTCGTGCAGGGCCTGCGCTACACCTACGACCCGGTCGGCAACTTCACCCGCGTCGAAGACGCTGCCCTCAAGACCGTCTTCCACGGCCAACAGGTCGATCCGGCGGGCCGCTACACCTACGACGCTCTCTACCGCCTGATCGAAGCCCAGGGCCGCGAACACATCGGGCAGACGGCCTTCGACTTCAACCCGCCGAATGGCAACTACCGTGACTACCCCTTCGTCGGGCATCGCCACCCCAACGACCTGCAGGCACTGCGCAACTACACCGAGCGCTACGAATACGACGCGGTGGGCAACTTCAAAGTTATGCACCACCTCGGGCAATGGACTCGTACCTACGATTACAACGAAAAAAGTCTCATCGAAGCCGGCAAGCAGAGCAACCGGCTGAGTAGAACGGCGCTGGGTAACGGACTCAACCGCACCGAGACTTACACCCACGACGCCCACGGCAACATGACCCGCATGCCGCACCTGGGCGGCGCCCATCCCGCACCCAACATGCATTGGGACTACCGGGACCAACTGCGCCAGACCGACCTGGGGGGCGGCGGCACGGCCTACTACGTCTATGACGCCGCCGGACAGCGCGTGCGCAAGGTGTGGGAGAAATCGGCGAATCTCGTCGAAGAGCGCATCTACCTCGGCGGCTTCGAGATCTACCGGCGGCGACAAGGCGCGGAGCGGTTGGAGCGCGAGACGCTGCACCTCATGGACGACAAGCAGCGCATTGCCTTGGTGGAGACAAAGACCAAAGACACCGGTGTGCCGGCGAATACCCTGCCAGAGACTCTGACTCGCTACCAGTTCGGCAACCACCTCGGCTCGGCCAGCCTGGAGTTGGACGATCAGGCGCAGATCATTTCCTATGAGGAGTACATCCCTTACGGCAGCACGTCGTATCAGGCGGTGAATAAGGACATCAAAGCTGCAGCCAAGCGCTACCGCTATACAGGCAAGGAGCGGGATGAGGAGAGCGGGCTGTATTACTACGGAGCCCGGTATTACGCGCCGTGGTTGGGCAAGTGGTGCAGTTGTGACCCAGATCGAAGAATGAATGATCTCAATGCTTACATGTTTGTGAGGAATAACCCGACAATGTACATTGACATTGATGGCTACTGGCCAATCGCGAAAGATGCTTGGGATGCAATCAAGAATTTGGGGGTTCTTGGGGAACGTCGTCATTCATATTCCCCTGGAACTCATCAAGGAATAACATTTGAGGCATACAACAAAAGCGAGTTTCAGCCTAAGTCAGAAGACTTTAAGCGTGGCCTTATCAAAGGAGTGAAGTCTATAGATGCGCCTGCAGGAGAGGTGGCAGCGCTTTATAAGCTTATTATTGAGCCTAAGGTGCTGCCATATCAATTTTACACCGATAAAGATCTACGAGAGACCACAAGTCCTGGTGATCCTACCTTGGAGTCACACTATGGCAACCCTCATTGGCATTCGATGTCGGCAAAAAACGAAACTGCGGATGAAACTAAGCAGGCAATCTCGAATCAATTGAGTGAATGGTACGACAGCGCTTTGAGTGCAAAATCACCTAAGGAACAGGGTGACTATATGGGAAAGATCCTTCACACCCTGCAGGACAGCTGGTCGCCTGCTCACGTCGACCGTGATCTCAGTGGCAGCATCCTTGGGTTTCAGAATTACGATCGGCAGGATCCGGATGCTCATACTAAAACGGAACATGTCGATGTCAATAATCCGGATGCAGTGGATGTATCTGTAAAAGCACTTAACGCCTTCGGTTCCCACGACAAAGAAGATTTCATGAGAGTAGTCAACCAGAATTATCGCTTAGGTGAAGGTGCAAAATCGGATTACCCAGGAATACAACCCCTGAAGCCCAATATTGGTGACATGATGAAAAGAAATTCCAATATCGACGATCTTAGGTATAAGGATATGGAGATACAATAACGGCCAATATTCTTTCCCTTCGCCTCCTTCACGAACGCGCCGCTTCCGCTGTTGAAAGTGGCGGCGCTGAACTTCGACAGGCTGGTCATCCTTGACCCGGTCGACACGGGCTGGGCGACCATGGGCGCGGATTACCAAACCTGCGGGACAGCCCGCGTAGGTTGGGGTGACCAAGGAACCCCAACAAATACGGCGCCACGGATGCACCCGAATGGTTTCCGTGTTGGTGGTGACGGTTTTGGGATTTGAATGTTGGGGTTCGCGGATTGTTGGGCTGAATGCAATGAACCCCAACGATGGATGTCACGGGGAGATACGACATGGTTACGCGCAATCGGATTGGCGGCCGGGTCTTGGATTTAATGTTTAAATCAAACATTGGGGATTGAATGTTGGGGTTCGCCGAATGTTGGGGTTCACGTTGTTCACCCCAACCTACGATTGGATGGTGAAATGAATGCGGTATCGGCGGGCGGAGGTGGCGGGTGGGACGTATTTCTTCACGGTCAATCTGGCGGAACGAAAACGAACCTTGCTGGTCGATCATGTGGATTGGCTGCGGGAGGTGTTGCGGGACGTGAAACGCCGCCATCCGTTTCACATCGACGCCATGGTGATCCTGCCCGATCACCTGCACGCATTGTGGACGCTGCCGGTGGATGATTGCGATTATCCGACGCGATGGATGTTGATCAAGGCGGGGTTCTCGCGGCGTATACCGGCAGGTGAGCGACGTAACAAAAGCAGGATGATGAAGGGTGAACGTGGAATCTGGCAACGCCGATATTGGGAGCATTTGATTCGGGACGAACGGGACGACGCGGGGCACATGGATTACATCCATTACAACCCGGTCAAGCATGGACTGGTGAAATGTGTCAAGGATTGGCCGTATTCCACATTCCACCGGTATGTTGTAGAGGGTACATACCCCCAGGATTGGGGTGGTGTGCCTGAATCTGATCTGGAGGCAGGCGAACATGAATGAGCTTGCGTATCGCACGACAACGCCACGACTGTGCACGCCCACGGGTTCCGGGTGGCTAGCGATGGCGCCGGGATTGAATGTTGGGGTTTGCGGAATGTTGGGGTTCACGTTGTTCACTCCAACCTACGACGAATAATTAAAAAGGGAACGGTTCTATTTTCTTAATTGTATGCTATAAAGAAGCAACTTGGAGGAGGAAACATAATGGCAAAGAAAGCAAAGGAAATGTTTCGTATCATCGGCCGTGTGATTGACCACACGACCCGACAGGGGCTCGCCGGGCTGCGGGTGGAGGCGTGGGACAAGGACCTGCTCTACAACGATCTCGTCGGCAGCGCAACGACCGATGCCGAAGGCAGGTTCCATGTAGAGTTCACGGATTCCTACTTCAAGGAACTTTTCCTGGACCGGCAGCCTGATCTCTTTTTCAAGGTCTTCCGCGGGGATGGGCTGATCAAAAGCACCGAGGATTCCGTCTTGTGGAATGTGGCAGCCGGAGAGACTGAAGTTGTGATTGAGGTGGATATCCCCGCCGCTGCCAAGCCAGAGACCTTTGTCGTCCGAGGCGAAGTTCGCGATGCCGACGGCAGCTTGCTCGCAGGCGTGCTCGTAAAAGCCTTTGATAAAGACCTGCGCAGGAAAGAGCTGCTGGGGGAAGCAACGACCAACAAGGCCGGGGAATACGAGATCCGCTATTCCGATCAGCAGTTCCGCCGTGCTGAAAAAGGCAGCGCCTACCTCGTCGTCAAAGCCTTTGCTGCGGATGGCTCTCCGCTTGCCGCCTCGCCTGTGTTGTTCAACGCACCGCCCTCCGCCAACGTGGATTTGACCGTTCCTGCCGAGGCACTCCAGCCGCCGACACTGTTTGAAAGAATCGGGCGGGCACTGGCACCCCTGCTCGAAGGCTTGAGAGTGGAGGAGTTGGAGGAAGACAAAGAGCACCAGGATCTGAGTTTCCTCTCCGGCGAAACAGGCTTTGAAAAACAAACCCTCGCCCGCTTCGTTCTGGCGCACAAGCTGGCAGAGCATAGTCTCCAACCGGAATTCTGGTTTGTCCTACTGGGCGGTTCGTTTTTCCAATTCGCCGAAAATCAAAGCCTCAAGGAGCAGTTGGCGGCAATTTTGGATTCTCTCTCCTCGCTCGATGCCTCTTCCGTGCGCAAGTCGCTTACCCGCGCTTTCAACCAAAAAGAAATTCCTGAAGCCTTCCGGGAGAACGTTGCCGGCTGGGTCGAGGCGTTTCTAAAGTTTGTCGCCGTCCGGTCGGTGAGCGGGGGGGCCAAGCCCACGTTTGTCAAACTGGCGCTCGAACATGCCGGGATTGAGGGTGATGAAAAGCAGGAAAAATTCGCTCGCTTGTTCAACGAGCACAGGGCACTGACGCCGGAACTGTTAGGTGCGCTGGAGAAAGACAGGTCTTTCAAAAAAGAAGAGATTGCTGACCTGCGCACATCTTTCCATCTGGCGGAACTGACGCAGGGCGATTTTTCCGTCGTCAAAATGCTCAAGGAGGAATTTGGCGTTCGCCAACCTGAAAAAATCCGCACACTGGCAAAAAAGAGCGAGAGCGAGTGGGTGAACTTGGTTAAGGAAAAGCACGCCGCTGGCGACATTAAGCTGCCTATCGAAATGGGCGAAATTGCCGGGCAGATAAAATTTCCGGAAGCGGAAGTTTACGGCAAAACGCTCGCACGCCAATTTCGGGAGGCGTTCCCGACGACTGCCTTCGCCGGTGGGCTGGAGCGGGCGTTGCAGAACGGCGACACTCACGGGCTGCGTCACGCTGAAGCGTTGGGCAGATTTCTTGATGGACACGAAAAGTTTGAGCTGCTGAACACGCCTGTGGATGATTTTTTTAAGAACAACATTGACTCTGATTTTCAAACGCTTGCGGAGGATGACAACTTCAGGCTGGAGGTCAAAGCGGTGCAACGGGTGTTCAAACTCGCCCCCACCTTCGAGGCGACAGACGCACTGCTAGCGGACGACCTGCATTCCGCCCAAAAGGTCTATCGTATGGGCAAGAGTGAATTTGTGCGGCGCTACGCGGATCGCCCTGGTTTCACCGACGCAGGTGCCACTCTCGCATGGAACCGCGCCGCCGACACTTACGCCGCCGTGCTGACGGTTGTCGCCGACCTAATTGCGCTGGACCCCAATGCGTTGCCCAAGGCTCTGCAAAAAGGAACAGGAGGCCGTGCGCCTCTACCAGAAGGTGCCGGTAGCGAGGCGCTTTCAAGCTTTCCCAACTGGAACAATCTGTTCAAAACCGGCGACCTGTGCGAATGTGAGCATTGCCGCTCGGTGCTCGGCCCCGCCGCCTATTTCGCCGACCTGTTGATGTTCCTCAAAGACCGTAAAGCGGTAAACCCAAAGGCGATAATCCCCGCCCCTTCGGCCAAGGACATTCTCTTCCACCGCCGCCCCGACCTGGGCTATCTCGGACTCAATTGCGCTAACGCCCTGACCCCGTTTCCGTACATTGACACCGTCTGCGAGGTGCTGGAAGACGTGGTCGCTGCGGGTGAGAACGACCGTGAAGTGACAGGCCTTACCACTATCCTTACCACTATCTCCGCAGCCTTAGCCTTGGTGGGTGCGACACAAACGAGATTAAAAACATTTCTACTGAGCAGCAGCGGCGGCGCTGACTTTTCACTCTCGCAGGTCGATCCTAAGGACCCCAACCGCTGGGTAATACACGGCGACGAAGTGGCCTACCTGTTGAAGAAAAAAGCGACCCCGGACTTTTTCGCTGAAATTTTGCGCAACACAAAGGCGAGCGCCGCCGAGTTGCGGGCTTACCCCCAGTATGTCAATCCGAAGGCTTACGACAAATTGCGGGCGGCGAAGTACCCGCTCACGCTGCCGTTTGACCTGTTCGCCGAGGAGGTTAGGGCCGCGTTTCAAAAATCCAATCTCCAGCGCTGGGACCTGATGCGCACGCTTCGGGGCGTGGCTGCGCCAAACAACCCCACCGATGGCGAGATTGCTGCAGAATACTTCGGTATTAGTATCAGTGCTAAATCTGCTGATCCTAGCGAGAACGGGCTCATCCTGAAGGCTGCGCCGACCGACGCCGAGCAGCAAACTTTCTGGGGCGAGTCTTCCATTCCCGGTAATCTGAAAAACGTAAAGGTTTTTCTCCAAAAAACCGGCTTGGAGTACAACGAACTGCTCGCCTTGCTCGACCTGAAATTCATCAACCGGGCAGGCAACATCGCCGTCCAGCACCCTGCGGACAACCGCGACGTCGAGCACCCCAAAGAAGACCCCTCCTGCGACACCGACAAGAAAGTCATCAAAGGGCTGGACGCTGCGAAGCTCGACCAGATTCACCGCTTCCTGCGGCTGTGGCGAAAGCTAAAGGGTTGGAAAATGTGGGAACTCGACCTGGTTATTCGCCACCCCCACATCGGTAAAGGTAGCATAGACGAGCCGTTCTTGATTAATCTGTTCTATTTCAGCGAGGTAAGAAACAAGCTGGGCGGGAACACGACGATCGAACAAGTCTGTGCCCTGTTCGGCGACTTGAACACCGAGACCCGTTTCACCAAACTACACGAGAAGAGGGAGGATGGCCTCTACCAGAACCTGTTTCTGAACAAAAGACTCATCCATCCACTCGACACGGCCTTTAAGGTCGCGTCGGTGGACGTTCCTGGGCCGACGGTGGAAAAGATCTCCACCCCCACCCACCAGCCTGTTGCACTGGCAGCCCTGGGCATACGGGAAGCCGACCTGGTTCTCCTCAAAAGCTTGACCAAAGCCTCCGACGGAACGCCCTACATCACAGACGACCTGACGCTGACGAACCTCTCGTTTATCTGGCGGCATGCCTGGCTGGCCAAGCTGCTGAAATTCAAGGCGGAGGACTGGAAGATTTTACTGAAGGTTTTCCCTCAAACCGTACCCGTCTTTCCTAATCTAATCAATGCCCAAGATTTTTTGGAGAAGAAATATCACATCAAACGCTTCTCGATCATCGTGCGCAGGCCATTCCCTGCCGTCGGTCTTGCGCAAGCTGACGTTCAAAAGATATTGCTGAAGATTTTCCACCAGGATATTTCCGATTTTGCTTGCCCAAAATCTGCCCTAGAGTTCTTGGAAAGAATTGACCAGATCAAAGCCGCCGGTTTTACGCCGGACGAACTCAACTGGCTGCTCGCCGCCGATCGCTCAGCGAAGGCTGCGGTAAAAGAAGCCGACGCCGCCCGTTTCCTCGCCGCCCTGCGGAAGGAGTTGCAAGGTATCCAGGCCGAATACGACGCAGCGCGATACCAGTTTCTTACTGTTACGCCGCCCACCGACGTAGATGGCCTTACCGCACTGCTGACGTCCTTGCTGCAAAGGCTGTCCCGGGACGAGACGGCGACGCAGTTTTTCATCGCCACCCTGAAAGATGAAGTAAGGCAGCAGAAGACTGTTACAGGTTTGCCGGCAGGCTTTGTCGACTTCCCCGCGGCAATCAAGACCGGGATTCGTATCAGTTACGACAAGGCAGCAAAGATGCTGCACTTCAGCGGACTGATGACAGCGGCCCAGCAAACCACCCTCCTGTCGCTTGCCTCCTTGACGGGAATTGCCGCCTACCAGGATGCAATCAAGGGGTTTTTTACCAGCCCGCGTCTCGCGGTGAAGTTCTTCGAACCCGTGTTCACTGCCCCGCTTACAAGACTGCCAGCTGCGGTTGATTTCAAAACGCTGCCCGATGCGGCCCTCGCGCAGAAGATTTCCTACGATTCTGAGCGACGTTTGCTGCGCTTTGCCGGGATCCTGGGTAAGGACGAACAAGCGGCACTCGAGGCCCTGTCTTCCGATGTCGCCTATCGCAACGCCCTAACCGTCATAGCCGCGCAGCCCGGACTCATCGTTGCGTCGGATGATCGAATCTGGCTCACGGACAATGACCTCGATGTCACGCAAGCCGCCAACAACACCTTGGCCAAGCGCTTGGCAAACGCTGCAAAAAAGGCCCTCAACTACCTGTCGGCAACCTCGGCTGAAAATGCTGTTGTGCAGGAAAGCAGCGCCCAATTGGGGCTAACCGAGGCGCTGACCCGCCGCCTGCTGACGCAGTATGCTGTGCTGCCCGGTTCAAAAACGCTGATGACGTACCTGACTGGCGATTTTGCTGCCGCGGGCGCGGTAGTGTCATACGACCCGCTAAACGTTGTTTTGAAGACCACGTTCGATGGCTGGTTTTGGGCGAACCGGGTCGCTGCGATTTGGAAAAAACGTAAAATCACGTTGGCGGAATTGGAAAAAATCATCGGCCTGACCGCCGGGGCGCAACTACTCGATTTCCTGGCGCTGCCTCTGGATGATGCTGGGGCGATTGCTTCGTTGGAGAAATTTTTGAGAACCAGCCGTTTGCTCAAAATGCGGGACACCCTACAGGAGACCGAAATTACCCTGTTGGAAGTGCTGGAAAAATTGAACAGTGACGCGTACGCGGCAGCAAAGGCGCAAGGTTTGCCGATAGGTTTTGCGTTCCCCGCAGCTATCACCTCCGCCCCCAACAACATTCCCATTCAGTATGACGAACCGAACAAGCTGCTTCGCTTCGCCGGCCTGATGAGTGCCGCTCAACGCGAAATCCTCTTGACTCACGCATCCCTAGCAACCGTGACGAGTATTGCCACTTATCAGCAAGCGATTAAAGAACTGTCGAGCAGCTTCGCCACTGACGTGCAGCGCTTGAGTGAAACCTGGCTGTCTGCCGACGTGGAAGCACTCACCGCCTCGCTCGACCTCGCCTATCCGATGGACTATCTGCTGGCAGAAAGTTGGGAGCGTTTGCGCCGGGTGTTTCACTTTCTTGATAACTTGAACGCCAGCGCCAACACGGTAAAGAAGTTCGCAGCCCCAGCAATGACCGATGTCCATGCGAAGACGATCAAAGAACTACTGCGCTCGAAGTTCGGCACAGAGACCTGGCTTACGTTGAGTGCTGAAATTCAGGATACCCTGCGGGAGCGCAAGCGGGACGCCCTCGTAGCCTTCCTGCTCACCCAGCCGCCTGCCGATGCCCCAAGCGGTAAATGGGAAAACACGAACGACCTGTACGCCTACTATCTGCTCGACGTGGAGATGTCTTGCTGCCAACTCACCAGCCGCCTGGTGCAAGCTTCGGGATCAGTGCAACTATTCGTGCAGCGATGCTTCATGGGACTGGAGCCGGACGTGGTCGTGCAAGCCGACGGCGCCAACGGCGACAGTGCCTGGCGCTGGTGGAAGTGGATGCGCCAGTATCGTGTTTGGGAGGCGAACCGCAAGGTATTCCTCTGGCCAGAGAACTGGATCGAGCCGGAGCTAAAGAAAGACAAGTCCCCGTTCTTCAAAGACATGGAGAACGAGTTGCTGCAAAACGAAATGAACCAGTACACCGCTGAGACAGCGTTCTCGAACTACCTGGAAAAACTGGATGGCGTGGCACAGCTCGAAATTGCCGGGTTCTTTCAGGAAGACGACGGCGACAATACTATTGTCCACGTCTTCGGGCGTACAGCGGGGGCAGAGCCGCATCTGTACTACTACCGCCGTTATGACTACCGCCAATGGACGCCATGGGAAAAGGTGGAATTGGATATCCAGGGCGATTACCTCATTCCAGCGGTGGTGAATAAGCGGTTGTACCTATTCTGGCCGGTGTTTACGGAAGTGCCTGATGAAACCGAGAATGACAAAGTTAAGCTGCCCACCTCCTCTAATCAAAGCAAGGGTGAATTCACGCCGGATAAGACGAAGAAAAAGCTCCGCATGCAAATGGCAGTAAGCGAGTACCGGCAGGGGAAGTGGACGCCGAAAAAAGTGTCAAAGGATTTTGATGAAAGCTCGTCATACTACGTCGAAATCGGCAAGAAGCATTACCGTTTCTTTGCCATCGACAGGAGCGAGGTGGACGGGCGCTTTAGCATCAGGTACGATGGATACAGCCAGACTATTGTCGCTGCTGACAAAGCTGCTGCTCAGAATACACTGGATGATGCCCTGGCTAAACGGAAAGAGGCCCAGGGTGCCCTGTATGCTCCCCAGGCTGCCCTGTATGCTCCCCAGGCTGCCCTGGATAAGGCCCAGGCTAAACGGAATGAGGCCCAGGCTGTCCGGGATTTTTTTCAGACTAATCTGGATGCTGCCCAGGCTAAACGGAATGAGGCCCAGACTAATCTGGATGCTGCCCAGGCTAAACGGAATGAGGCCCAGACTAAACTGGATAAGGCCCTGAAGGACCGGGATGAATACGAGATCTGGGCCCAGAATAATGCCCTGGTTTTGGCCAAGGCTGCCCTGTATGCTCCCCAGGCTGGCCTGGCGCAGGCCCAGGCTACCCTGGATGTGACCCAGCCTGTCCTGGATTATGCCGAGACTGTCCTGGATAAGGCCGAGACTAAACGGGATAATGCTCAGACTAAACTGGATAGGGCCGAGACTAAACGGGATAATGCCCAAGCTAAACTGGATGCTGCTCAGACTGATGTCAATCATGCCGAGGACAAACTGGATAGCTTCAACTACCCACCGGCGGCGTTCAACTACCCACCGACGGCGTTCGAGTTAAATGGCGCTTTCGAAATCTCCGGATGCAAGGGGGTACCTGAGCGGACCAACCTTCCGGGCTCCTTCGGCCATGCCATTCGACCGGAACAGGCTTCAGTCGGTGACGACCCGGTATTTCTAAAATGGATGGAACTCGACAGCCGCTCCAACTCCTCGAAGAATGATTTCACCCTCAAACCTTACTCTTCCTATCCGCTCATGCCAGTTTTGACGGAAACCCCGTGGATTTTCAAAATGACGCCGCCGTGGCACTTGTCGTACATGGACAAGCTTTTGCTCGATGGGCAGATGTTGTTTAGTCAGCCGCAGGTTACACAAGTCGGCAGTGGGCTGCCGTTTTTCTACAACGACAAAAAGCACACGTTCTTCGTACTGCCCGCGTACCAATGGCCCTGGACAGACACTCTCGTAGAGGGGATGGGCGGAGGCGTGAGATACGACTATCCGGCAATCAAGAAAGCCGTCCGCCAGTTGGAAGACTCCTACGAGGGAGAGCTACAAACCTCGTTGGACCGCCTCGACCTCTCCACCAAGCTACCTGCTGAGCGGCATCAGGATGAGCAAGGCATCTACCAGCAGTTTCCCGAAATGTCGCCACCACCGTACACCGATACGCAGTTTAAAAACCTGTGGAAAGCTCTTATGATGCGGGTATTCCACTATAACCGGGTCGGATTGTCGCCATCGCTTTTCCCGTACACTCGGCTTCACTTCAAGAACTTCTACCACCCCTTTGTCTGCGACTTCGCGAAGTTAGTCTACAATCCCCTCAAGGGCATACCCGCACTGATGAGCCGGGAGACGCAGTTGAAGAATACCGGGTTCAGCTTCGAACAGATCTATCAGCCGAATATTGGTGTGGTTAAGCCGGCATACCCCTCGGACGCAGATTATTATCCCAGGGAGGTCGTTGACTTCACGCCCGACGGCGCCTACTCGCCCTACAACTGGGAACTGTTTTTCCACGCCCCCTTGCTGATTGCCAACTCGTTAAGCAAAAACCAGCGGTTTGAGGAGGCGAGGGAATGGTACCACTTCATTTTCAACCCCATCGGCGTGGAAAGTACCACGCCGGGCGGCTCACCGATGAGGAAGTACTGGATTACCAAGCCGTTCTTCGAAACCACCGTCCCGCAGTACGTCCAGCAGCGCATTGACAACATTTTGCGAATGCTGGCGGGCGATAGGAGTGTAACGGGCTACTCGGCCCAGGCGAAAAAAGACCTCGAAGACCAGGTGTTCGACTGGCGTACCAACCCCTTCGAACCGCACCGCATCGCCAACTACCGCACGGTCGCCTACCAGAAAACGGTGGTAATGAAATATTTGGACAACCTCGTCGCCTGGGGCGATAACCTCTTCCGTCAGGACAGCATGGAGAGCATCAACGAGGCGACGCAACTCTACATCCTGGCGGCGGAAATCCTCGGCCCCCGCCCGAAGGTAATCCCGCCCCAGGCGAAACCGCCAGTCGCGAGTTTCAACGAGTTGGAAACGGAGTTCGACAAGTTTTCGAACGCGCTGGTGCAGGTAGAGAACCTCGTCCCCGTGCTGTCTGGCAATCAGACAATGATCGCAAATCAGGCGCCCCTGCCGATGCTATACTTCTGCATCCCGCAGAACGACAAGATGCTCGGTTACTGGGACACCGTCGCCGACCGGCTCTACAAAATCCGCCACTGTATGAACATCGAGGGGGTAGTGCGCCAGTTGGCGCTGTTTGAGCCGCCGATTGATCCAGCCGCGTTGGTCAAAGCCGTCGCCGCCGGCGTGGACATCAGCGCCGCACTCGCCGACCTGAACGCCCCGCTGCCGCTCTATCGCTTCAACGTGCTGCTGCAAAAAGCCAACGAGATCTGCAACGACGTGAAGGCCCTCGGCAGTGCATTGCTCGCCGCGCTGGAGAAGAAAGATGCCGAGGCGCTGGGCCTGCTGCGCCAAAGCCAGGAAATCCGCCTGCTGGAAGCGGTGAAGACTGTGCGAGACAAGCAAATCGAGGAGGCGAAGGAGAATCTGGAAGGAGTAAAGAAATCGAAGGTGGTGGTAGAAACAAGACGAAATTACTACCGAGACATCGAACGGCTCATTACCCAAGAAAAGTTGCACCTTGACAAATTGAGCGAAGCGCGCACTTTACAAGAAATTGCACAGGGAATAAAACTTGGCGCTTCCATTATTTCCTATCTCCCCGCGATCGACCTCGGCGCTTCTGGTTTTGGTGGTTCGCCAATAGCCAAATTCAAAATAGGCGGATTGGAGTTGGGGCAGGCGGCAAGCCTTGCGAGTGACGTGCTTTCTTTCCTCTCTCAAATTGCCGGCAACGATGCCTCAATGGCTTCCTCCAAGGCTGGTTTTGACCGCCGCTGGGACGACTGGAAACTCCAGGAGCGCCTCGCTGAAAAGGAGCTCGACCAACTCGACCACCAAATCGCTTCCGCCGAACTGCGCATCACCATTGCTGAGAATGAACTTGATAACCACGTCCTTCAAATCGAAAACGCCAAGGCTACCGATGTCTTCATGCGCTCGAAGTACACCAATCAGGAGCTGTACCAATGGCAAGTGGGGCAGATTTCGGGGGTATATTTTCAGAGCTACAAGCTGGCGTACGATCTGGCGAAGCGAGCGGAGCGATGCTTCCGCTTCGAGTTGGGTTTGCAGGACAGCAGTTACATCAATTTCGGCTACTGGGACAGTCTGAAAAAGGGACTGCTTTCGGGCGAAAAGCTCCAGTATGACCTGCGCCGCCTGGAAACTGCCTACCTGGAGCAAAACCGGCGGGAGTTTGAACTGACCAAACCGATCTCGCTTGCCCTGCTCGACCCGCTGGCGTTGGTGAAGCTGCGGGAAACCGGTCGCTGCTTCTTCCATCTGCCGGAAGAAATCTTCGACCTCGACTACCCGGGCCACTACTTCCGCCGCATCAAGTCAGTGAGCCTGACGCTGCCTTGCGTTGTGGGACCTTACACCACGATCTCCTGCACCTTGCGCTTGCTGAAAAATAGCATTCGGATCAATACTGCTAACGGCAACGGCTATCCCCACAACACCGATGGTCGGGGCTTGCCTGCCGATGACGGTCGTTTTATCGAGAACAATATTCCCGTCAAAGCCACCGCCGCCAGCAACGCTCAGAACGACAGCGGGGTGTTCGAGCTGAGCTTCCGGGACGAGCGCTATCTGCCCTTCGAAGGAGCGGGTGCCCTCAGCGAGTGGTCGCTGGAGCTTTTCAACGACAACAGCCCTGACTTCGGAAAATCCCTGCGTCAATTCGATTACAAAACCATTTCCGATGCCATTCTGCACGTCAAATACACGGCGAGGGAAGACGCCGGTCCGTTCAAGAACGGCGCCGTTACACATTTACGGAACTATTTCGAGGAGGCTGGTAAGACGCCTTCCCTGCGCATGTTCAACCTGCGGCAAGAGTTCCCGACCCAGTGGCACCGTTTCCTAAATCCAACCAACCCGACAAATGGGAACATCTTTGAGTTGGAGATGTCGCCGAGTTTGTTCCCGTTCCGGGATGAAGGCAAAACATTAAAGGTAAATTCCATCTGGTTGCTGGCGCGTTGCACGAATGCGGAGGATTATTCCGTAATACTCAACCCTCCCCTTCCTGCACCGTCTCCTCCCGGTTCGGACACTTCGGACACGATGAGGCTCGTTCGGGTCAACCAATATGGCGGCTTGCATTTCAGTCAAAAGGATGTCAAGGACGTCTCCCCATCGGTTGCGATAGTGCCAACTGGCCCGCCAGTCAAATGGCAATTGAAAATGACCCATGCCGGCCCCGGCGGCGGGAATTTGCAGGAAGACCTGGTGAAAAAGGTCATGGAGGTAGAAGATGTGCTATTAGTATTGGGGTATGAATGGGAATAATCTTAACCTCGGTGCGCTGATTGCCGAGAGCGATCCAAAGGCAGAAGAGATCGCGGCAGTTCAGAATGGCTGAGTTCGGCTGCCCTGCCAGAAGCGCTCTTTGACATGGACGGTCCTGGTCACTACTTCCGTCGCATCAAGACGGTAGCGGTGAGTATCCCCTGCGTAACCGGCCCCTACGCCAGCGTCAACTGCACGCTGACGTTGCTGAAGAGCAGCATCCGCAAGACGCAAATCTTGCGCGATGGCGTGTATGCCCGCGAGAACGCGGAGGACGACCGCTTCAATGATTACTATGGCAGCTTGCAATCCACTGTGACCAGCTCCGCGCAGAATGACAGCGGGCTGTTCGAGACCAAGGAAGGATACCTTGGCCAAGAATCCAGCGCTGGGCAACCTACTGGTCGGTAAGCTAACGAAAATCGGCCTGCGTTCCAGCCCAGTCAGCGAAGTGAAGTTCTTCTTAGAGAACAGAGAGATCGGCGACCTGTGGGTTGCGGTCACATGGAGCAAGTGACCCCCAGTCCTGAATGGAGCCCGCGAAACGCGGATATGGAGAACTGC
>CAZIWR010000043.1:0-16327 GCA_964542805.1 uncultured Acidobacteriaceae bacterium
GGCGAGGTAAACGTTAATTCAATCTCCTTTGCCTTGGTCTCCACCGCAGCAAAGTTCGGCACAACCAGCGCGATGATGAATCGCTGGCGGTCGCCCAAGATAACGGCGCCGGAAATGAGCGGGCTGGCGCGCAAGCAGTTTTCAATGGGCTGCGGCGCGACAAATTTTCCAGCCGCGGTTTTGATCAAATCCTTTTTGCGGTCGGTGATGTACAGAAAACCGTCGGCATCCAGGTGTCCAATGTCGCCGGTGCGCAGCCAGCCGTCGGCGGAAAGCACTTCGCTGGTTTCCGCGGACTTGTTGAAGTAACCCTTCATCACGCACGGTCCCTTCACCAGAATTTCGCCGTCCTCGGCGATGCGCACGTCCACGTTGGGGATGGGCTGGCCGCTTGAGCCAATGCGGTTAGACTGCGGATTGCTCGAGGAGACGATGGGCGAAGTCTCCGTCAGGCCATAGCCCTGATACACGCGGATATCCACCGACCAGAAAAATTCCAGAAGTTCTTTGGCCAGCGGCGCGGCCCCGGAGATAAACGCGCGCACGTGCCCGCCGATGCCGTCCCTGATTTTCGAGTAGACGAACCAGTTGGCCACGTACCACTGCAACTTGAGCAACGGCGAAACGCTATGCCCATATGCGCGCCACGGCACCGAGCGCCGGGCCACATCTTCGGCCCAGCGGTTGACGCTGCCGTGCAAGCCAGCAGCCGCCTTTTTCTGCACCTTGATGTTTGCGTACACCTTTTCAAAGACGCGCGGCACCGCGGCCACGATGGTGGGACGCACTTCGCGCAAGGCCGCGGCCAGTAGCTCGATCTTCGCCACGTAGGCGATGGGCACGCCGTAAAACAGGTAGCCGTAGTCCACGGTGCGTTCATACACGTGCGCGAGCGGCAAGAAGGAAAGCCCGATATCTCCTTCGACCGGTTTCAGCCCCTGGAAAGAATCAATCGTGTTGGAGACTACATTGCTGTGCGTGAGCATCACGCCTTTGG
The DNA here is from genome assembly GCA_964542805.1 of uncultured Acidobacteriaceae bacterium. Taxonomy (GTDB): domain Bacteria; phylum Acidobacteriota; class Terriglobia; order Acidiferrales; family UBA7541; genus JACQDE01. The sequence continues at coordinate 998 of CAZIWR010000043.1, forward strand.
GCACACCGGTGGTGCCGGACGTGTAAATAAAGGTAGCCAGGTCGTCGCAGGTCACCCGCGCGGCGCGGCGGCGGTACTCGGCCACACACGCGTCGCTGGCGCTGGAGATGAGCAACTCATAGCGCAGCACGTCCGCCGGGGTTTGCGGCGGCGCTGAACCGGCGATGATGTGCTCGACGGCACCAATGCGATCGCGGCAGCCGAGCAGGCGGCGCGTCTGCTCCTCTCCAAAGACGATCACCAACTTTGCGCCGCAGTCGTTCAGGATGTAGCTGATTCGCTCCGGCGCTTCGTTGAAATAAATGGGGACGTTGATGGCGCCGAGCCCGACGATGGCGAAGTCGGCGATGTGCCATTCCGGACGGTTGGTGGAGAACAAGCCTACGCGGTCGCCCGCTTTCATGCCGAGGTCCGCCAGTGCGCGCGAAAGTCCCGCGATGCGCCGCAAAAGTTCTCGCGCGGTGATGGATTCCCACGTGTTGCCAACCTTGTGCAGCATCACCCCTTTGTCAGGTGGCTGGCGGTCCAATGAATCCAGCAAACTCTGCGGCAGCGTGGGATAGGCCATGGCTCCGGCGCTGACTGTATCGTAGGCCGCGTGATTTGTGCAACGAAAGCCGTAGAGATAAGATGCAGCAGGGAGAACGGCTATGAGCAAACTGGCGGAAGAAAACGGCGTCACCTACCAGCCAGTGCGCGCGCCACGCGGCACGCAAATTTCCTGTAAGGGCTGGCAGCAGGAAGCCGCACTGCGCATGCTGATGAACAACCTCGACCCGGAAGTCGCCGAAAAGCCGGAAGACTTGATCGTCTATGGCGGCACGGGAAAAGCCGCGCGGAATTGGGCGTGCTTTCACGCCATTGTTGCAGCTCTGCGCGGGCTCGAAAATGACGAGACGCTACTGGTGCAGTCGGGCAAGCCGGTGGGAATTTTCCGCACGCACGAGCACGCGCCGCGCGTGCTGATTGCTAACGCCAACCTCGTCGGCCACTGGAGCAACTGGGAGAAATTCGGCGAGCTCGAACGCGCGGGCCTGATGATGTACGGCCAGATGACCGCGGGAAGCTGGATCTACATCGGCACGCAAGGAATCCTGCAAGGCACCTACGAAACGTTTGCCGCAGCGGCGCGAAAGCATTTCGGTGGGAGCCTCGCAGGCAAACTCGTCGTCAGCGGCGGCATGGGCGGCATGGGCGGCGCCCAGCCTCTCGCGGCCACCATGAACGGCGGCGCGTTCCTCGGCATCGACGTCGACCCCGAACGCATCAAGCGGCGGCTGAAGACCGGCTACTGCGACGTGATGGTCACCAATTTCGACGAAGCGCTGCGTATTCTGAAAAACGCCGTGCGCAAGCGCGAGGCTGCGTCCGTGGGGCTGGTGGGCAATTGCGCCGACCTGATTCCCGAAATGGCCCAGCGCGGCGTGGTGCCCGACTTGCTTACCGATCAGACCAGCGCGCACGACCCGCTCGACGGCTACGTGCCTAACGGCATGACGCTCGAGCAAGCGCTCGAGTTGCGGCGCAAGAATCCCGGCGAATATCAGAAGCGATCTCTCGACGCAATTTCCGCGCATGTGCGTGGGATGCTCGCGCTGCAAAAACTCGGCGCGGTGACGTTTGATTACGGCAACAACATCCGCACCTTCGCTTACGAAAACGGCGTGAAGGACGCCTACGACTTCCCCGGCTTTGTGCCGGAGTACATTCGTCCTCTATTCTGCGAAGGCCGCGGGCCGTTCCGCTGGGTGGCGCTTTCCGGCGAAGCTTCGGACATTCATCGCACCGACGCGCTCGTGCTGGAAATGTTTCCGCACGACGAAATTCTCTGCCGCTGGATTAAGCTCGCGCAAAAGCGCGTGAAGTTTCAGGGGCTGCCGTCGCGCATCTGCTGGCTTGGTTATGGCGAGCGCGACAAATTCGGCCTGGCCATCAACGACCTCGTCGCGCGCGGCGAGCTGAAGGCGCCCATTGTCATCGGGCGCGACCATTTGGATTGCGGCTCGGTGGCCTCGCCCTTCCGCGAAACGGAAAAAATGCGCGATGGCTCGGACGCTGTGGCCGATTGGGCGCTGCTCAATGCCCTGCTCAATACCGCCAGCGGCGCGAGCTGGGTCAGCATTCACAATGGCGGCGGCGTGGGCATCGGCTACTCGCAGCATGCGGGACAAGTGATCGTCGCCGACGGCACCAAGGAAATGGCTGCCCGCATCGAGCGCGTGCTAACCAATGATCCCGGCATCGGCGTCGCTCGCCACGCCGACGCGGGCTATCCCGAGGCTATCGCGTTCGCGAGCAAGAGTGGCGTGAAAATTCCGATGCTGTAGCACAGGCTTATAGCCCGTGCTCGCCAACCAAAGTGAACAGGCTGAAAGCCCTTTCAATGGAGAGATTCATGTTCGTCATCACCGGCGCAACGGGAAACACCGGAAAAGTAGTCGCGGAAACGCTTCTCGCTAAGGGCGAAAAGGTGCGTGTCATTGGCCGCAGTGTGGAGCGGCTGCAATCGCTCGTCGCGAAGGACGCGGAGGCGTTTGTTGCTGATGTCACGGACGAAGGCGCGCTCACTAAGGCGTTCGCCGGCGCGACGGCGGTCTATGCCATGCTGCCGCCGGATATGAAAGCTGAGGACGTGCGTCAGCGGCAGCTTGGGCAAGCCCGCGGGCTTGCGAGTGCGATTGGCAAGGCGGGAGTGAAGCACGTTGTGTTTCTGAGCAGCGTGGGCGCGCAGAACGCCGAGGGTTGCGGGCCGGTCAGCGGGCTGCATCACGTGGAGAAAATGTTCAACGGTATCGCCGGCTCGAACGTGTTGAGCCTGCGCCCAGCCTACTTCATGGAAAATTTACTGATGCTCATCGGAATGATCAAAAACATAGGCATGATGGGCGGCGTCATCAAAGCTGATGTTCCCCTGCCCGTGATCGCCACACGCGATATCGGTCCTGTGGCCGCGGAGGCGCTCCTGAGACGCGATTGGACCGGCCACGCGACGCGTGAACTTCTTGGCCAGCGTGACATCACCATGGCGGAAGCGGCCAAAGTGCTGGGCGCGGCCATCGGCAAACCAGGACTTGGCTACACTTCCTTTCCCGGTTTCATGGCCAAGCCCGCGCTGACGCAGATGGGGCTTTCGAAATCGGTGGCCGATGGGTTGATAGAAATGTCCGAAGCCATCAACGACCGCCGCATGGTGCCGCTCGAAAAACGCTCGGCGGCGAACACTACACAGACGTCCATCGAATGGTTCGCGGAAAATATCTTCGCGCCAGCATTTCAAGGCAAGCCCGCCGGCGCGTAACGCGGCGCGGAAACCGCACCTGTAGCGGCGCCCTTCAGGGCGGCAAACAGAAAGACTGGCGTTTTCTCCTCAGCTTTTCTTGGAGGTGATGGCCGTAAACGCGGCCCACTGCTGCTCAACTTTAGTGCTGCCGCATTTCGGGCATTTGAACTTGCCCTTTTCGTATTCCGCCAGCGTGAGCACCTGGGTGAATTCTTTGCGGCAATCCGGGCAATAGAACTGATACTGAGGCATAGCGTCCTCTCTCAGTAGGCGGACGATCCACAACAATGATATTCCCCAAGCCGGGCTGAATCAATCTTCCGGTCAGGGCGAGTGCTGGCGGCTGGTGGCTGAAGCGATTAGAATGGCGCGGCATGTCTGAAGCTCTGCTCATCACCGGATGCAAACAACTCCTCACGCTGCGTGGGCCCGTGCCACGGCGCGGGCGGGCGCTGCGCGACCCCGGCATGATCAGGGATGGCGCGCTGCTGGTGCGCGATGGCCGGATTGTGGCGTTGGGCACGCGAAAAGCAATCGAGCACCGCAAAGATGCACGCCGCGCGAAGAAACTCGATCTGCGCGGACGAGTGGTGCTGCCGGGGTTTGTGGATTCGCACACGCATCTCGTGTTTGCCGGCAACCGCGCCGAAGAATACGAGCGGCGCATTGCCGGCGCGACGTACGAGCAAATCGCCAAAGCTGGCGGCGGAATTCTCTCCACCGTGCGCAAGCTGCGCACGGCGGAAGCCGGAGCGCTTTATGCTCGCGCGCATGATTGGCTGCACAGCTTTGCCGCGCACGGCACAACCACCGTCGAAGCCAAAAGCGGCTATGGTCTCGACGCGACCAGCGAATTGAAAATCCTACGCGTGCTTGCTGCCCTTCGTAAGCACGCGCGGCTGGAGATCGTGCCGACGTTCATGGGCGCACACGTGGTGCCGCCGGAATTCAAGAAGCGTCCGGACGCGTACGTCGACCTGCTGGTGCACAAGCTGATTCCCTACGTGGCCAGGGAGGGGCTGGCGGAATTCTGCGACGTCTTCTGCGACCGCGGAGCCTTCACGGTCGCGCAGGCGCGGCGCATCTTGACCGCGGCCCGTGTCTGCGGTCTGGCACCGAGAATTCACGCTGAGCAGATTGCCCGCACCGGCGCCGCACGCCTGGCAGTGGAATTGCACGCGGCCAGCGCGGATCATCTGGAAAAAGTGAACGCAGCGGACATTCGGGCGCTTGCGAATTCCGATGTAACGTGCACGCTCCTGCCCGGCTGCTGTTTCCATCTCGGGCTTACGCACTACGCGCCCGCGCGCAAATTGATTGCTGCCGGCGCGATTATCGCGCTGGCCACGGACTTCAATCCGGGCACCAGCCCCACGCTGAACATGCAGATGATTATTTCGCTGGCGTGCACGCAGATGCGCATGACGCCCGCGGAGGCCATCGCCGCCGCTACGATCAATGCCGCACATTCCTTGCGCCGCGCCGACCGCATCGGCTCGCTCGAGGTTGGCAAATTCGCGGACATCGCCGTGTTCGAGGTGGAGGACTACCGCGAAATACCTTATTATTTCGGGGTGAACCACTGCTGGCTGACGTTGAAGCGCGGCACGGTGGTTCACGGCGCCTCGAAAATGCAAAAGGGATGACCTATTTGACGCCATGAGACGAATCGTTGAATGCGTGCCGAATTTTTCCGAAGGGCGTGACGCCGCCAGGGTGGACGCGCTGGTGGACGCCATGCGCGCCGTGGCGGGCGTCTATGTCCTCGATCGCGAGATGGACTCCGACCACAACCGCTGCGTGATCACTCTGGCAGGCGAACCGGACGCGGTCGCTGAAGCGGCGCTGCGTGGCGTGGGCAAAGCGCTCGAGCTGATCGACCTCACGAAACACAACGGCGCGCATCCGCGCATCGGCGCAACCGACGTGGTGCCCTTCATCCCCATCGAGGGCGTGAGCATCGAAGACTGCGTGCATCTGGCGAAAAGAGTCGGGCGCGAAATCTGGGAACGCTATCGCATTCCCGTTTATTTTTACGAGGCGGCGGCGCAGCGCGCGGAGCGCACCAACCTTGAGAACATCCGCAAAGGACAGTTCGAAGGCCTGGCGCAGGAAGTGATGACGAATCCCGATCGCGCGCCGGACGTGGGCGAGCCGCGGCTGCATCCCACCGCAGGCGCGACGGTGGTCGGCGCGAGGAAATTCCTGGTCGCCTACAACATCAACCTGAACACGCCCGACGTGGAAATCGCGAAAAAGATTGCCAAGGCCATCCGTTTTTCTACCGGCGGACTGCGCTTCGCCAAGGCCATGGGCGTGGACCTGCGCGCGCGCAATCTGGCGCAGGTGTCCATCAACATGACCGACTTCGAACAGACGCCGCTGCACCGCGTGTTTGAGATGGTGAAGCGCGAGGCGGCGCGTTACGGCGTACTCATTGTGGGCAGTGAAATTGTCGGGCTGATTCCCAAGCGCGCCATCGAGCTCACCGCGGATTTTTATCTCCAATTGGAAACCTTCTCGCCGATGCAGGTGCTGGAAAACCGGCTGGCCGCTTCGTTGGCTGGCGCGCCCCGCGCCGAAAAGGAGGGGCCGGGAATATTTGCGGCGCTGGCGCAGCCGTTTCTCGAAGCGGTGGCCGAGGCGACGCCGACGCCGGGCGGCGGCAGCGTCTCCGCGCTGGCCGGCGCGCTGGCGGCGAGCCTGGGGCAAATGGTTGCGGGGCTTTCGCGCAAAAAGAAATCGCAGGCGGCGTTTGTGGACCAGTTAAGCGCGGCCATCGATGAATTGCGCACGGCTGCCGCTGGGCTCGCGAATGCCATCGACCGCGACGCCGCCTCGTACGACGCTGTGCTTGCCGCGTTCAAGCTGCCGAAAGAATCTGCCGCCGAGCAGGCCAAGCGCGCAGAAGCCATCCAGCAAGCCACCAAGGGCGCGGCCGAAGTACCCATGCAGGTGGCCGAAGCCGCACTGGCCGTTTATGAGCGGCTCGCGCAATTGGAATCCATTTCCGGCGCGGCCATGATTTCAGACTTGCGCGTCGGGCGGCTGATGGCTGCCGCGGCCGTGCGCGGCGCGCTCGAAAATGTGGCTATCAACCTAGAGTCGCTGGCCGACGCTGGGTATGCGGCACGAATGAAAGCGAAGGCGGCGGAGTTGGAAGCCCGGCTCGCGGGAAGTCCGGTGACGGCAGGTTGAGATGGCACACAACCCCGCACCGGGAATCGGGTTCAAAGTAGTGATGCGCAAACACAAAACATTCCTGGTGGCAGCAGTGCTGGCACTCGCGGCCGCGATGGCACCCGCGCGCGCAGCGGCCGGCACCGTGCAGCCGGACGTCATCGGACTCTTCCCCAAAGACGTCGGCGAATTCGCCTATGCGGACCTGAAATCAGCGCGGAAGTTCGCCTGGTACGCCCAACTCAAGGAGCAGATGCTGCCCAGCCGCTTCCGGCAGTTCGAAGCGTTTCTTGCATCGGCGGGGATCGACCCCGAGCGGCAGGTGAACGAAGTGGTGTGGGCCGTAACGTCGCCCACCGCGGAAACAGGAGAGCAGATTGTCGGCGTGGCGCTCGGACAGTACGCGCCGGAAAGCGCCGAAGCCTACTTCAAGCAGCAAAAGCTGCCCACGGCGAAGTTCCGCGGCTATACGCTGTTCGCCTTCGGCAGCGGCGTGGGCCCCGGCGATATTTTCTTCTTTTTCGTGGACTCCAACACCGCGGCCTTTGGACATCGTGCCGTCCTCGAGAAACTGATCGAAGTACGCTTCGGCGCCGAGGAAAGCCTGCTGCGCAACGATGAAATGTATCCGCTGATTAGCGAAGTGAACGGCAACGGGCTGGTGTGGGCCGTGCTTGACCGGGGCTACACCCGCCTGGCCATGCAGCAACTGGTGCCCGAAGCGGCGCAGTTGCCGGACGCGCCCAAGCTCATCGCTAGAATGCGCGCCTTGACGATTTCCATTTTGGCGGATCGCGGGATCGATGCGCGCTTCCAGGCGGTGTGCGAAACGCCCGACGACGCCAACCTGTTCGCTTCCCTGCTGCAAGCCGGGCTGCTTTACCGCCGCTACCAGGAAAACCCGAATAACCCCGACCTGGCGAAAACACTCGATGAAATCAAGGTGACGCCGCGCGGCGACCGCATGAACGTGCAGATGAATCTATCCGATGAAATGATGCAGGCCCTGCTGCGGCGAAACACTTTTGCAGTGAAGATGTAAATTGTCTGCATCAGGTTTTCACAGACCACGCAGACCATTCCTCACAATATTCCAATCCCCACCTGGAAAAAAACGGGCTTATTTGTTCGAGGAAGATGCGGGGGCGTTCTTGACCAGGGTCATGCGCTGCGTGCCGGCGACCGTCTGATACTGCACGCGGTCCACCAGCGTCATCAGCATGTAGCCAGAAAGCTCGCCAGGCGTAGCCTCTTCGGCCTCGGCGTCCAGAAACGTGTCGAGGCCGGCGGTCGGCAGCGCTTCGCCCTGGTGCTCGATGGTCATCTCAATGCGGTCGTCAAACTCGGTCATCAGCACGCCGAGCGTTGGGGGATCGCCGGAAAGCAACTTGAAAGTGCTCTGACAGGCCTCCTGTGCGGCACGCATCAGTGCCAGCACGGAGGCACCATCCAGGTGCTTGCGCTGGCCGAAATGCTCCGCGGCAGCGACGATGCCGAGGACCATCTGCGCGTCGGGAGAGAAGCGGAATTCAGCCCGGGTGAGCTCCTTAGCCATGGCTCTCCGCAACCCGGAGGTCGCACGCTTCGCGGCAATCGGGACAATAGTAGAGTCCGTCTTCGCAAAGCCGGACGCCAAATTCCCCTTTGCACATGTAGCAATATTTGTCGCAGGTGCACGTGCGCTCGGGCTTGTCGCACTGCAAGCAGACGACCTCTTTGCCTCGCATGGCATCCTCCATGCCGACTATATTCCACGCGCTGCACGGCGACAAGATGCAATTTGCCCGCGCGTGGCCGCGACACCGCGCGTTTCCTTGACACTCTCTGGAGCGCATGTTATTTTCGCCTGCTTGCCGCAATTGCTGAGACTCTTCTGTGACGACTCCGTCCTCTGAACTGCGAAAAACCGCGCTGAACGCCACCCACCGACGCCTCGGGGCCAAGATGGTCGAATTTGGCGGGTGGGACATGCCCGTCGAATACACCGGCATCATGGCCGAGCATCGCGCGGTGCGCACAGCGGCCGGCTTGTTCGACGTGAGTCACATGGGAGAAATTGTGGTCCACGGCCCCGGCGCGCTCGAGCTGATGCAGAAAGTCACCTGCAACAATGCGGAAAAGCTCGCCGCAGGACAGGCCCACTACTCCGGCTTGATGACGGAAAAGGGCACGTTTGTGGACGACCTGCTCGTGCACAAAATGTCCGACACGCACTACTACCTGTGCGTCAACGCCAGCAACCAGGACAAGGACTTCGCGCACATCGTCCAGCACAACACCACCGGCGCGGAAGTGGAAAACGCCGGCGAATATTACACGCAGATTGCCCTGCAAGGGCCCAAGTCCGCGGCCATCCTGCAACGCTTCACGCCAGTGCCGCTGGCTTCCATCAAGTACTACCACTTTACGCATGGGTTGGTGTGCGGCGAGGAATGCATGATCGCGCGCTCCGGTTACACCGGCGAGGACGGCTTCGAACTCTACTTCGCCCCGGAGCACTCCGAGAAATTGTGGTTTGCGCTGCTGGCCGGGGGCGAGCCCGACGGGCTGATTCCCTGCGGGCTCGGCGCGCGCAACACGCTGCGCCTGGAAGCCGGCATGTGCCTCTACGGGCATGAAATTGACGACAACACCACCGTGTGGGAAGCCAATCTCGGCTGGATCTGCAAAATGGACAAGGGCGAGTTCCTGGGCAGCGCGGCGCTGGCCAGACAGCAAAAAGAAGGTGTACAGCGCACGCTCGTCGGATTTGAAATGACCGACAAGCTGATTGCGCGCGACGGCTGCCCGGTGCTGCAAAACGGCGAGAAGGTAGGACACGTCACCAGCGGCTCGCCCGCGCCGTTTCTGGGCAAGAACATCGGCATGGCCTATGTGCCGCCGGCGCTCAGCGCAGTAGGAACGCAAATTCAGATTGGCATTCGCAGTCACCAGGCCGCGGCGCGCATCGTGCCGCTGCCGTTCTACAAGCGCCCGAAGTAAACTCCACGGGCGCACTCACGAGGAGCGACAATGGTTCCAGCAGACTGCCGCTACACAAAAGAGCACGAGTGGATCAAACTGGAAGGCGCGATGGGCACCGTCGGCATTACCGACTACGCGCAGCACGAGCTGGGCGACGTGGTGTTCGTCGAGCTGCCCAAGATCGGCGCGAAGATTGCCGCCGGGCAGTCGTTTGGCACCGTGGAATCCGTCAAGGCGGTCAGTGAGATTTATTCGCCGGTTTCCGGCGAGGTCGCCGAAATCAATACCGTGCTCGGCAACGAGCCGGAGAAGATCAATCAAGACCCGCACGGCGCCGCGTGGCTCATCAAGATCAAGCTTGCCAATCCCTCCGAGGTGAATTCCCTGATGGATGCCGCCGCCTACCAGGCGTACATCGCGGAGAAGCAGAAGGAAACCTCGGCCTGATGCGCTACCTCCCGAAAAGTGATTCCGAGCGGCGCGAGATGCTGCGTGCTGCCGGCTTCGATTCCTTCGAACAATTATTCCAGGCCATTCCCGAGGCGTTCCGGCTGAAGCGCCCGCTCGCCGTTCCGGGCCCGCTCTCGGAAATGGAAATCATCGAGTACTTCCGCGGCCGCGCGGCGGAAAATTCGCGCGGCTACACGTCGTTTCTGGGCGCGGGCGTCTATCACCATCACCGCTCCGTGGTGGCCGACGCACTCTTGCAGCGCGGCGAGTTTCTGACCTCCTACACGCCCTACCAGGCGGAGATCAGCCAGGGCACGTTGCAGGCGATTTTTGAGTTTCAAACGCTGATGTGCCAGCTCACCGGGCAGGAAGTGGCTAACGCATCGATGTACGACGGCTCCACGGCGCTGACCGAAGCAGTGCTCATGGCCGAGCGGCTTACCGGACGCCAGCGCGTGCTCATCGCGCGTTCCGTCCATCCCGAGTATCGCCAGGTGCTGGGCACCTACGCGAAAAACACCGGGCTGCGCGTGGAAGAGTTCAGCTTCACCGCGAGCGGCCAGGCAGATTTCGACGCTGTGCGCAAGGCTGCGAGCGACCAGGTCGCCGCCGTGGTGGTGCAATCTCCTAATTTCTTCGGAGTGCTGGAACAGATTCCGGCGCTGGCGGAAATTGCGCATGGCTGCGGCGCGCTGCTGGTGGTGGGGATTGCCGAAGCGGTGTCACTGGGCATCGCGCGGCCTCCCGTGGACGCCGACATCATCGCCATGGAAGCGCAGAGCTTTGGTCTGCCGCCCAGCTACGGCGGGCCGTATGCCGGCGTGATTGCAACGAAAGACAAATTCGTCCGTCAAATGCCCGGGCGTCTTGCTGGACAAACCACGGACAACCAGGGCCGCCGGGGATTCGTCCTCACGCTGGCCACGCGCGAGCAGCACATCCGCCGCGAGAAGGCCACGTCCAACATCTGCACCAATCAGGCGCTGTGCGCGCTGGCGGCGACGATTCATCTTTGCCTGCTCGGCAAACAGGGTTTGCGCGAACAAGCGGAGCAGAATGTCGCCAAGGCGCAATTTGCGCTGGCGCAACTCGAGACCATTTCCGGCGTGCGGCGCGCCTTCAGCGGCCCCGTGTTCAATGAGTTCGTGATGGAGTTTCCGCGTTCGGTGAAAATGATTGACGCCGATCTGCTGAAAAACAAAATCATCGGCCCGATGGCGCTGGGGCGCTTTTACCCGGAACTGACCAAGCGCGGCCTGGTGTGCGTGACGGAGACGACCACGCGCGAAGAAATCACGCGGCTGGTCGAGGGCATAGACCGCGCACTGAAAGTACCGGTGTGAAACTGTAGAGGTTCAATCCACGAATGAGCGACAGGATCAAAAAAGCGGGACGCCACGTCAGCCAGAATGAAGGGCTGATTTTCGAAAAATCCTCGCCGGGCAAGCGCGGCATGGAGCTGCCACCGCTCGACGTGCCGACCGCGGACGCGGCGAAAGCGCTGGGCGCGGAATACGTGCGCACGGGCGTCGAGGGCTTTCCGGAAGTCAGCGAAATCGAAGCCGTGCGGCACTTCACGCGCATTTCCACATGGAACTACGCAATTGACTACGGAATGTACCCGCTCGGGTCGTGCACGATGAAGTACAACCCACGGGTCAACGAATTCGTGGCTCAACTGGACGGCATTGCCAGCGAGCACCCCTACCAGCCCGTGGAGCTTTCGCAGGGATGCCTGCGCATCCTGAAGACGCTCGAAAACATTTTGATGGAAGTCACCGGCATGGACGCGGTGACGCTCCAGCCCGCCGCCGGCGCGCAAGGTGAACTGACGGGCCTGCTCCTGATTCGCGCCTATCTCGAAAGCCAGGGCAATCCGCGCAAAAAAGTATTGATCCCCGATTCCGCGCACGGGACGAACCCGGCTACCGCGGTCATCGCCGGCTATGCGGTTGAAAACGTCAAATCGGACGCCAACGGTGGCATTGACATGGCGCGCCTCGCGGAAATCGTCACCGAAGACGTCGCCGCGCTGATGGTTACCAACCCCAACACGCTGGGAATTTTTGAGCGCAACATCAGCGAGATTGCAAAAATCCTGCACGCCAAGGGCGCGCTGCTGTATATGGACGGCGCAAATATGAATGCGCTCACAGGCATTGCCCGCCCGGGTGATTTCGGCGTGGACGTGATGCACCTGAACCTGCACAAAACGTTTTCCACGCCGCACGGCGGCGGTGGGCCCGGCGCGGGGCCCGTGGCTATGAAGAAGATTCTCGAACCGTTCATGCCGACACCCGTTGTGATCGAGAAAGACGGAAAGCTGGCGTACGACTACAATCGCCCGAAGTCCATCGGGCGCGTGAAAGCGTTTTATGGGAATTTCGGCGTGCTGGTGCGTGCGCTGGCCTACGCGCTGGCCTACGGTCCGGGAATGCGGCAGGCCTCAGAAGATGCTGTGTTGAATGCGAATTACATTCGCAAAAAGCTCGAAGACGTGTACGAGCTGCCCTACAAGCTTCCCTGCATGCACGAAGTGGTCTTCAGCGACGCGCGGCAAAAAAAGAACGGCGTGAGCACCATGGACATCGCCAAACGCCTGATTGACTACGGCTTTCATCCCTACACCACTGCGTTTCCGCTTATCGTCCACGGCGCGCTGATGATTGAGCCCACGGAATCCGAGTCCAAGGAAGAATGCGACCAGTTCATTGACGCCATGCGCTCGATTGCCGAAGAAGCCGCGACGACGCCGGAGTTAGTGAAGACCGCGCCGCACACCACGCGCGTCGGCCGCCTGGACGAAGTCTCCGCCGCGCGCAAGCCTATCCTGCGGTGGAAGCCATAATTCGGCACCCATCCGCTATGCTTTTCTATTTTCTATTTTGCGCTACCGCGGGAAGCGCACCGAGCTGAGCATGTTTTGAAATGTCTGGTCGAAGTTGTCGTAATCGCGTTCCGGCGCGACGCTGACGAAATAGACCAGCCCGTCCGGGCGGAGCACGGTGACCAGCCAGAGGTCTTCCTTGCCGCCGGTGGGAGAATCATTCGTCAGATAAGTGGAGAGCGCGCGCTGCCCGCCGACGCGCACACGCTCTCGTTGCCTCGCGATGCGCATGGCTGGATTGGAATGACGCAGATCATTAATCAATTGATTGGTGGCATCCTCGAGCGACACCTGACCGTAGCGATCCTTGTTCGCTTCGAAAATGTTGACGATGACGCCATAAGCCAGGGCGGCGTTGCCGCGCCCGTCGTCCATGATGCCGCCTTCCGGCGCAAACGTCACCGCGCCTTGCTGCCCGTAGGACTTCCAGTTATCCGGGTAGGACATGCGCAGCAAGCTGTTCTGAAAGCTCTGGTAACGCGTGGAAGGAAGCTCCGGGCGTCCGGACTGTCCGGTACCGCGGCTGTCGCTTGACGCAGGCGCGCTTCCCTTCGCGGGTGCCGGCAGCGCCAGCACCATGGCGCGGATGGAACGGAATTCCGGTGAATCGGTTTTGAATCTGGGCGGCGCGCCGCCAAGTTTTTCGATTTCACTGTTGACCCCGCCGACACGATTTTCCGGGTTGGGGTGGCTGCTCAGCCACTGCGGCATTCCTCCGCCTTTCGACTGCGCTTGCAGCTTTTCAAAAAACTGCGGCATACCGCGCGGGTCGTAGCCGGCGTCGTACACAATCTGTGCGCCCATCAGGTCCGCCTGAGTCTCCGCATCGCGGGAGTATTTCAGCAGAATTGAATTGGCGGCGAACCCGGCGCCCAGTTGTGTCAGGACCGCGCCAATCGAATTGCTGCCCAGCATGCCTCCGAGGAGAGCCAAAGGCACTTGCGCCGCGTAAGCCTTGGAGGCCTGGTTGGTGCCGTGGCGCAGCGCGGCGTGGGAAATTTCGTGGGCCATCACGCCGGCAAGCTGCGCTTCGTTGTCCGCGTTTTCAATTACCCCGCGATTCACGTACACGAATCCGCCCGGCAGGCAAAAGGCGTTGATGGCGCGATCGTTGACCAGCTTGAATTGATAAGGATATTTCTCGCCGGGAGCCTTTGCGGCCAGTCGCCGGCCGAGCGTGTTCAGATAATTCTCAATGCGCGAGTCGTTGACGATGGCCAGTTGCCGCTCGGCGTCTTGTGCCACCTGACGACCCATCTCCACATCCTGCGCTGGAGAAAACAGATTCCACCCGGGCTTAAAGTGCGTGCGCTCGGCCTGTGCCACCGGCGCCCAGGCTAAAGTCATTACCAGGGCCATGGCAACCGCCTGCTGCACTCTCGAGCGCGCCAGTCGCCGCGCCGCGTTGCTGCATGCGCGATTGTTGCTCATCTTCGTCTCCCTGTTTCCAAGTTTCGTTTGCGGCACCCGAGCGAACCGACTGGGCTCCCGGCTCAATCGCTTAGATGATGGCGGCGCCGCAAGGGTCGCCAGTTGTCCGCGAGCTGAACTTTTAACAATAAGAATTATCGCACAGGAGGGAGAAAACGCAGAGGCGCGCTGACTCCGAGCTTGGAATCAGCGCGTCCCGCCTCTGAAATTACTTTTGGGAATCGTGACGCCGGCGGGATGCAACCGGCGCAGGAGAGAGCGGCGCCGATGCAGCCGCAGGCGGCTGAGCTTCGCGCGCGTTGGCCTGCGCAGGGATTTCGATGGCGCGCCCGCCCCGCGCCGAAATGGCCTGCGCGGCGAGCACCGGGGCTGGCGGCGCGAGCGGCACCAGCGCGCTTTCGCCGGTGCGAGCAAAGCAAAGCTGCCGCGTGACGGGGTCCCAATCAATCGAGAGAATGTCCCCCACCATGATTTGTCCGGTGGAGAGCAGATTGGCCAGTGGATAAACCACGTTCCGCTCGATGGCGCGTTTCAGGTGCCGCGCGCCGTACTTGATGTCCGTGCCTTCGCGCAGCAGGAATTCCCGCGCGGGGCGCGTGAGGCGAAACACGAACTGGCCGCGCGCGGTGTCCAGCACGCGCCGTTGCACCAGGTCCAACTCGATATCCAGCACCTGCTCGAGCTGCGCTGGGCGCAGCGGGTGGAACACCACCACCTTGTCGATGCGGTTCATGAACTCCGGCGAAAACTTGCGCTTCGCCGCTTCGGTTGCCGTGCGCTCCACTTTGGTATCCATTGCGTCCGAGGGCTTGTCGGACGGCTGGACAAATCCCAGGCCGCCGGTCATCAGCGTGCTGATTTCGCTGCCGCCGAGGTTGGAGGTCATGAAGATGAGCGTCTGCGAAAGGTCCACGCGGCGGTTATCGCCGAGCGTCAGCGTGGCCTTGTCGAGGATGCCCAGCAGCAATTGCCACAGGGCGTCGGAGGCCTTTTCAATTTCGTCGAAGAGCAGCAGGCTCAGCTTTTGGTCCTCGGTGTGATACTGCGAGAGCGTCTCTTGCGTGATCAGCGGATGCGTCTCGCGGTGTCCGAGGTAGCCCGGGGGCGAGCCGATCAGCTTGGCAATCTCGTGGGAGTG